>CAYQOH010000045.1:0-16124 GCA_964419075.1 uncultured Opitutaceae bacterium | reverse complement strand
AGGAGGACCCGGTTCATCTGCGAGACGAGGTCGACCTGGCTGCGCGCGAGCTTGGTCTCGCCCAGCTCCCCGAGGATGGCCTTGAGCATCTGCGTCTCCGTGACCCGGGGATTCAGGATGAGCGCCGTGTCGAAGCGCGCGGGGTCGAGCTCGTTGAGGAAGCGCCGGCAGAGCGTCGTCTTGCCGCACCCGACCTCGCCGATCAGGACGATGAAGCCCTTGCGCTCGCGCACGCCAAACTTGAGATGCTGCAGCGCCTCCTGGTGCGTCGGGCTCAGAAAGAGGAATTTCGGATCCGGCGTGATGTTGAACGGCATCTCGTTGAATCCGTAGTAACTCAGATACATAGGCAAATCCGAGTAAGCCGGGACGCCCCCAAAACGCACGCCAAAACCCGCGCCCTGACGCGTCCGTCAAAAAGAATTGCGAACCCGTGATGGCGCGCTGTTTATCGGTGTCAAAGACCCGTGAATTTCCGAAAGACCATCCTGAGCCTCTACCTGCTGCTTTTCGCGGGCCTCGGGGTCGCGGGCAGCTACCTGTTCCTGGACGCGCGCCACGAGTATTCCCGCCTGGAGCAGGTGGAGTCGCAGAACCGCCAGAGGCTCACGGAGGCCCAGGAGCGGCTGCGCCAGCAGGAGCGGGTGCTCGAGCGCCTGAGGTCGGACCCGGAGTACGTCGACAAGGTGATCCGCAAGAAGCTGGGTTATGCCAAGCCCGACGAGTTCATCTACCGTTTCGAGGAGTGAGGACCGCTACCGATGCCGACCGACTCCGAGCTCGTCATTGAACGCTTCCGCAGCGCCGGGCAGGGGCAGGTGTTCGCCTTCTTCGACGGGCTTGCCCCCGACGCCCGGGCGCGCCTGGTAGCCGAGGCTTCCGAGATCGACCTCGGAGAGGTCGACCGGCTCGTGCGCACCCTCGTGGCGTCGGGCAATCCGGCGGGCGCGGACGTGGAGGGGCTCGTCCCGGCCCCCTACGAGCGGCTGCCGGGCCACGGGGGCGACGCCGGGGCGTGGTCGGATGCCACCGCGGCCGGCGAGGCGGCCCTGCGCGCGGGCCGGGTGGCCGCGTTCACGGTGGCGGGCGGTCAGGGGACGCGCCTTGGCTACGACGGGCCCAAGGGGACGTTTCCCGTGACGCCGGTGCGCCGCCACTCCCTCTTCCAGGTGTTCGCAGAGAAGATTCTCGCGGCGGGTTCCCGCTACGGGCGGCCCCTTCACTGGTTCATCATGACGAGCCACCAGAACCATGCCGCGACCGAGGCGTACTTCCGGGACAACCGCCACTTCGGGCTCGACCCGGGCCGCGTCCACCTCTTCCGCCAGGGGCGGATGCCCGCCGTCGACTACTCGGGGAAGATCCTCCTCGAAAGCCGGGGATCGATCGCCCTTTCGCCGGACGGGCACGGGGGGTCGCTCAGGGCCCTGGAGAGGAGCGGGACGCTGGACCTCATGGCTGCCGAGGGCATCGACACCCTGAGCTACTTCCAGGTCGACAACCCCCTCGTCCGCTGCGTCGACGCGGCATTCATCGGCTGGCACCTGCTGCGGGGCTCCGAGATGTCGAGCAAGACCGTGCCCAAGGCCTACCCCGAGGAGAAGCTCGGCCATTTCTGCACGAAGGGGGGCCGGCTGGTCGTGATCGAGTACTCCGACCTGCCGATCGAGCTCCAGCGGGAGAGGGACCCCTCCACGGGGGCGCTGCGCTACGAGGCCGGCAGCATCGCCATCCACATCATCGACCGCGACTTCATCAGGAGGATGGCCCACGGCTCGGGCGCGCTCCCGTTCCACAGGGCCGACAAGAAGATCGCCACCGTGGACGCTGCCGGCAGGGACGTCCGCCCGGCGCAGACGAATGGGGTGAAGTTCGAAATGTTCGTCTTCGACGCGCTGCCCTCGGCGAGGAACCCGGTGATCGTCGAGACCCGCCGCGCCGACGATTTCTCGCCGGTGAAGAACGCCGAGGGCGTCGATTCGCCGGCAACGTGCCGGGCCGACCAGCTCCGGCAGTTCGCGCGCTGGCTCGCGAAGGCCGGGGCTGCGGTTCCGGAGGACCCGACCGGCCTGCCGGAATTAGCCCTAGAGGTTTCGCCGCTCTTCGGCTATGACGAGGAGACCTTCATCGAAAGCTGGTCCCGTCTTGCTACGAAACCCGCGATCAAGAACGGACTCTGCCTCTAACCCTTCCCCGAGATGACGCCCTCCGATCAACTCCAGTCCGCCGTGCTCACGGGCAAGCTCATGCCGAGCACGATCGCGAGCATCGCCGCATACCTAGGGGCCGGCCTTCCGGCCTGGGCCAAGTCGAGCATCACGGAGCTCCTCGAAAGGCGGTGCTGGGGGGAGCTCAACGACCGTTTCTACCGGGAGCTGGAGTTCGGGACGGGCGGCATGCGCGGCAGGACCATCGGCCTGGTCACCACGGCCGCCGAGGCCGGGACCCCCGGCGAATTCGGGAAGCCCGAGCACGCCGCCGTCGGCAGCAACATGCTCAACGACTTCACGCTCGCGCGCGCCGTCATCGGGCTGTTCACCTACACCAAGGGCTTCCTCGGCGCCCGCGGGGACGGCTCGGCGCCGCGGCTGGTCATCGCCCACGACGTCCGGTTCTACTCGAGGCCGTTCTGCGAGCTTGCGGCGTCCATTTGGGCCCAGCTCGGGGGCGAGGCCTACATCTTCGACGGGCCGCGCCCGACGCCCCAGCTCAGCTTCACGGTGCGCCACCTGAAGGCCCACGCGGGAGTCGTCATCACCGCGAGCCACAACCCGCCCCACGACAACGGATTCAAGGCGTACTTCATCGACGGCGCCCAGGTCATCCCGCCCCACGACGCCGGGATTGCGGCGAAGGTGGCCGAGGTCCCGCTCGGGGCCGTGCCGGACTTCCTGGCGACGGACCTCGCCCGTGTTCACAAGCTTGGCCGCGACATGGACGACGCGTATATGAACGCCGCCTCGTTCGCCATCGTCGACCGGTCCGTCCTGCGGGGCTCCGGGCTGAAGGTCGTCTACACGAACATCCACGGCACGGGAGGGATCCACTCCGTTCCGATGCTGATCCACGCCGGCTGCAACGTCGTGCTTGTCGCCGAGCAGATGGCCCAGGACCCGAGATTCCCGACCGTGAAGTCGCCGAACCCCGAGAACGCGGAGGCGCTCTCGCTGGCCGTGGCGACCGCGAACCGGCGGGGCTGCGACGTGGTCATGGCGACCGACCCCGACTGCGACCGGATGGGCGTCGCCGTGAGGAACCGCTCAGGGGCGATGGAGCTGCTCACGGGCAACCAGATCGGCTCCCTGATCGCCGAGTACCGCATCCTCAAGTACAAGGAGCTCGGGTGGATCCCGAAGGAGGGCTCGCCGAGCGCGTGCATCATCAAGACCTTCGTGACGACCCAGCTCCAGAACGCGATCGGCCGAGCGCACGGGCTGAAGGTGATCGACACGCTGACCGGCTTCAAATGGATCGCCGCGAAGATCGGCGTGTACGAGGAGCGCCTGAAGGCCGCGATGGGCCCCGAATGGGACTATGACAGGACGCCCTTCGCGGAGCGCGCCCAGCTGCTCCAGAAGCACAGCACCTTCTTCGTCTTCGGGACGGAGGAGAGCTACGGCTACCTGCCGAACGACTACGTCCGGGACAAGGACGGGAACGCCGCGTGCCTGATGTTCGCCGAGCTCTGCGCGTGGGTGGCCGCGAAGGGCCTCACGGTCCCGGAGTACCTCGACCAGGTCTACTTGAAGTACGGCTTCTACCTGGAGGATACGATCAACATCTATTACGAGGGCGCGAGCGGCAGCGCCAAGATCAGGCGCATCCTCGACACGTACCGGACCTCGCGGCCGTCCGCCTTCGGCGATGTGAAGGTCTCCGGCTTCCAGGACTTCGGGAGGGAGACGATCCTCGACGCCGACGGCGACGAGATTCCGAAGCAGGACCTCTACATCGTCACGCTGGCGAACGGGTACCGGTTCGCCGCCCGGGGCAGCGGGACCGAGCCCAAGATGAAGTTCTATCTCTTCGCCTCGGACAAGGTGGCCGGCGAGGCCGAGCTTCCTGGAGTGAAGGCGCGCGTCCGCGCCGAGCTCGACCGCCTGAAGCGCCTGATCGAGGAGGATGCGCGCAGGCGGGCCGAGGGATAGGTTCGCCGCCTGAGAGGCGGGACTGCCCGGCGGCCTCCGCTCCGGCATCCCGGCCGGGCGGATGGACGAAACGGCGAGGGCGCCCGCGCCGGGGAACCCGACTTCGCGCTCGACCCGAATGGGTTTCGGGCCGTAAGGAACCCCATGCCCAATATTCCCGGTCTCAGGAGCCCGTACGCAAAGGTCGGCCGCCTCGTCTATTTTGGGAGGATGATCGACAAGATCCGCCTTCACGCCGCAGGGAGGCTGCCCCCCGACTACGTGGAGAACCTCGGCGACACCAAGCCGGGCATGTTCGACGCCCGCTGCTGCCGCTTCCTGCGGGTGGGCTACAGCGACATCCGGGCGCGCGTGCTCGAGGGCGGGAGCGATGCGGAGGTCCTGGACTGGGTCGAGGGGCGGGGAGGGCGCCGCTCCGACGAGGACTGCCAGATGTGGAACGGCTTTCTCATGAAGCGCGGCTTCCACGACGCGGCCGACGTCGTCCAGCGCCTGCGCCAGCGGGTCCGGGAGTCAGGTCTCGAGGCAACGCCCATCGAGACCTATTTCGACTACATCGACTTCGACGAGGGCCGCGATCCCGCCGCCGCCCGGGCCTGGGAGGCCGTGTAGGCTAGAGCAATAGAAGAGCCGGCTTCTCAAGCAGGTCCCGCAGGGCCGCCAGATAGGCGGCTCCGACGGCGCCGTCGACGACGCGATGGTCGACGGAAAGGGTGAGCGTCATCCGCTGGCCGATGGCGATCTGGTCGCCCTTGACGACGGGTTTTCGCACCGTGGTCCCGACGGCCAGGATGGCGGCGTTGGGCGGGTTGATGATCGCGCTGAAGCTCTCGACGCCCATCATCCCCAGATTGGAGACGCAGAACGTCCCGCCCGTGAACTCGGCGGGGGTCAGCTTCTTGTCCTTGGCCCGCCTCCCGAGCGCCTTCGCCTCGGAGCTAATGGCGAAGAGGGTCTTCAGGTGCGCGTCGCGAATGACCGGCGTGATCAGGCCGTCCTCGATCGCGACGGCGAACGAGACGTGGGCCGCCGGATGGTGCCTCACGGCGGCGCCCTCCCACGAGCAGTTGACCGTGGGCACGCGGCGAAGCGCCTCGGCGGAGGCCTTCAGGATGAAGTCGTTGACCGACAGCTTCACGCCCTCCTTCTCGAGCGCCGCGTTGAGCTGCGCCCGGAGCTCAAGGAGGGGCCCCGCATCGATCTCGATCTGCAGGTAGAAGTGGGGGATCTGCGTCTTCGCCTCGAGGAGGCGCTTGGCGATGATGCCGCGGATGTTGGAGACGGGCGAAAGCCGGGCCTCCTGCACGGGGCCCTTGGATCCGACCGTCGCGGCGCCGGGCGTTGCGGCCGCGGCGGGCCTGGCGGCCCCGGAGGCGGCGGCGATGACGTCGGCCCTGACGATCCGCCCGCCCGGGCCGCTTCCGGCGACCGTCGACGGGTCGACACCCTTCTCGGCGGCGAGCTTGCGCGCGAGCGGCGAGATCCTGACGCGCGCGGGCGCGGGCGGCGGGGACGGTGCCGGAGCCGGCGCCGGAGCCGGCGCCTGGCTCTGCACCGCGGGCTCATGCGCCGATTCCAGGGTGGCCGGGGGCGGGGCGGGACTCGGGGCGGGGGCCTCTTGGGCGGGCCTGGGCGCCGGGGCCTCCACCTTCTCGCCGGGTTTGCCGATCGCGCACAGGGCCGCCCCGAGCGGGACCTGCGAGCCGGCCTTCACGAAGACGGCGACCATGGTCCCGGAGAAGAAGCTTTCGAGCTCCATCGTCGCCTTGTCGGTCTCGATCTCGGCCAGCATGTCGCCGGCCTTCACCGCGTCGCCCTCCTTCTTGAGCCACTTGACCAGCGTGCCGACGGTCATGGTGTCGCTCAGCTTCGGCATCTCGATGATGTTAGCCATGGTAGGGGTGCGCTCAGGCCATCGCCTCGACGGCCGCCTTGAGGATCCGCTGCGGATTGGGAAGCTGCTCCAACTCGACCGGCGGGCTGTAGATCGAGGGGGCGTCGACGGTCGTCAGGCGGGCGACCGGCCCGTCGAGTTCGTCGAACGCCTCGCTTTGGATCATATACGCAAGCTGCGCGCCCACGCCACAGAAGGGCCGCTGCTCCTCGACGACGAGGACGCGGTGCGTCTTGCGGACTGAGGCGAGGACCGCGTCCATGTCCAGGGGGCGAATGGAACGCAGGTCCAGGACCTCCGCGGAGATGCCGTGCTCCTGCTGAAGCACCCGGGCCGCCGCCAGCGACTGGATCGCGGCGCGCCCGTAGGTGACGATCGTCAGGTCCTTGCCCTCCCGCTTCACGTCGGCCTTGCCGAGCGGGATCAGGTAGTCGTCGGCGGGAACCTCGCCGCGGTCGCCGTAGAGCATCGTGTTCTCCAGGTACATGACCGGGTCGTTGTCCCGTATCGCGGACTTAAGGAGGCCCTTCGCGTCGTACGGGGTCGAGGGCACGACCACCTTCACGCCGGGGTGGCTTGCGAGCACGTTCTCGGGGGTGTGCGAATGGGTGGCGCCGACGTTCGTGCCGCCGTTCGCCGGCCCGCGTATGACGATCGGGCAGTGGATCTGCCCGCCGGACATGTAGCGGACGTTGGCCGCGTTGTTGAGGATCTGGTCGAAGGCGACCGAGTAGAAGGACCAGAACATCAGCTCGATGACGGGCCGCACGCCGAGCATCGAGGCGCCGATCCCGAGGCCGATGAACCCGGCCTCGCTGATCGGGGTGTCCACGATCCGCTTCGGCCCGAACCGCTCCAGGAGGCCCTCGGTGACCTTGTAGGCGCCGTTGAACTGCGCGACCTCCTCGCCGAGGACGACGACGTTGGGGTCCCGGGTGAGCTCCTCGGCAAGCGCCTGCCGTATGGCCTCGCGGTATTGGATGACGGGCATCGCTTAGTTGAAGAAGAGCCGGCCGCCCGACCTGCGTTCGCCGGGGTTGTCGGCCTCCCAGTAGACGTCCTTCTGGAGGTCCGCGACGGTCGGAAACGGGCTCGCCTCGGCGAAGCTGGCCGAGATCTCGGCCTCCTCGCGGACCTCGGTGTCGATCCTCTCCGCACGGGCCTCGTCCAGGACCCCCTCCGCGATGAGCTCGTTCTGGAAGACCTGGATCGGGTCCTTGGTCCTGCGGTATTCCTCGATCTCGGCCTTGGCGCGGTAGGTGTTGTCGGGGTCCGCCACCGAATGGCCCCGGTACCGGTAGGTGTCGATCTCGACGATCGCGGGCTTGCTCGTGTCCCGCGCGCGCTCGAGGAACGGGGCCATGAAGGCCCGCACCTCGTAGAGGTCGTGGCCGTTGCACTCGCCCCACGGCATCCCGTAGGCCTCGGCGCGCCTCGACAGCTCCCCGGCGGAGGATCGCGCCTGGCTCGTGCCCATCGAGTAGCCGTTGTTCTCGATGACGAAGACGACCGGCAGGTCCCAGAGGGCCGCGAGGTTGTATGCCTCGTGAACCGCGCCCTGGTTCACGGCGCCGTCGCCCATGAAGGTCATGCACGCCCCCTTCAGGCCCTTGTACTTGAGCCCGTACGCGAGGCCGACGCCGAGGGGCACCTGTCCGCCCACGATGCCGTGACCGCCCCAGTAGTTACGGGACGGGTCGAAGAAGTGCATGGAGCCTCCCTTGCCCTTCGAGCAGCCGGTCACCTTCCCGTAGAGCTCGGCCATGAGCGGGTTCAGCTCCATCCCCACCGCGATCGCGTGGCCGTGGTCGCGGTATGCCGTGATCACATGGTCGTCCTTGCCCATGAGCGAGCAGCAGCCCACGGCCACCGCCTCCTGACCGATGTACAGGTGCAGAAAGCCGCCGATCTTCTTGGCCTGGTAGGCCCTGAGGCTCCTCTCCTCGAACCTCCTGATCCGCAGCATGATGCGGTAAAGCCCGATCTTCTGGTCGGCCGAGAGCACCGCGTTCACCGGCGCCGCCGCGAAGCCGGGCCTTGCGGCTCCCGGGTCGGTGTGGCCATCGGCTGCGGAGCTTGGTTTCTTGGTCACGGCGGGGGGAGCGGGCGAGCTTTCAGATGGTATGTTGGAGTTCAAGCGCCCTTTTTTCAATCGGGCGCCGGCGTTATTTCCTCGATGTCGACCCGCACGGGCCTGCCGGGCAGGCAGTCGGCCCTGAGGGCCACGAAGCGCTCCCGGTACCGGTCGTAGGTGGGCCACAGCGCCGCCCGGTCGGTCTCGGGGATCGGGAGCGCCTCCACCGCCTCGCGGGAGAAGAACCCGAAGCGGCCCTCCGCGATGTCCGGGGGAAGCCCAGGCAGGGGGCGGCGGCAGCGGAAGAGGAACATGAGCCAGTGCGACTGGCCCTCGTAGGCCTTCTCGGCGATCATCGAGAAGAGGTGAAGATCCGCGACGGCGATCCTCAAGCCCGTCTCCTCGAGGGTCTCGCGCACCGCGCATTCAAACGGCGATTCGCCCGTGTCCATCTCCAGCTTGCCGCCGATCGGGCTCCACACGCCCTTGTTCGGCGCCTTGGCCCGCAGGAGCAGCAGATGCTCGCCCGCGGCGTTCTCGAGAAAGACAAGCACCGCGATCCGGTAGCGCATGGCGCAGGAGATGAGATTAATTATCGGTCAGCAAGACTGAGCTTTGCCCCGGGACAAACGGGATCACGGCGCGCACCGTCGTGCCCTTGCCGCGCTCGGACCCGATGGTCAGAGTTCCGCCGACGGTTTCAACCCGTTCCCTCATGCCGACCAGCCCGAGGCGTTTGGGGTTTTTGCGCGAAACCGTCTTCTCGACATGGAAGGATTTTCCGTTGTCGACAATCTCCATCCGGATCGCACCCGGAATCTCGCTGAGGCTAATCTTGACAAGTGAGGCGTGTGCGTGGCGGGCGACATTGGTGAGTGCCTCCTGCGCCACCCGAAACAACACGATTCGCCCGGCATCCTCCAATGCCTCGACGCCGCCGGACGCTGTGATCTCGATCCTGATACCCTTGCGCTTGCCTATGCCCTCTGCAAAGCCGTGGAGCGCAGGGATCAGGCCGATGTCGTCCAGCATGGTCGGCCGCAGTTCACGGGCGAATTGGTGAATCTCGTCGACCGACTTCCCCACCAGGCGCTGGGCATGGGCGATCTTCCTCTTCAGGGTCGGGGTGACTCCTTTGCACAGGACGGACAGCTCGATGTTAAGGCCGACCAGGGTCTGGACGACTTCGTCATGCAGTTCGCGGCTGATCTGCTTTCGCTCATCCTCCTGTGCCGTGATGATCTTGCGCGTCAGCTGGCTGAGTTTCTTCTGCTGGAACTGCGACTCCAGGAAGAGGGCACGGTATTCGTCCTTGGACTTTCCTATGGAGTCGACGGAGGCTTCCAACCTCGTGTTCGCCGAGGCCAACTCCGACGTGCGCTCCGCCACCAAAGCCTCGAGTTCCAAGGCGTGGAGGGACAGCTGCGCCTGTGCGCCGTGTAGCGCCTTCTCGATCAGCTTGCGCTCGCTGATCTCCGCTTGAAGGAGGGCGTCCTCCGCAAGGAGCTGAACGTAGAGCCTCTTGCTTTCCAGGTGCAGCAGACGGACTTCGAGCATGTTGTGAACGCGGATGAGCACCTCCCCGAGTTCGAACGGTTTGCTGATGAAGTCCTTCGCACCGGCCTTCAGTGCGCCCAGCTTGAGTCCGGGCTTTGCCGTGATCACGAGGACCGGAAGATAGCCGTCGGTTTCAACCTCTTTCAGGGCCTCCATCACCTGGAATCCGTCCATGCCGGGCATCTGGAGATCGAGCAGGATCAGGTCGTAGCGGTTGCTGCGATGAAGTGCGCACACCTCGCCTGGAACCCGCGTGGACGTGACGGCGCAGTAGCCGGCCTGGCGGAGCATCTGCTCCAGCAGCGATACGTTTGCCTCCAAGTCGTCAACAATCAGGATGCTAGCCTGGAGGATGTCCGACGAGTCGACCATGGCTCTTATACGGGAGCACTTGCGGCCAACCGTGCGTCGGCAAATTCCAGCGCCTCGTTCAGGGTCTCCATGAAGTCTTTGACCCTGATAGGCTTGGTAATGTAGCGGTAGAATCCCTCGTCGAGGCCCTGCCTGATGTCGCGGGGCATTGCGTTGGCGCTGAGCGCAACGACGGGAATGTGCGACGTGGCCGGATCGGCGCGAAGGATGTGCAGGGCCGCCACCCCGCTCATTCCGGGCAGATTGATGTCCATAAGGATCACCTCCGGCCGAAGGGAGCGGGCGATCTCGATGCCTAGTTTCCCGGTGGCGGCCGACACCAGCCTCAGGTCCGGGCAGCGGGCCACCAGCTGCTCCACCACCATCAGGTTTGCCGGATTGTCCTCGACGTAGAGCAGGGTGCGCAGGTGCTTGCCGGGAGGGCGAATCGGAAGGGTTTGCGGCACGCGTTCGTCCGGGCCGGCGAGAAGTTCCGGCGCGAGGGCCGAGGGCAGCTCGATCCAGAAGACGCTGCCTTCGCCGACCGTGCTCTCAACACCGAGTGAGCCTTTCATCAACTCGGTCAGCTGCTTGGTCACGACGAGGCCTATCCCGGTGCCGGCGATGCCACCGCCCTCTTGGCCGAGGCGATTGAAGGGCTGGAACAATTGCGCCAGTTTCGCGGGATTCAATCCCGCCCCGGTGTCCCTGACGCTGATTCGAGTGCGCTCCTGGGCCGCCTCGCTGCACTCCACCACCACGGTCCCGCGCTCCCTGTTGTATTTGATGGCGTTGGAAAGCAGGTTCAGGAGGATCTGTTTGAGGCGCGTCCGGTCGGCCCAGACATACACGGGAATCTCGAACCTGGGGAACTTCGTGACGATCTGCCGCTCCAGCGCCGGCTTCTCCATCATTTCCCTGCATTCGGACATCACCTCGACCAGCGAGACCGGCTCTCGCGACAGCGACATCTTCCCGGATTCGACCACAGCCAGGTCGAGGACCTCGTTGATGAGGTTCAGCAGGTGCCACCCGGCCTGCAGAATCTGGGTGATGCGGACCGCCTGGGGGGCCGTCGGTGGCGGGGTGTCCGACTCCATGATCTGAGCGAAGCCGAGAATCGCGTTGAGCGGGCTGCGGAGCTCATGGCTCATGGAGGAAAGGAACTCCGACTTCGCGAGGTTAGCTGCGTCTGCGGTGGCCTTGGCCTTCTGAAGCTCGGCGTTCGCCTCCTGGATCGCCCGCCTTGCGGCAAACTCATTCGTGACGTCGCGGAACACCAGCACAGCGCCGACCACGGCCTGGCTTCGGTCGCGGATGGGAGCGCAGCTGTCGGCGATGGCGCATTCGCGGCCGTCGCGCGCGATGAGGATCGTATGGTTCGCCAGGCCGTGAATCGTGCCGGTCGCCAAAGTCTCCTCCACGGGGATGACGCCGCGTACGCGGGTCTCATGATTGATGATATTGAAGACCTCGTCGATCGGCCGGTTGGCGGCCTCTGCTTGCGTCCAGCCGGTGAGCTCCTCGGCCACGGGATTCAGGAGCGTCACGCGCCCCTTGGCGTCGGTTGTGATCAACCCGTCGCCGATGGACCGGAGCGTCACGGCGAGCCTCTGCTCGCTGGCCTGGAGGGCATCATTCGCCTGCTGCAGGCGTTCGCTAGTCTCCCTCTCAAGGACGAGCAGATGCTGGGTTTCCGCCAGGGCTCGGTTCCTGAGTCGACTCCGCATCTCGCGGTAGACGAGATAGGCCAACGAGAGAGCGAGCAGCACCGTGAGAATGCTGCCGACTGCGATGAAGGCGAAAAGGATGCGCATCTCCGACTGAAACCGCGCGACATGCCGAGCCAGCTCGCCTTCCTCGGCCATGACATAGCTGCGCATCTCGGCGCGGATAGAATCCATCAGCCGCTTGCCGCGTCCTTCGCTCACCGCCGCCGAGGCGGTGGCCATGTCGTGCTTGTCGACCAGCTGAACGATGCGTTCCAACTCGCCCATTTTGGCATCGATCAACGGGGCCATCGCCTCCAGGTGGAGGCGTCCAGCGTCATCTTGCGTGAGTCGGCGCAACTCCTGCAGCTGTCCGCTCAAGGCGCCTCGCGCCGACAGGTAGGGCCCTAGGAAGGGCTTTTCGCCGGTGATCACGTATCCGCGCTGGCCCGTTTCGGCATCCTTCAGTTCGGAGAGGAGGTCGTTCGCGCTCCCTATCGTCTTCATCGACCGGTGCTGCGTCTCGGCGGCCTCCGCGAGTTGGCCAAAGGCCCGGAACGAAACGGCGACCCCGAGGGACACCAACAGGGCGACCGCGGCAAGGAGGCAGGTGATTTTAGAGCTGGCCTTCATTGGGTGTGACGTTGCGACCGCAGGCCATGGTCCCTGATGGAGAACGGAAGGCAGGGTCTCGAGATCTCAGTGGGAGGGACGAACCAACGGTTATGCGCTCCGCCGTGCGCCACTGGGCTCGTTCTTTATAGCGGGGGTTAAAGAAGAACGTGTGATAGAAGTGACAAGGGTATCACGCGGGAACGCCGCGGGCATAGTGGGTGAAGACCCCACTTTGGGTTGGGCCGGCTCCCGGGCGAGAAGGCCTCGGAGTTCGTCGGTTCGGGGCGCCCGGACAATCCCGTCAGCGGCGACAGGGGGTCGCCGGGCGGATTCCGACTTAGTCGGGCAGGGGGATGGCGCGCCCCCACGCGGTGGGGTTATCACCCACTATGCCAGCCGCGCCCAAGTGCGTAGGGTGCCTTAAGGGCCTGGCCCCCACGCGTTGCATCGGCATTCAACAGCAGACCCTTAAGACCGCACGAGACCGCACCACGGCGATGCCTTCCGCTACCGACATTCTCCAAGCCAGCATCCTTATCGTAGACGACCTGCCGGCCAACGTGCTCCTGCTGGAGGACATGCTCCGGGGCGCCGGCTACACGTCCGTGAGCTCAACGGGAAATTCGCGCGAGGTCTGCGGGCTGCACCGTGAGCACTGTTACGACCTGATCATGCTCGACCTCCAGATGCCGGCCATGGATGGGTTCCAGGTGATGGTAGGACTAAAGGAGATTGAGCCGGACTTCGGTCTTCCGGTCCTTGTGATCACCGCGCAGCCCAATCTCAAGCTGCGCGCGCTCAAGGCCGGGGCGAAGGGCTTCGTCAGCAAACCCTTCAATCTCGCGGAGGTCCTGGTTCAGGTGCGCAACCTGATTGAGGTTCGGCTGCTGCGCCGGGGCGCGGATAGGCTCAGCGCCGCGCGCCTCGAGAACTCCCAGCGCATTGCGGGCATTGGCGACTGGGACTACGACCTCGCCAACGGTCGCCGCATATGGTCCGACGAGATCTATCAGATCCTCGGGATCCCGCGGGAGGCGTCTCCGCCTGACCGCGCCAACTACGAGCGGATGGTGCACCCGGATGACCTGGCGCTCTTTCGCCGCGAGAAGGGCAAGGCGCTGGACGGGTCGAGGCGCTCGAGTTTCGACCATCGCATCGTCCGACAGGATGGGCAGGTGCGCTTCGTCCACTATGCCGCCGAGGTGCTCCTGGGCAGCGGGGGAATGCCAGCCCGCGAGGTCGGCACGGTGCAGGACATCACCGACCGCAAGCTCGCCGAGGACGCCCTTCAGAAGAGCGAGGAACGTTACCGCACGATGCTCACGCTATCCCCTGACGCGCATGTCGTGATCGTCGATAGCGTCATCACCTTCGTCAACCCCGCGTTCTGCCACCTGACCGGGGCTGCAGAGCCTGCACAATGGATCGGCCGCCCGGTGCCGGACTTGATACATCCGGATTACCTCAAGCTCGTGCACGCACTGGGGGAGCATCCCTTGGAGGAGCACCGAGCGCACTCCGAAATCAAGTTCGTCCGATTCGATGGGACCACGGTCGATGTCGAGATCTCGCATGTGCGATTCGAATTCCACGGGCGCAGGGAACTGCAATTGATCGCCCGCGACATAACCGAGCGCCAGCAACTCGAGCTCCATTTCAGGCAGGCTCACAAGATGGAGGCGCTCGGCCGGGTCTCCGGCGGCATCGCCCACGACTTCAATAACATCATCATGGCCATCAGCGGCAACGCCGAGCTCGTGCAGATGAACCTGAAGGGGGATGCCGGGAGCCCGACGATCCAGGTGCACCTCCGGGCGGTCCTGCAGGCGGCGCATCGCGCCGCCGAACTTGTGAGGCAGATCCTCACCTTCAGCCACCAGCAGCCGCAGAGTCGCCTGCCGATCCAGCTCCAGCCCGTCATCGCGGAGTGCGCCAGGCTGCTGCAGGGAACCGTCCCCCCCTCGGTCGAATTTGAGGTCTCGGTCGCCGCGGATTTGCCCACCGTGCTCGCCGATGCCGGCCAGGTCCACAGGGTCCTCATGAATCTCGCCACCAACGCGTGGCAGGCGATGAAGGGCAGCCCGGGCCGGCTGCAGGTGAAGCTCGAGAGGAGCGTGGTGGACGAGGCGCACGCGGCCGCTCAGCCGCAGCTGAGGCCCGGCATCTATGCGCGCGTGTCCGTGAGCGATACGGGCTGTGGCATGAGCCCGGCGACCCTGCAGCACATCTTCGAGCCCTTCTTCACGACGAAGCCGCCCGGCGAGGGCACCGGGCTGGGGCTTGCCGTGGTCCATGGAATCATGGAGAGCCACGACGGCGCGGTCACGGTTTACAGCCATCCGGGCGAGGGAACCATCTTTCACCTCTATTTTCCGGCCCAGGCCGGCACGACGACCGAGCCCGAGGACCTCACGAACTGCGGTCACGGGGAACAAATCTTGGTCGTTGATGATGAGGCCGCGCTTGCCGGGCTGTGGGCGAAGACGCTCGCCTCGCTTGGCTACGAGGCGCAATTCACGATGCATCCCGCGGAGGCGCTAGCCATGGTCGGGGCGGATCCGGGGCGCTTCGCCCTTGTGCTGACGGACCAGGTCATGCCCGGGATTGACGGCATGACCCTGGCGCACCGGCTCCTTCAGATCCGCCCGGGTCTTCCAATAGTGCTGATGACGGGCTTCACGGTCTCGCTCACGCAAGAAAAAGTCAGGGCGGCGGGCATTCGGCAGCTTCTGCTAAAGCCCATCGCCCGGGGCACGATGGGAGCCGCGATCCGCGCGGCCCTTCTCCAGACACCCATTCCCGGGTCGCGGACGCCGACCCGGGCGCCGGACGCGCCGCCTCTCCCCGAAGCATCGTGCGCCACGCGGTGAGCCGGACCTCTGGCCTCGTAACGGAGGAGCATCACCGCGGGAACAGAGCCGCCCCGCTCGTCTCGGGCCGAGCCTAGGCGCCTCGCCCCATTGGGCAAAGTCCCGCTCCGGATCAAAGGATCAGATCCGGCGGGACGTTCGCGAGGGACTCCTCCATCGTCGTGAGCCCCATCTTCACCTTGAGCATCGAGTCCTGGTGCAGGGTCTTCATCCCCGTCTTCATCGCGATGCGCTTGAGCTCGGCGACCTCCACTTCCTTGTTGATGCCCTCGGTGAGCGCCTCGCAGTTCACCATGAGCTCGTGGATGCCCACGCGGCCCTTGTAGCCGTTCCCGTTGCACACGGGGCAACCCTGGGGGTTGGCCTTGAAGATCTGCCCGCTCCAACCGAGCGCCTTCTCGATGATCTGCTTCTCGCGGCCCTCGGGCTCGTAGGGCATCTTGCAGTTCTTGCAGACCCGCCGCAGCAGGCGCTGCGCGCACACGCACACGAGGGAGGCCGAGATGTTGAAGGGCTCGATCCCCATCTCCGAGAGGCGGGTCACGGTCGACGGGGCGTCGTTGGTGTGGAGGGTGGAGACGAGGAGGTGCCCGGTGAGCGCCGCCTCCGAGGCGATTCCCGCCGTCTCCTCGTCGCGGATCTCGCCGACGAGGATCACGTCGGGGTCCATGCGCAGGTAGCAGCGCAGCGCTCGGGCGAACGTGAGCCCGATCTGCCGGTTCATCTGCATCTGGTTGAGCCCGGGCAGCGTGTACTCGATTGGGTCCTCGGCCGTCTGGATGTTCATGTCCGGCGTGTTCACCTCGGCCAGCGCGGAGTAGAGCGTCATCGACTTGCCCGAGCCGGTGGGGCCGCAGTGCAGGATCATGCCGTAGGGCTGGCGGATGCACTCGCGGTACCGGGCGA
>CAYQOH010000044.1:0-16457 GCA_964419075.1 uncultured Opitutaceae bacterium | reverse complement strand
CCCAGGAGGGGATCCGCGAGGCGTTCCGGAGCCTGAGGGACGGCGAGAAGATGCGCGGCCTGGCCGAGGCCGCCCGCTGCCGCAGCGAGAGCGACTGGCTGATCGGCATCAATGGGACCCGCGCGCTGACGAAGCGCATGTTCGGGTCGCGGGCCGGCAACGTGGCCTCGGTGGGCCGCGTGCAGACCCCCACCCTCGCGATCGTCTACGCGCGCGAGCTGGAGATCCGCAACTTCAAGGCGCGCGCGTACTGGCAGGTCACGGCCGAGTTCCACGTCGCCAAGGGGATCTATGAGGGCGTCTACCAGAGGCCCGACTTCAAGCGGACCGACGGGGACGACCAGGACCGCGTCGACAGGATCTGGGAGAAGCCGGCGGCCGAGGCGGTCTTCGAGGCGTGCAAGGGCCACCCCGACGCCGTCGTCACGGAGGAGAGGAAGGCGAGCACGCAGGCCTCGCCCCGCCTCTACGACCTGACGACGCTGCAGCGGGAGGTGAACAACCGCTTCGGGCTTTCGGCCCGGCGCACCTCCCAGATCGCGCAGGCGCTCTACGAGCGCCACAAGATGATCACCTACCCCCGCACCGATTCGCGCGCCCTCCCCGAGGACTACATCCCGACGTGCAGGCAGGCCCTCATGAACCTCCAGGGGGACCTGGCCGCCCACGCCAACAAGGTCCTCGAGGAGCAGTGGCTAGGGCCCAACAAGAGGATCTTCAACAACGCCCAGATCTCCGACCACTTTGCGATCATCCCGACGGTCGAGGCGCCGAAGCCCCTCGAGGACATGGAGGCGAAGGTCTACGACATGATCGCCCGGCGCTTCGTCGCCGTCTTCTTCCCCTCCGCGGAGTTCGACACCACGACCCGGATCAGCACGGTGGCCGGGCACGCGTTCAAGACCGAAGGCAAGGTCCTCACGTTCCCGGGTTGGCTCGCCGTCTACGGGAAGAGCGGCATTGACGACGGCCCGCAGGACGCGAAGACGCTGCCGGCCCTGGACCCCGCCGACGGCAGCCCCCCGCGCGCCCGGACCGTCGACCCGATGCTCCACGAGGAGGCGACCCGTCCCCCGCCCCGCTACACGGAGGCCACGCTTCTGTCGGCCATGGAGGGCGCCGGCAAGCTGGTCGACGACGAGGAGCTGGCCGAGGCCATGAAGGAGCGCGGGCTCGGCACCCCGGCGACGCGCGCCGACACGATCGACGGGCTCATCAACACCCGCTACGTCGAGCGCCAGCAGCGGGAGCTCGTCCCGACGCCGAAGGCCGAGCAGATCCTGCAGTTTTTGACCGCCGTGAAGGCCGAGGCCATCACGAGCCCTGCGATGACCGGCGAGTGGGAGTTCAAGCTCCGTCAGATGGAGCACGGGAAGTTCCCGCGCGAGAGGTTCATGGCGGAGGTGGTCGACACCACGAGGGGGATTGTCGACCGGGTGAAGACCTTCGAGGAGGACGACTCCGCCGCGCGCGTCACCGACATCCTCTCCCCCACCGACGGCAAGCCGCTGATCGAGACCTTGCGGGGCTACAAGTCAAAGGACGGCGAGCTCATGATCTACAAGGTCATCGGCAACCGGAAGATGTCCGAGGCCGAGGTGAGGGACCTCCTCGTCAACGGCCAGATCGGCCCGCTCGACGGTTTCCGCTCGAAGGCGGGCAAGGCGTTCAGCGCGGTCCTGCGCTACAACAAGGAGGAGAAGAAGGCGGAGTTCGTCTTCGACGGCCAGCGGGACGCGAACGGGGCGATCAAGATCGACTTCACCGGGCTCAAACCCGTGGCCGACGCCCCCGCGCCGAGGTTCCCCGAGGGCTCCCAGGTCTTCGAGACTCCGCAGAGCTTCGTGGTCCGCGCAGTCGTCGGCGCCGAGGAGAAGATCCTGGCCCGGTGCTCGAAGCGGATCCTGTCGCGGGACATTCCCCTGGAGCAGTTCATGAAGATGCTTCAGACCGGCAAGACCGACCTTCTCGAGAAGTTCTGGAGCCAGCGCACCAGGCGCCCGTTCAGCGCGTTCCTGGCCCTCAAGGAGGACGGGAGCACCGGGTTCGAGTTCGCCCCCCGGGCGCCCAAGGATCCGAACGCCCCGGCGCGCGGACGCAGGCAGCGCAAGAAGGCGCCCGAGACGCAGGCCTGAGGCAGCCGTCGCGATTCGAGAAACCTTTGGCCGGGCGCAACGTCTCTTTGTGTACACCTCGCGCGTCACGTGAATTCATCCAAGAACCTCATCATCGGCATCCTGGCTCTGGCCGTTGCCGCCCTCGGAGCGCTGGCGTGGAAGCAGTACCGCGAACTCACGGTGTTTCGCGCGCAACTCATTGATGGAGAGAGTGCTGCCCTGAAGAAGAAACTGGCCGACGCCGAGAACTCGATCCGGTCCCTGCAGGACCGACTCGCGGCCATCCGGGGCCGCAGGGGCGCCGGCGGGGAGCCGGCCGGCGAGGACGCCGCGGGCCCGGGAGACGAGGGGCGGCGGCCCGGCGGCCGCTTCGGCGCCTTTGCGGCCATGGCCGGCAACCCCGAGTTCCAGAAGCTTCTGGCGATCGAGATGAAGGGCCGCATCAGCCAGACCTACGGGGCGCTCTTCAAGGAGTTGAACCTGAGCCCGGAGCAGCTGGCCCAGTTCCAGTCGCTTCTGGCCGACAAGCAGCAGGCCCTCATGGACGTCATGCAGGCCGCACGCGAGCAGGGGATAAATCCAAGGGCCGACCCCGACGGGTTCAAGACGCTGGTCAACCAGGCGTTGGCGCAGGTCGACCAGAACATCCAGCAGGCCCTAGGCGACGCCGCCTATCAGCAATACCAGCAGTACCAGCAGACGCTTCCCGAGCGGAACACGGTCAGCAGCCTGCAGCAGTCGCTCGCCTACACCCAGACGCCGCTGACCGACGAGCAGGGCAACCAGCTGATCTCGCTCCTCGCGCAGTACCAGCCCCAGCGGGCCGGCAACGGGACGGCCGGGACCGGCACCGGTGACGGGGGCCCCAGCATCTTCAGCCTCATGAACGGGGGTGGCACCGCGCGCGTCACCAACGACGCGCTCGCGCAGGCGCAAGGCATCCTCACCTCGCAGCAGCTCGCCGCCCTGCAGCAGCTCCAGGCGCAGCAGCAGGCCCAGCAGCAGATGCAGCAGATGATGCGCTCGGCCAACCCCGGCGCCGGCGGGCCGGGTCCCGCGGCCCCGGCTCCGGGCGGCGGCAAGGGCTGAGCCGAGGGGCCGCGGCGCCCACAATACGCTTGTCGCTCCCGCGCCGCAGGCGTACCCTTGTCCCCTCTATGATCGTCACCACCGCGCAGCTTTTCAAGCACGCCTATGGCAAGTACGCCGTGGGTGCGTACAACATCAACAACGCCGAGCAGGCCATGGGCCTGTTCCGCGGCTGCATCCAGTCGCAGGCCCCCTTCATCATCCAGATCTCGAAGGGCGCCCGGAAATACACCGACAAGAGGATGCTCGAGGCGATCATCCGCGCCGCGGCCGAGATCTTCCCGGACGCCATCTTCGCCGTCCACCTCGACCACGGGGACGAGGAGACCTGCTACGACTGCATCAAGTCGGGCTTCTACAGCTCCGTGATGATCGACGCCTCCCACGAGCCGTTCGACCAGAACATCGCGATCACCAAGCGCGTCGTCGACGCCGCGCACGCCAAGGGGATCTCGGTCGAGGCCGAGCTCGGCATGCTCGGCGGCGTCGAGGAGGACATCAAGGTCGAGGACGGCCATGCGACCCTCACCAACCCGGTCGAGGCGGAGCAGTTCGTGAAGCGGACGGGGTGCGACTCCCTCGCCTGCGCGATCGGGACCAGCCACGGCGCCTACAAGTTCAAGGGCCGCCAGTCGCTGCACTTCGACGTCCTTCAGAAGATCAAGGCCCTGCTTCCCGGCTTCCCGCTCGTCATGCACGGCTCCTCGTCGGTCCCGAAGGAGGAGGTCGACCGGATCAACGCCGCCGGAGGGAAGATGCCCGGCGCCGTGGGCGTCGATCCCAACGAGTACCTGCCCGCCGCCAAGCTCGGCGTCACCAAGGTGAACATCGACACCGACGGCCGACTCGTCTGGACGCGCGTGCATCGGGAGTTCTTCCGCGACAAGCCGAGCGAGTTCGACTTCCGCCCGCCGGGCAAGATCTTCATGGATGAGTACGCGAAGTTCATCGCGAGCCGCAACGACAAGCTGGGCTCGTCGGGGCAGCTCCCGGACCTGCGCAAGTCACTCGGGAAGTAACGAGCGGCCGCACCCCTTAGCAAAAGCCGGCCGGCGCGACGCCCGCCGGCTTTCTTGTGACATGAAGCTCCTGCTGCTCTACGGAAGGCCCGCCGTCGGCAAGCTCTCCGTCGCCCGGGAGGTGGCGGCCCTGACGGGCGGTCGCCTCTTCCACAACCACCTGACGGTCAACCTGGCCCTCTCGGTGTTCGCGTTCGGGAGCCCGGGCTTCGTCGAGGTCCGCGAGCAGGTCTGGATGGCCGTCTTCCGGCGCGCGCTGAAGGACCGCGTGCCGCTCCTGATCTTCACCTTCAACCCCGAGGATTCCGTGCCGCAGCGCTTCATCGACACGCTCTTCGCCGAGGTCGCCGCGGCGGGCGGCGACGTCATCCCAGTCGAGCTCACGGCCAGCGAGGCGGTCATCGAGACGCGGATCGAGTCCGCATCGCGGCGCCGGGAGGGAAAGCTCGTCGACCTGAAGGCGTACCGGGCGCTCCGGGACCGGGGCGCATTCGACACGCCGGTCATCGCCTCGCCGCGGATGGCGATCGACACGGGCGCGCTGACCCCTGCAGAGGCCGCCAGCCGGATCGCCTTCCTGCTGTGAGCGGCAGGGGGCTGCCGGCGCCGCCAGGGGTGCATGTGCGGACGTGGGAAGCCCCGAGTTCTTTCGTCACGCGTTGTGCAGCTTGCCGACTACGCTCATACGAAAACCGGAAGGACCAATTTCAAAGGACCGCGTCACGGCCCTTCGCGCTCGTCCCTTGTGTTTGAGGCCGCCAGCGACGGGGCTATTCGCCCACGGGGCGACGGTGGAACCCGAGGATCTTCCCCGAAAAGCTCGGGCCAACGATCGAGCCTCCCAACGGGTTGCTGCCATAGTAGACTGGCGTTCGCTGCATCGCGGGAGCGTCATTTTGGATATCCAAGGCCACCCCGCCGTTAACGAGGACCCTCACTCCGTGCAGCAGTTGCCGTTGGCGCTCCGGCGGGACCTGCCCCCAGTCGGGCATGCCCAGGCTGGGGTAGAGCGTGCCGAACGAGTACTCCACCGTGACCGGCTCGCCTCGCGCGACGGTCACCGGCTTGCTCTCGTAGGCACCAATGCCCCAGATCTCCACTCCAAACACGGACATTCCATCCGGCCGGATACGCAGGTAGCCGAGCACCGCTCGCCCGACATCTCCAACGACGAGCAAGGGCTCGGCCGCCCCGCTGCCCGAGAGGGGCAGCTCGAGCCTGATCTCTACGGGGCCAAACTCCCCCTTATTGCCAGCGGCTGGGGCCCCCGGGGGCAGCCCGCCTCTGACTGCACGCAGGATGCGGACGTTGCATTGGTTGCCCGCGGAGTCAGCGCCGACGGTGTTCGCGCCAGCGAACACCTCCCATGGCTCAGACTGATGCCGCATCGCCAGACCCTTGATCATCGCCGTGCCGTCGAGGCTCACAAATACAGACTTCCGAATCGCGTAGGCCGTCCACGAGTCCTCCCCGGCAAGAAGGTGATCCTCCGCAGGCATGAGCGTGCCGCTGAACATCTCGACCGAGTGTCGAACGCCTGGCACAAAATCAAAGGGCGCGCTCTCGAGCACGATGTTTCCCATGCATTCGAAGCCTAGCTGCGCCCTCGCGTCGGTCAGGAAGGCGACGTAGAACAGGTCGCCATCACCGGCGGGCCCGGCGGACAGCAGGGGTTCCCTTCGTCCTGCCTGCCCGGTGGGGAACTCGAGCGAGAGCCTCACCACCCCGTAGGGGTCGCCCCGGATGCGCTCGGCCTCAGGGACCGCCATACGCACCAGGCGCATCCGGTGGTCTATCGACAGCCGCAGCTTCTTCTTCTGCCTCGATCTCTCCCCGTCATAAAGGTATGGCAGGTACTGCAGGGGATGCCGGCTTGCCAGCAGGGTCTCCACAGGCTCCCGGTCGAGGATCTCCGGATCGACGATGTAGTGGTCCACGTTGACGAGGCGAAAGTAGCTGTTCCCATCCGTGATCGGGGGCCGCGACCTGAGGACGGCTTCCGCACGCGCCCTGAAGTCTCTCGGGAACTCCTGCGTGAACGGAGCCGAAAACGTGGCAAGGCAGTTGACCGCCAAGGCAACCGCGGCCGCCGCGGCGATCGCGCGCCCGCGCGGCGCATAGTCGCAGAGGCGGTCCATTCCAAGGCCGAATCCCAGGACAAGAAAGGGGACCAGCTGCCGGAACTGTCTCCCATAGATAATTAGCGCCTGCCTGATGTCGGAATCGACGACAAACACCATATAGACGGCGATGAAGCCGGTCGCGGCCAACATGAGCGGGGAAAGAAGCCCGTCCCTCCGGATGGCGCCAGGCCTCAGATGCAGGCCAAGCGCCGCCGCGAATGCCGCTGTCCAAATGACAAGGGACATCCCCTCCGCATCGAATAGGTAGAACCACGAGAGCAGGCTCGCTCGGAAGTCGGCGCCCGGCTCCTTCTGAAGCCTTGCAACATTCAAAATGTCGGAAAACAGGGTCCCGTGCCCAATCCGGCTGATGCCATAGAAGGCAGCCAAAACGGCCAGCATCCCTAGCCACGCCGAGCCGAGCCGCCGCGCGAACTGAAGCGGCGACCGTCCGAGCCAAGCGGCGTGAAGCACGACGACGACCCCGACGATCGGCCAGTATCCAAAATAGCAGAAAAAGGCCCATGCCGCGAGGGCCCCCACCCATGCGCTCCTTAGGTATCCCGCCGGCCTCCGGACCCCGACCCAAAGGGCGAGGAGCACGAAGCACAGCGACACGTCGTAGGGGAGAAGGAACCGGACATAGACGAGTAGAGCGGCGCTGGACGCGGCAGCCACGAGCGTTAGGTCAAACGCTCTGCGGGAGCCACTGAGCCGGTGGGCGATCCCGGCTAGGATGAGCACGTTCAGCGACGAAAACACGCTGAAGTAGCAGGCCGGGATGCGGTCGCTTGGGCCGAAACGCCGCTCGAGCAGGGCCGGGACGATCCCGAGGAGCTTGTATCCAAAACCGTCCGCGATGACGCCCGGGTGCGGCTCAATCGTGAACGCCAGGGCCTCGCCTACCCTGCCTTTCAGAAGCAGTTCCGCTGCTTCCGTGGCCGGCCCGAGCTTGCTCTCGTCGAAGAAAAAGTGCTGCCCTCCTCTGAGGATGAGGATCACGCGGGCGGCGACGGCGAACGCCAAGACGGCCGCGACGAAGAGGCGGTGGCGCATTCTTTTCGGAGGAATGGAGTCCGAAAAACTCAAGGACGCCGCGGCACGTTCACGTGCCAGGACAAAGATCCTGCTGGTCCGGGAAACCCGTATCGCACCCATCCCATACTGACGCCGAGCCAACACGAGTTCCAACGGCCTGACAAATCGAATATCTTCGCTCCGGCTCCTTCGGGCCGTGCGGCACCGCGACTGGAGCGCTCAATTAGAGCAACTCATGTCAGTCCCGGGTGCCTATCGACAATCGGGTGGGCAAGGAGTCCCAAGCATCGTCGAGCGGATCCCGAACCTGCACTAAAGGCCGGCGATAGGGAGCGCCCTGACATCTTCAGCATGCAAATTCACGCTCGTTTGCCGCGCGGCCCTTCCGTCCTCGGCCTCGTGTCATTTGCGATTGCAAGCCAAGGAAGGAGTCTCTGCGGAGGGTCGTTGGGTGGCCCTGTATTTCCGAAGCTCGCGAAATCCCTATCTCCAATTGAATTAGGATTGATGCAGGCCCGCACGGCAGCATAAACGGGCCTCGACCGACCTGTTCTCAGCGTGGCGGTCGACATTCCAGGAATGCAACCCGACGAAGACCTGGCGCCCCACGGGGCCGCTCAAGAGCCGTTGTTTCGCCGTGAGGCCATCGATCTTGTTTCCCTGATTCTAGCGCTGATTTTGGCGAATACGGGCGGGGTGCGCGTCCCGATATGGGCTGGCGTTTGCGCCTTCGTCGTTGCCGCTTTGATCCCGCGGCGCGCGACTCCTGCAGGCACCAGCCCGTGGCGCGAATTCGTCGCAGCCCTGCCCCGCTGGGCCGCAACGGTCCTGGCAACTCTAGCCGTGTCACGGTTCACGACCAATGCATGGTGGGGCATAGTCATCTTCGGGGCCGCATGGCCTATCCTAGCAAGCCTGCTAGGAATTGATTGGCCACGTTACGCCCAGCGCATGGGCCGGACTCGCGAGGAGATCCTGCGGGGGGCACTCCTCTCCGCCACCGCGTTTCTGCTCATGCGCGGCTATTGCGTCTCGTCGCTTCGAGGCGGGCCGGACGCGCTTTGGTACGGCATGGGCCTGGCTGACGTTGTCACTCAGGAACGGTCAGGCGTGTTTCCAGTCTGGGTGGGCCAAAGCATCCATCAATTCAACGGAGCCATCTGCCCGGTTCGTGTTGCCCCGGCCTTTCAGTATCTGGGCATGGCGCTTGACGTCGCAACGCTGCGGAGTCTGGGGATCTTTGCCCTTCAAAACCTGCTTCTGGAACTAATCGCACTTGCCGGGGCGTGGACCGCCTACCTTGGGCTGCGCGCCCTCTTGCCGGGGAGGCCGTGGTTCGCGGCCGCATTTGCGGTCCTTTTCATCTCATGCCCCGGGGTCATAGGGATCCCGTACTGCATGGACCTCTTCATGTCGTGGACCACCCTGCCGATAGTCCCGCTGGTCTGGTTCGCGACCGTTCGATCGTTCCAGGATCGCGGTGGTCGGGGGACTCTCGCAATCTTGGGCGCAGCTCTTGGATGCTGTTGGTGGGGCCATCCTCCCATCGCCCTTTGGGCGACAGGGTTTGCCTGCGTTGCCCAAGCGCTGCGTATCTTGGTGCAATGGCCGAAGGGCGTTTCGTTGAGGTCGATTTCGGTGGGCTGCCTCTTTTTTTGCGCGATTGCCGCGTATCCGATCGGCTCCGTTCTTCTCTTCCCGCCGGATCCGCATGCCCATGCCCAATCGTTCCAACATGCTACGTCGGAAGTAATTGTAAGCATCATCAACGATTCATTTCCAGGCATCGTGCTTCCCGTTAGCGCAATTGGAAGGTCCCTTGGGGACCTTCAGCTCGGGTACGCCCTCTGGGCGTTGCTACTCTTGTCGATCCTATCGCACCGCGCGGCACGCCGATGCGATACTGCAGTGCCGCTGGCAGGGGCCGTGGTCATTGGAGCCCTGCTGGTACCGATCCCTTGGATATGCAGCGGCATCTGGACGTTCATCCCCGCGTTCGTGCGGGACGTCACTGGCAACTGGGCAGGGAGCCGTCTCTGCATCATTCAGGCGGCCGCGGTCGTGTTCGGCGCGGCCGCATGCCTGTCGGCGGGGTTCTTTGACGACCGACGGCGGCGCCAGTTCCTCTTGCTTCTGGTCTCCCTCGGTTGCGCATGGAGTATCTTGGAGGCATCGAAGTTCCCGGCCGGCTCAAAGGAACGCACCCAAACTAGGAATGGAGCCGTCGACTTGCTACGACCTGAGAACGTGCTTCTTACCCGCTATTCGTACGCCATGTTCCCCCGCCTGCCAGGATCGTTCACCCACGGAGTGACGGATCCTGGGCTAGAGAACCGTCTCCTGGCGAGGGCTTCGCGGGCGCCTGTCATGTCAAACCTCCATGCCGCCCTGGCTTCGGGTCGGTCGGAGGCTTCCTATACTTTCCAATGGATCGAGGGCGGGCCAAGGAATTTTGTGGACCTAAGCGGGCCGATGCCCGTCCAGCCGAACCGGTCGTACCTTCTGGTGCTCGATTTTTCGCAACCGAGCGAGACGCACGGCGTCCTGGAAATCTTGGGGCCGCATATCTTTCGAGAGTACGGCCTTCCGGAGTCGGGCGGTTCGCAGGCGTTTGGCACCGGTGCTGCAAATTCAAAGGCGATTCCCGTTTGGACAACAGCGACGGACCCGCAGGACTTGACCGTGCGGTACTACCCCATGCCTGAGATTCCCGAGGACCAGCCGCTTCCATCCATTGGAAGTGCAAGACTGGTCAGTTTCGACCGCACGTTGCTTCCGATACGCGTCGATTCGTGGATCCCCTACCGGGCGCATGTCCAGAGTCCCGAGGACGCGTGGCTGGAGACGCCGCGCATGTACCAGCAGGGCTACGAAGCGCGGGTTGACGGGCATCCAGCGACCGTAACCGAATCGCCGGATTGCTTGGTCAGCGTTGCAGTACCACGGGGAGAATCAACCGTTGAACTGACCTATGTTGCTCCAATCGGATTGAAAGCGTTGTTCTGGCTCTCATTCGTCTCCATTATTGCCGCCGTCGCACTCGGGGCCTCTCGAGGGATTCCTCACCTGATGAAGGCTATGAGCGTGTGATCAGACAGGCGGGGTTTGTGGCGTGGCGGAGGGGGGCGGTTGGTCAAGCATCGGAAGGGTCGTGAACGACTAATGAGGGAGGGCCTGTTCCGGACCCTTACGTCGCGCGCTCTCCAGAGATCGTTCACGTAAAACAACCGGCAAACACGGGGGGGCGAATCCAGAATGGAGTCCGGCGATCTCGTTCGTGTCCAGCGGCGCTACCCCCCTGAGCCGGAGCCCTCCCGCACCCGCTCCGCGCGCGAGGATCAGAGCGCGGGTTGGAAGGCCGGGTCGCCCATGCTCCACAACAGGAAGGTGTACTCGTCGGCGGCGACCACCGCAGCCTGGTGCTTGGTCGCGCCGATGCCGCCGTGGCCCCCCTCGTAGTCGACCCGCAGGAGGATGGGCCTTCCGCTGGAGGTGGCCGCCTGCAGCGCGGCGGCCATCTTCGCCGCCTGCCAGGGGTCGACGCGGGGGTCGTTTGCGCCCGTCGTCAGCATGACCGCCGGGTACCTGGTCCCGGCCTTGACGTGGTGGAACGCGCTCGTGGCGTAAAGGTTCCTGAAGCCCTGCTCGGTCGCGACGGTGCCGAACTCGGGGATGTTGGGCGGCCCGTTGGGCGAGGTCTCGATCCGCAGCTGGTCGGAGACGGGGACCTCGTCCAAGATGCCCGCGAAGAGCTCGGGAGCCTGCGTGATCGACCCGCCCATCGTGATACCGCCCGCGCTTCCGCCGCGTCCGCCCAGCTTCTCGGGCGACGTGTACCCCTTGGCGACAAGCCACCGGGCGCAGTCGATGTAGTCGGACACCGTCTTCACCTTGTTCGCATCCTTGCCCGCGAGGTGCCACTCCTCGCCGTACTCCCCGCCCCCGCGCACATGGGCGACCGCGAAGACGCCTCCCCGCTCGAGCCAGGCGAGCCGCACGGGCGAGAACGCCGCATTGGAGGTGATCCCATAGGAGCCGTAGGCGTAGAGGAGCGTCGGGTTCGACCCGTCCTTCTTCATGTCCTTGCGGTGCACGATCGATAGCGGCACCGGCGTGCCGTCGGAGGCCGGCACCTTGACCTCCTCCGCGACAACCCCCGAGAAGTCGACCGCCGACGGAGGGTCGAGCCGGGTGTCCGCGAGCGCATGCGCGCCGGGATCGTACGCGTACCAGAGGGGCGACACCGTCCAGCTCTCGATCTTCGCCAGGAAGCCGGGATCGTCGAACGCGGTCGTGAGGCCGCCGACGGTGCCGTCGATCGGGAGCGCGATCTCCGTCCGGTTGCCGTCCCAGTCGACCCGGGTGACCCGGCCGAGGCCGTCCTCGGTGGACTGGACGTAGAGCGCGTCCTTCGCGGTCCCGATGTGCTCGATGACGCGCGCGCTCGGGGCGATCACCACGCGCGCATGGGCTACGTCCGGGTTCTCGGCGCTCGTTTCCAGCACCTTGTAGCGAAGGGCGTCCTTGTGGCAGAGCAGGTAGAGCTCGCTCCCGTGGTTCTCGACGTCCGTCACCTCGTCGTCCACATCGGCGACCTTCTTCCAGGCGGCCGCGCCCGAGTCGAGCTCGGCCTTGCGCGCAACGTAGATCGTCTGCTCGTTGCGCACCCCGTGGATGATGACGCCCAGGGCGAAGTCGGAGTCGGGGCTGACCCCTGCCGCGGCGAAGTCCTCCTTGCTGATGCTGATGCCCGCGGAGGTGCCGATTCCGAACACCGCGACGTCCTTCTCGGGATCGGTGCCCAGCACGTGCAGGTACGTCCTGATGTTCTCGTACTTGGCCGTCGGCGGGGCCCCCGCCGCCGGGGCCTGGCGCCGCAGGTAGTAGACGCCGCGCCCGTCCGCGCGCCAGGCGGTGGCGCCGAAGTCCGTCCGGTCGATCGTCTCCTTCAGCTCCTTGCCGGTCGCCGTGTCCAGGAAGTGCATGACGGCGTTCTCCGAGCCCCCCGCCGCCAGGCCGACGGCCACGGTGGCGCCGTCGTCCGAGGGCAGGTAATACGAGAGGGCCTGGTGATGACCGTCGTGCGACAGCGTGGCCGGGTCGAGGAGGAGCCGCTCGGCTCCGTCGATCCCGTCTCGGACGTAGAGCCTCGAGAGGCTGGAGCCCGGCTGGAGCTTCTCGTAAAAGAAGAGGCTGCGGCGCCGGTTGACACCCGTGGACGTGGTGATGGTCTCGAGCAGCGCCTCGACGCGCGCCTCCATGGCGCGCCGGCCAGGGATTGAGTCGAGGATCGTGCGGGTGCGGTCGCTTTGGGCCTTCAGGTACGCCTGGAATTCCGGGTTCTTCGGATCCTCCATCCAGCGGTAGGGGTCGGTCACCTTGGTCCCGAAATAGGTGTCCACGACCGGGACAACCTTCGCCTCAGGCGCCGCCGGCAGGGCCCCAAACGCCCGGCCCGCTGCGACAAGGACGGAACCCCCAAGGAGGCACGGGATGTACAGACAACGGGGTAGATGGATCATGACCCAGATGGTTGTGAGAGATCCCGAGCTTGCAATCCCTAAGCGATGAATGGAACTAAATAACCAACAATATCTTGCATCATTCAACACCCGCGGATCCTCGGGTCGGCCGAGGCGCCTGAGTTCACCTTGCGTCACCGCCAGGCAGGCACGCCTCAAAGAAGGCTGCCGCCAGTTCGGGTGAATTCCCGGCCGCGTGGCCCACGTGGGGCTCGACCACGAGCTTCCATCGCGCGCCGGCCTCGTGGTTGACCGCGAAGATGCCCCGGATGCTCTCCTTCCGGAAATCCGCGTCGTCGGAGCCGATGAAGAAGATGCCCGGCACCCTGCGGGCGGGCGGCGGCGCCAGGTGGGTGAAGTAGTAGCCGCCCTTGTTGACGACGAACGCCGCCACGCGTTCGGGCCTCCAGCACGCGAACTCATAGTTGAACTCCCCGCCCGCCGACATGCCCCAGAGCAGCAGGGGCGCCTGGGCCGCCTCCGGGTGCCCCGACGACTCGCCGAAGCGGCGCAGGGCCTCGAGAAGCGCGGCGCCGCTTCCGTCGCCCGCCCGCGCATACTCCTCGATGTTCATGTTGTCGTGCGGCCTGTCCTTGAAGCAGCACCCTACGAGCGCGAGGCCGTGCCGCTCCGCGAAGGCGCGCCAGAACCCCTCGTCGACCTGCCCCCTCCCGTCGGAATTCGAGCCCGGGACGAGCACGGTCACGGCGCGGACGCTCCCTACGGCAGGCGGCGCCCAAAAACGGAACGCGGCGAGCGAGAAGTTCCGCCCCTCGGAGATCGTCACGTCGGGGGAGCCCGCGAGGCAGAGGGAGCCGGCCCACGGGGTCGCCACGCAAAGACACAGGAGCCTGCAGGTCATCATGGCGCGATGGGGGCTCTGCCGCCAGGGTCGTTTGCGAGCCGGGCCCAGGTCAGGGCAGCCACGGGAATCTGCGCGCGTCGGGCTTTCGCTTGGCGCGCTGGGCCGCGTGGAACTCCTTGGCCTCCTCGCTCATGTAGTAGAGGAGCGTCGCGTTTCCCGAGAGCTCCTGGATGCCGGCCTGCCCGTCGAGCTCGGCATTGAAGGCGCTCTTCAAGAGCCGGATGGCGAGCGGGCTCTTCTGCAGGATCTCCCCCGCCCACTTGACGCCCTCGCTCTCGAGCGAGGCCACGGGAACGACCGCGTTCACAAGCCCCATCCCGAGCGCCTCGCCGGCCGTGTACTTGCGGCAGAGGAACCAGATCTCGCGCGCCTTCCTCTGGCCGACGAGGCGGGCCAGGTAGCTCGCGCCGAACCCTCCGTCGAAGCTGCCCATGGACGGCCCCACCTGCCCGAACACGGCGTTGTCGGCCGCGATCGTCAGGTCGCACACGACGTGGAGCACGTGGCCGCCGCCGATCGCGTAGCCCGCGACCAGCGCGATGACGACCTTGGGCATCGAGCGGATGAGCTTCTGCAGGTCGAGGACGTTGAGCCGGGGCACCCCGTCGCTCCCGACGTAGCCCGCGCTTCCCCGGACGCTCTGGTCACCGCCCGCGCAGAACGCATACTTGCCGTCCGTGTGGGGGCCCGCACCCGTCAGCAGCACGACCCCCACCCGCTGGTCGTCGCGGGCGTCGGTGAAGGCGTCCATCAGCTGGGCGATCGTCTCGGGCCTGAAGGCGTTGCGCTTGTGCGGCCGGTTGATCGTGATCCGGGCGATTCCTTCCGCCTTGTGGTAGAGGATGTCGGAATAGACCTTTGACGTTTTCCATTTGGGGCTCATGGCAGGGGGCACGGGGACTAGACCTGTCGGCCGGCGGAGGCAAACGCGTCCTTGCGCCAGGCGGCGTCCCTCTTCCGGTCTGCGGCGATCTCCAGCACGCGGATGCCCTGCGCCGGAAGGCTCGAGACGAGCCCCTCGAAATGCGGCCAGTCCTCGACGTGGACATGCGCGACGCCGTGCGCCGCGCAGAGCCCGGCGAAGTCCACCGCCTGGGGCGTCGCGAAGAACTCCTCGAAGACGGGGCCGAACTGCGAGACCGGAAGATGCTCGAAGATCCCGCCCCCGCGGTTGTTGACGAGGACGACGGTGAGGCCCCCCTTGAACCTCGGGGCGGTCAGCAGCCCGTTCGCGTCGTGCAGGAAGGCCAGGTCGCCCGTCAGGAGGACGGCGGGGGCAAAGCCGTGGGCGACGCCGAGGGCGGTCGAGAGCGTGCCGTCGATCCCGTTCGCCCCGCGGCTCGAGAACACCCGGTACCCCCGGTCGTTCGCCGGCCACACGAACTCCATGTCGCGCGCCGGCATGCTGTTCGCCACCGACACGGCCGTCCCGGCCGGCAGCGCCCTGCCGAGGATCCACGCCGCCTTGGGCTCGATCAGCGCCTCCTCGGCCGCCAGGCGCGCGTCGAGCGCCGCGCGCGCGCGCGCCTCGTGCCCCGCCCAAAGCCGCTCGTAGGCGTTCGGCGCGCCGGCGGTCGGCATCCCCTCGGCGAACGCCTGAAGGGGGATCACGACCCGGCGGGACGGCTCGTGGAGCGCGTCCCGGTTGTCGGGCCTCTCGGTAACGAAGAGCACGGGTGCCCTGCTCGCCTCGGCCCAGCCGCGCAGGACCTTGCTGGTCGGCCACTCCCCGAGGCAGAGGATCATCTCGGGCCTGAGCGAGTCGTCCGCGGCAGCGGTGCGCAGGATCGCGTCATAGCGCGTCACGAGGTGGGGCAGCGCGGCCGCGTGGTTGCGCAGCGGCGAGAGCCCGTCCGCCAGCACCGGCCAGCCGAGCCTCCTCGAGAGCTCCCCGGCCGCGGCCGCGTGGGCCCGCGGGTCGGCCGCCAGCGAGGGGCCTGCCACGATGACGCCGCGCACCGCGTGGGAGAAGACGGGCACCTGCGAGACTGCGGCGACGGGGCGCGGGGGCGCCACGTGCGCAAAGAACCCCTCCCAGTCGACGCCCGAAGCGAAGGCCTCTGTCGCGCCGCCGTCCTCCGCCGGGACCAGCGGGTCGCGGAACGGGGCGTTCAGGTGCACCGGGCCCGCCAGGGGCGCGAGCGAACGCTCGACCGCGTGGGCCACGGTCTGGCGCAGGTAGCGCAGCAGGCCGAGGCTCGCCTCCGGCACGGCGAGCTCGTGGTAAAGGTTGACGTGGCTTCCGTAGAGGCGGTGCTGGTCGATGGTCTGGCCGGAGGCGCAGCCCCGCATCTCGGGCGGCCGGTCCGCCGTGATCACGATCAGCGGCACCCCGGACTCGTGCGCCTCGATGACGGCCGGGAAGTAGTGGGCCCCCGCGGTGCCGCTCGTGCAGAGGAGCGCGACCGGACGGAGCTCGCGCTTCGCCATGCCGAGCGCATAGAAGGCCGCCGAGCGCTCGTCGAGGACGGGGATGGCCTCGATCCCTGCGTGACGCGCGAAGGCGAACGCCAGCGGCGTCGAACGCGACCCCGGGGAGACGACCACGGCGCGCACCCCCGCCCGCGCGAGGGTCTCCGCGACGACGCCTCCCCACAGGGAATTGACGTTCCGGGCGTCGAGGCTGAGCGGGTTGACGAACATGGGCCCTGCAGGCTGCTCAGACCCCGCGCAGGGCGTCCTGC
>CAYQOH010000043.1:0-16468 GCA_964419075.1 uncultured Opitutaceae bacterium | reverse complement strand
GCATGTCGAGGAGCTTCGCCAGCTGGAAGGCCAGGAACTTCTTGGCGTTGAAGAGCGCCACCCGGTCGGTTCGGGGCAGGCGCGGCAGCTCGCGAAGCGTCGCCTCCCAGAGCTCGGCAAGGTCGCCATGGGCCTCGTAGAGCCTTTCCGCAAGGCGCAGGAGCGGGGCCCCTGCCGGGGACGAGGGGTCGATGTGGAAGTGCGCGAGCTGCTCGCGCGCGAGTTCCCCAAGGGAGCGCGCATCGGTCGTCTTGCGCCTTGGCGAGAGGATCTTGGCCGCAGGTGCGGCAGGGGTCGGGTCATTCATGGCTGGGGCGGCCGCATGTCGGACAAAGCAGAGATTAGCGCGGGAGGGTCGCATTGGCGAAACCATTCTCCTTACCGGCAGGAACCCCCGGGGCCGGTTGGACCCCGTAGTGGTTTGCGGTCCACGCCCATTTGGGCAGGGTTTGAGCTGAACCCTGCGATCCCATGGCAAAGCATCTATCCAAATCCTACCTTAGTCCCGCGAAGTCCGCCGCGGGCGGCGTCGACTACAGCGCGCCAGATCTGACGCGGCATCCGCCCCGCAGCCCCCGGACCCGGCTTGGCGGCTACGCCCACCTCCCCAGGCTACTGGACAAGGCTCGGGCGGTCGCCGCGGGGAAGGCCGGTGACTTCCATTACAACTGCCCGTTTGACCAGCAGTTCTTCGCCTTCACGGGCATCGGGCACAAGGCCTTCATGGCCGAGATCAAGAAGGGCAGGAGCGACTCGCAGATGCTCGCCTATGTGCGGGCGCGCTCCTCCCGGAAACCCTTCGAGATCGCGGCATGGTCGGCCCAGATGGAGCAGTGGGTGCCCTCGGTCCCGGACACGCGGGCCTTCTTCAACGACGTCCACCGCAAGAACGCCGAGGGCCGCGATGACATTGGGACGTGGTTCGACTGGCTCGAGCTCGACGACTACGTGACGTACGGCGGCCGGCCGTGAATGGCCCTGGGCCTGCGGCTCCCGGCAGCCGCGACGCTCAGCTTCGTCGGGAGCACCCAGACTCAAGCCCTCACCCGCTGCCCCCCATGGCGGCTCATCCACACGGGACGGAGAAGGAGGTCATCCCCCGCAGACTGGGCGCCACGCTCGGCTGGTTCGCGGCATGGGCATGGGCGATCGTCGCGTGCGGCGGCGGCTTCCTGCTTCTCTGTGAAAAGGGCCCGCTACCGCTGACCAACGGCTGGTTCGCGATGCTTTCCGGCATTGCGGCGTGTCCGCTGACGGCGTGGCTCTTGAGGAGACTCACCGGTGTCACGGTCTCGGGCCGGGTTCGATTCTCGGCCGCAGCCCTTTTCTTCATCGCCGGGCGAGTTGCATTGGCAGTGGGTACCTGATCCTGCGCCTGGACTTTGCCGCATCGATGCGCCGCCCCTTGCAGGGGTCGCCCGGATCAGGACATTGCCGAAAGGCGGCGCCCGAAATCCAGGGCCTGGCGCCCTGATCGGCCGCCACAGGCACGTTCTCCTGCCTCCTCTTGAAGGACGCAGCCGGCGCGCCTGAAGGGGAATCCCCGTCACCGGTGTTATTCGCAGCGATCCGACACCGACATGAGCACCTCAAGACTGGCACGCCCCCCCCTGCGACACGCTCCCCGTCACGCGCGACGGGGGCGCCCGCAGGGCACCGACGCCTTGTCCCGTGGCGGACCGAACCGGCCGGTGGAGCGGCCGTCCGCAACATGAACCTTTCGACCGTAATCCCCGTGCGGTCCGAACGCCCCGAATCGTGCCGATTCATCCGCACCGGCGACGACGGGGTGCTCCACACAGAAAAAGCAAAGAAGCCTCCGCTCCCCGCGGAGTATGAAAGGAAGCCATGACCAACAAGAATACGCTCGCACTCCTGCTCAGCCTCGGAGCGCTCCTGCCTTTTGCCGCCTCGGCGAAGACGCTTGAGCAATCCTACATCGACTCATGCCGCAAGGGGGCCGATGTTCCCGTTCCCGTGGCCGTGGTCGCACCCGCGGTCCATGGCTTTGACATCGGCCAGGCCGTCGAGGTCCGGTTCGTCGTCGACACGGCGGGCCTCCCGTCGGGCATCGACATCAAGACCCCCTCGGATCGCGCCTTCGCGCAGGTCGTGATGGATGCCGTGCGCCAGTGGCGGTTCACGCCCGCGCAGCGCAACGGGACCCCGGTCCCGGTGAAGGTCATCCTGCCGGTCCGAGTCGTCCGGTCGGTGAACCCGGACGTCTGAGCGACGCATTGCGGCTGATTGCAGCCGCAGGTAGGGCCAAAGTGCAAACAATGGGCGCCCCGCCCGCGCGGGGCGCCCATTTCAATTATTTCCCAGGAGGCGTGCGCGCGGGGGTCTTGGAAGCCGTTGATCCACGGCGTGGCGCAACCCTCCGGCCCGAAACAGGGCCTTGTGACTGATGGGGCGCCGGCAAACGGCGGGAACCGAGGACTCAACCCCTGGACGCCACCGCCTGAATGGTAGTGCCCTAATTCGCCCGTGTTCCAGTTTGGCCGCAAATGCGGATGCCGAACTGGATTTCGGTCAGGCCGTTTGAAGCGGCACAAGCAACGGCGATCAGGCAGAAATGGACCGGTCCATTTGAAACCGCAAAATGAGATACGGCAGCACCGTTAGCGCAAGAATCACTAAGGCGTGAGTCAGTCCGAAGGGAATGCCTCCAACGGAAGGCCCGACGTCGAAGCCCATGCCGACACTTCCGATTCCGCCAGGAACGGATGGGCGACTCACATGGACTTGGGCCATGCCGCCGGCCAATGCCAGCAGGACTAAACTGGCAGTGGGCCAAACGGCCGTAAGGCGTTGTCGGGCGGCAACGAGTCCGATCCCCCAACCGATGAGAATCGGCGCGTAATGATAGAGCGACCTGCCGATTCCAAAGTAGAGTATCGCGAACCCGTCCACTCGGACAAAGGGCGTATCGGTACCTGGCAGGAAGATCCTCCAGCCCGACCACAGAATCAGGCAGGAAACAAAATAGGCACCGGCCAAAAGGACGAGCGGTACGAGCCCGAACATCGCCCACGGCGCCCGGGCGCACAATGATTGGAACTGGCGCTGCTCCACCATTGCCCTGGAGAGTTCATCGATACCGCCGAGCCGGATGAGCGCGGAGGATTCCGCATTCGCCCGGCCGCGGCCCGCGCGTTCCTCCTCCTCTGTCAGGTCGGCCAAATGATCGGCAAGCTCGGCAATATAACGCCGCGCATGCCGCGGCGCGATTCCGGCCCTCAGCAGGCGCTCGCGAAGTTCATTGAGCAACTTTCTCATGGTGCCCTCCCGTCAGCATCTTCCGAATTGCGGCAGCCTGGTTGGTCCAAGCCTCGGTGAGATCGGCAAGTCGATGCGCTCCGGCTGTCGTCACAGAATAATAGATGCGGCTGCGGCCGTTCACGGTCCTGCGCCGCGACGTGAGCTCCCCATCGCGCTCCAAGCCGTGCAGCACTGGGTAAACCACGCCCTCACCAGCCTCGATCACAGCGCTGGTGCGCGCACGGATGGCTCGGACGATCTCGTAGCCATACATCTCCCTTTGCTGGAGCAGCTTGAGGATCAGAAGCTCCGGAACCCCGTTCGTGAAACTCGGATTCGTTTGGTTCTCCTGCATCAATGGATACCAATACCTCGCGGTTCGAGGTATCACAAGGCGAAAAGCAACGACTCCTATTACAGGTCGTCGGTAACGATTGACCCCAATCGTCCTAGGGAAAGCCGTGGACCCCAAACGCCAACTATTGAGATTCCAAATTAGGACATCACCGCCCGAATCCCGCCCTTGACACCCCCCCTTCCGTAAGGCACCTCAGTCAACTCTTAAACGTCACGATACCATGCAACCCACCTTCCGCCCCCATCGCAAGAAACGAGCCCGCAAGATCGGATATCGCGCCCGCAAGTCCACCCGGGGCGGCCGCAAGGTACTCTCCTCCCGCCGCAGGAAGGGCCGCAAGCGGCTGACGGTCGTTTGATCCCGGGAATCGCGGTTTCCATGCGCCTACGCCCGGGGCAGCACCTTCGCCGCCAGAGCGACATCCGCGACGTCCGCCAGCAGGGAAAGCGGGTGGACTGCCGGGCCTTCACCGTCTGGAGCCTTCCGCGCCCGGGCGGAGCCGCCCTGCCGCGCGCGTGCTTTGTCGCGTCCACGCAGGCGGTCGGCAAGGCGGTCCTCCGGAACCGCGCCAAGCGCAGGATGAGGGAACTGTTCCGCCGGCGCCAGGGCCTCCTTCCCGCGCCGTGCGACCTGCTTCTTGTCGCCCGCTCGCAGGTGAACAGCTGGCCGTACGCCGAGCTCGACCGCGTGTTCGCCGAGGCGTGCGCCCGCATGTCCCCGGCAACCGGCCCAAAGGCTCCATGACGGACGCCCTTCAACAGCCGCCGGGCCGCGGCCCGGGAATCGCCGCCTCGGCCGCGGTAGGCCTCATCCGGGTCTACCAGGCGACCGCGTCCCCGCTCCTGCCCGCGATCCTGGGGCCCGCCTGCGGCTGCAGGTTCTACCCCACGTGCTCCCACTACGCCGCCGAGGCGGTGACGACCCACGGTGCGCTGCGGGGCGCTTGGCTCTCGGCCCGGCGCATCATCCGGTGCACGCCCCTGCATCCAGGCGGCTACGACCCCGTCCCGCCGGTCGTGCGGCAACCCCGATAATCCCTTGGACAAGAAAAACAGTTTCATAGGCGCGCTCCTGTTCATCGCCGCCTTCGCGGTCCTGATCTACAGCCAGAAGTACGGCCCGAAACGCCCGACGCCGGCCGAGGTCCAGCGCGAGGTGAGCAAGGAGACCGCGGCCCAGCCCGCGGCGCCCGGGATCCCGCCCGCGGCGCCCGCGATCCAGGCCCCCGAGGAGCCGACGTTCACGACGGCGCATGCCGACCGGTCGGGGGCGACCGTGACGCGCCTCAACAACGGCTTTGTCGAGGTGAACTTCACGGACGCGGGCGGCGCGATCCGCGACGTCGCGTTCAAGAGGTACCCCGCGGCGATCGGCAGGCAGGAGCCCTTCGTGTTCAACGAGCTGCACGCCGACCCGATGCTCGCGTTCGTGGGCGTCCCGGGCCTCGACCGCGAGGCTCGCTTCGAGCTCGTGTCCAAGTCGGACACGGACATCACCTACCGGGCGGTCGTTGACAAGCGGCTCGAGGTCACCCGCCGCTACGTCGTGTCGCCCGACAAGGGGACGGGCACGGACCCCTATGTCGTCCGGTGCGAGACCACGCTCCGCAACCTGACCGACACCCCCACGGCGCCGATGCGCGTCGCGCTCTCGATCGGAACGGCGGCGCCCAGCGACGCGCTGGACAACGGCCTCCAGCTGACGACGGAGTACTCGAACGGGAAGGACCAGACTCTGGTGCGCCGCAGCTCGCTGGAGGGCGGCAGCGGCTTCCTCGGCTTCGGGGCGAGCGAGCCCAAGGCCGTCATCATGGGCGCCGGGCCGGTCAGCTGGGCCACGGTCAAGAACCAGTTCTTCGCCGCCATCCTCACGCCCGATGATCCCGCGGCCGGGATCGAGACGCGCCGGGTGAAGCTCCTGCAGGCGCTCCCCGACGCCGACCGGCGCGCCTACGGCATCACGGGCACGGTCGCCTTCGACCTGGCGGCGGTTCCGGCGCACGGCCAGCAGACGATCGCGGGGAACTTCTATGTCGGCCCGAAGGAATACCCCAGGCTTTCCAACCAGGACGTGTTCAGGAAGGACGAGGACCGGGTCATGGATTTCGGCAACTTCATCTTCCGCTTCTGCGCCGCGATCCTGCTGACGCTGATGACGTGGATCCATAGCTGGACCGCCAACTGGGGGATCTCGATCATCCTGACGACGCTGGCGCTCAAGTTCGCGTTCCTGCCCATCACCCTCGCCCAGTCGCGCACGTCCAGGCGGACCCAGAAGGTCATGCCCGAGATGAACGCGATCAAGGAGAAGTATAAGGACAATCCGCAGAAGCTCCAGGCCGCGACGATGGAGCTCTACAAGAAGCACAAGATCAACCCCGTGGCCGGTTGCATCCCGATGCTGCTGACCATCCCGTTCTTCTTCGCCTTCTTCAGCATGCTCAGGAGCGCCGCCGAGCTCAGGTTCGCGCCGTTCCTGTGGGCGCACGACCTGTCGGCGCCGGACACGGTGGCGATGCTCTCGCTCCCGATCATCGGGTCCATCCCCCTGAATGTGCTGCCGCTCCTCCTCGGCGCGGTGAATTTCTTCCAGATGCGCGTGACGCCCCAGCCGGCGGTCGACAACGCGCAGATGAAGATGATGAAGCTGATGCCGGTCATGTTCATCCTCTTCTACTACAACTGGTCCTGCGCCCTCTCGGTGTACTCGACCGTCAACGGCCTCTTCTCGATAGCCCAGCAGCTGATCGTCAATCGGTTCGCCGACACCGGGGACCCGGCCGATGCGGTGCGGCCGGGCAAGCCCGCAAAGAACGTCACCCCGCGCAAGGGCTGACTCCGCCAAGCCCCCTCCCCCATGGCCGGCCACAACAAGTGGGCGAAGGTCAAGCGCACCAAGGCGGTCCTCGACGTCCGCCGCGGCAAGGTCTTCAGCCGCCTGTCCCGCGAGATCACGATAGCCGCGAAGGCGGGCGGCGGCGACCCGGCGATGAACCCCCGGCTGCGCACGCTGGTCCTGAAGGCCCGCGACGCGAACATGCCGGCGGACAACGTGGACCGGGCCATCAAGAAGGGCACCGGCGAGCTCTCGGGCGCCGTCTTCGAGGAGCTGACCTACGAGGGCTACGGCCCGGGCGGCGTCGCGATGGTCGTTCGGGTCACCACCGACAACAAGAACCGCGCCGCCGCGGATGTCCGGGCCGCGTTCCTGCGGTTCGGCGGGAAGCTCGCCGGCGCAGGGTCCGTCCTCTTCCAGTTCCTGCACGCCGGCCAGTTCCTGGTCTCGCGTGAGGCGGCGACGGAGGACGCCGTCATGGAGGCGGCGCTCGAGGCGGGCGCCAACGACGTGATCTCGACGGCGGAGGGCTTCGAGGTCCGCTGCGACGTCCACGCGTTCGACCGTGTCGCAAACGCCCTCGAACAGAGGAAGATCAAGACCGAGAGCGCCGAGATCGCCTACATCCCCACGGTGACCGTGACGGTTGCGGACGTCGCGCTCGCCACGACCCTCGTAAAGTTCCACGACGCCCTCGAGGAGCTCGACGACGTGCAGCAGGTCTTCTCGAACGAGGAGATGGACGCCTCGGTCGCCGCGGCGGCGGACGGGTGACGCCGGCCCAGGGCGTCATAAAGGCTCCGGCGCCTTGCGTCACCGCACGGCCGTGGTTGAATACCCCCCTCGATGACAGATGACGTCCAGGCACCGACCGCGCCGGCATCTGGTCCCCGGCACCTGGCCGGGGACGACGTCGGCATTGTCAGCCCGCGCGACTTCACCCATCACGGGCCCTTCAGGTTCAAGAGCGGCCAGACCATCCCCAGCTTCACGCTCAGGTACGAGACCTACGGGACGCTGAACGCGACGCGCGACAACGCGGTCCTCATCTGCCATGCGCTGAGCGGGGACCACCACTGCGCCGGCTGGCATTCCGAGGGCGACGCCAAGCCGGGATGGTGGAACAACCTGATCGGCCCGGGCAAGGCGGTCGACACCCGGCGGTTCTTCGTCGTGTGCGCGAACGTCCTTGGCGGCTGCCAGGGCTCGACGGGGCCGAGCTCGCCGGACCCGGCCACCGGCCGCCCCTACGCCACGAGGTTCCCGTTCGTCACGATCCGCGACATGGTCGCCGCCCAGAAACTCCTTCTGGACCACCTCGGGGTGTCCGAGCTCCATGCCGTGCTGGGCGGGTCGATGGGCGGGATGACCGCGATGCTCTTCGCGATCGACTACCCGCAGTTCACGAGGCGCCAGATCATCATGGCCTCGACGGCGAACGAGAGCGCCCAGGCGATCGCCTTCAACGAGGTCGGCAGGCAGGCGATCATGCAGGATCCCGCCTGGAACAACGGCGACTATGCCCGCGAGGGCGGCCCGCGCGTGGGGCTCGCGATCGCGCGGATGATGGCCCACATCACGTACCTCTCCGACGCGGGGATGGACCGCAAGTTCGGCCGGCGCAAGCGCGAGTCGGCCGGGGGCGAGTCCTACACGTTCGACGCCCAGTTCGAGGTGGAGAGCTACCTGCGCCACCAGGGGCAGAGCTTCATCAACCGCTTCGACGCAAACTCCTACCTCTACATCACCCGGGCGATCGACCAGTTCGACCCGGCCAGGGCCTACGGCTCGCTGGAGGAGGCGTTCGCGCCGGTCCAGGCCGAGTCCCTCGTGATCGGCTTCACGAGCGACTGGCTCTTCCCGCCCGAGCAGAACCGTGCGATCGCGCTCGCGCTCCTGCGGGCGGGCAAGCGCGCGAGCTACGCCGAGCTGTCGACCGACCTCGGCCACGACTCGTTTCTCCTGGAGAGCGCCGACCTCTATGCCCTCATCCGGGGCTTCCTTGAGCGGTCGGAGGCCTATGTCTTCGACTTCGCGATCTGATCCGGCCTGCCCCCCGATGCACCCACGCGTGGAAAAGAGAACGGTCGACATGCAGGTCATCGGCGAGTGGGTCGAGCCGCACTCGCGGGTCCTTGACCTCGGCTGCGGCAGGGGCGAGCTCATGGACTACCTGGTCCAGGCCAAGCAGGTGTCGGCCACCGGCGTCGACCTGGACTTCGGGCGCATCTCGGCCTGCGTCGCGCGGGGCCTAAGCGCCTACCAGGGCGACATGACCGAGTTCATGAGGGCCTTCCCGGACCGCCACTTCGACCGGATCATTTGCTCGCGCACCGTCCACGAGCTGAACGACCCGGCCGGCGTGGTCCTCGAGGCGCTGCGCGTCGGGAGCACCGTGACGGTGGGGTTCGTGAACCACGGATTCTGGAAGAACCGGCTCGGCGCCCTCTTCGGCGGACGGAAGGTGCGCAACGCCGTCTACACGACCTCGTGGCACGAGAGCCGACCTGCGAACCCTCTGTCTATAAATGACTTCGAGGATTTCTGCCGCGAGAAGTCAATCCGGATCGCCCGCAGGGCCCACCTGCTTGGGGATTGGCGCACGCCCTGCCGCGTGCTCCCCAACCTTCTTGCAGGGTACGCCCTCTACGACCTCGCTCGGCCCTGACCGCGCGGCGGCCGCGCGGCCTGGATCAGGCAGACGCAGTCGCTTCCGTCCTCGGTGTGGAACCAGTGCGGCTCGAGGCGTCCGAACTCGCGCTCGAATAGGTCGCGGCCCCCGCCGACCTCGATCATGAGGATCCCGTGCGGCCTCAGGCGGCGAGCGGCCTCGCGGATGAGCCTGCGGACGAGGCCCAGGCCGTCAGGGCCGCCGTCGAGGGCGAGGCGCGGCTCCTTGCGGAACTCCTCGGGGAGCGCGTCCACGTGCGCCGAGGGCTCGTAGGGCGGATTGCAGAGGATTACGTCGTAGCGCCCCGCGGGCGCAGCAGAGAGCAGGTCGCTCTTGACCAGCCGGATGCGCCCGCCCAGGCGGTGCCTCCTTACGTTGACCGCCGCGACCTCGAGCGCGTCCGGCGACAGGTCGATCGCGTCCACGCGCGCGCCCTTGAAGTGGCGGGCCATGAGGACCGCAAGGCAGCCCGAGCCCGTGCACACGTCGGCCACGCGGGTGACCGCGTGGGGATCCACGAGCCACGGATCGACCTGCGTCGGCAGGATCTCGACGAAATAGCTCCGCGGGATGAGGACCCGCTCGTCGACGTAGAACCGCAGCCCCCCGAGCCACGCCTCCCCCGTGAGATAGGCCGCCGGCACGCGCTCGACGAGCCGCCTATGGAACACCCGGGCGAGGGCCGCCGATTCCCCGGCGGAAAGCTTCCGGGACAGGACGGACGCGGGGCTTGCGAGCGGCAGCCCGAGTGTCTTCAGGATGAGGTAAAGCGCCTCGTCGCGGGCCGTCGTCGCGACCTGTCCGAGGGCCGCGCCGCACCCGCCGTACCTCCGCACCGCCCGCCTGAGCCAGGTTTCGAGGGTCACGTGCGGAAGATGAGCCGGAACGCCGTCGGGTTGATCCACGCGCAGAGAAAGGCGTAGGGCCGGCAGCCGAGCTCCACGGCGCCTATGATCAGGCCCTGAGTCACCCGCAGGTTGACCGCCAGCAACAGGATGACCCAGCTCCAGCGGGACATGCTGAGATAGGCCTCCTCGGTCACCCCGAAGAGCCGCCGCAGGATCGAGGCGCCGTCAAGGGGCGGAATGGGGATCATGTTGAACACGGCCAGGCCCACGTTCATCACGACCAGCTGGTTGACGAGCTCCCCAAGGCGCGGCTGGGCCTGCACGACAAAGGTGCCCACGAGCACCGAGACCAGGGCCACCAGCAGGTTGGCCGCGGGCCCCGCCAGGTTGACGATGATGTCGTCGCGCACCCGGTGCGCGAAGTTGGAATCGTTCGTCATGACCGGCTTGCCCCAGCCCATGAACGCGAGGGTGCCGCCGAAGAAGAAGATGTTGATGAGGGGCGCGATGACGGTGCCCACCAGGTCCATGTGGACGAGCGGATTGAGCGTCACGCGGCCTTCGGCGCGCGGCGTGTCATCGCCCAGCAGGTCGGCGGCGATCGCGTGGCCCCACTCGTGGAATGCGACGCCGGCGAACAGAAGGATGAAGACGATCAGTCCGCTGCGGATGAAGGCGGGATCCAGGTCCATTCGGCGCCTATTTCCCAGCCTCGGGACCGAGCTTGGCAATCAGTTTCTGCTTCTGCACCGCGCAGGCGGGATCCTTGACGGTATCCAGCACCTTGAGTGCCCGATCACGCTTCCCCATGCTCAGAAGCACGTTGGCCTGATGCAGGCGCATCGTCTCGCGCTCGACCTCGGATTGCGCCTTGGCCTCGAGGCTTTCCCAGACCCTGAGCGCCGCCGGCCAGTCGGGCTCCTCCATGTCATAGAAGGACTCGCCGTAGCGGTAGGTGAACTCAAAGCGGTCGGGGGCGAGCTCCGACGCCTTCCGGAACGCCTCGTGCATGGAGTGGTCGAGGGCGGCCCGGCTCCACTCGCCGGTCCTCAGGAAGGTGTCCCGGGCCTCGTAGAGCAGCGTCCCCAACTGGTAATGGTAGAGCGGCTCGCCCGGCTCCAGGTCTATCGCAGAGAGGAAATAATTGAGCGCCTCGACGGGCTTGCCCTCCTCCGCCAGGTAGTTGCCGAGCTCGTTCTTGACCAGCGGGATGTTTGGATCCAACTGGTTGGCCTTCAATAGGATCTCGACGGCCTTCTTCCTCACGCCGACCTTCCAGAGCATGTACCCATACGAGGCGTAGCCCGCCGCGAACTCGGGGTTGTCGTGCAGGAGCGACTCGTATTCACGGACCATCTGGTCGACCTGGGATTTGAACTGCGCCCCATCCAGTTCCTTTCCCTGTTCGGCCGCGTCGGCAAAGAGCACCTTCTGGCGCACGACGATGTCCTTGAGCCGGTGCTCGGCCATCGTCTCCTGCGCGGGCTGCGGCGCGGCGGGCGCCGTCTCCGCGCGGGCGCCCGCCACGGATAGGGCCGCGAGGAGGGCGAGGACGTGAAGGGGGCGCGGGAACATGGGTTGCAGGAGGACTCCGTGGACAGCGGGTCGCCCGCAGCGTTCAAAAAATCTGGCCGCGGAGGGTCGCCCATGGCGACATTATTTGCAGTATTCGCTTTAGAACCGCGCCCGTCGCCCCTATAACTCCCCCTTCATGGGTAAGGCCGTCCCTCCTGCATCTCAGAACCTGCTGGGGAGCTATCTGCCTGCGGATGTGCTCGGCGCGGCGGTGGAGAGGTTCAACGACATCGTGATGGTCACGGAGGCCAACCCCATCGACGAGCCGGGACCTAGGGTGCTGTTCGTCAACCCCGCCTTCGAGAGGATCACGGGATACCGGGCCGAGGAGGTGGTCGGCCGTTCGCCCCGCTTCATGCAGGGCCCGGGCACGTCGAAGGACGAGATCCTACGGGTCGAGGCCGCCCTGCGCGCCCACGAGCCCGTCCGCGCGGAGCTCCTCAACTACAAGAAGGACGGCTCCTCCTTCTGGGTGGAGCTCGAGGCCAACTCGACGGCGAGCCCGTCCACCGGCGCCGAGTTCTTCGTCTTCATCGAGAGGGACATCACGGAGCGCAAGAAGCGGGAGGCGTTCCAGCGCGAGCAGGATCGGTCGACGACCACCCTCTTCAGCAACCTGCCCGGGATGGCCTACCGGTGCCTCAACGACGGGGACTGGACGATGGAGTTCGTGAGCCCCGGCTGCCGCGACCTGACCGGCTACGAGCCCGATGCGCTCATTGGCAACCGGCTCACGAGCTTTGAGGCCATCATCGAGCCCGAGGACCGGAAGGCGGTGCGCGAGATCGTGAGCCGCGCCGTCGAGCGGGGAGATCCGTTCGAGATCACCTACCGGATCCGCCCGCGCGAGGGCGGGATCAAATGGGTCTGGGAACGCGGACGGGCCGTCCCTGGACCCGACGGCCCGGCGCAATCGCTCGAGGGGTTCATCACCGACATCACCGAGCGCAAGCTGCTCGAGTCCCAGCTGCTCCAGAACCAGCGCCTGGAGAGCATCGGAACCCTGGCGGGCGGGATCGCGCACGACCTGAACAACGTCTTTGCGCCCATCATGATGGCCGGCGACCTCCTCGTGGACAAGGTCCCGGACAAGGACTCGTCGCAGCTCCTCGACGTCATCTCGGCCAGCGCCCGGCGGGGCGCCGAGCTTGTGCGGCAGATCCTCCTCTTCGCCCGCGGGATGGAGGGCCCGCGGATCGCGGTGCAGGTGTCGGCCCTGTTCGCCGACATCAGGACCTTCCTCGAAAGCACGCTCCCGAAGTCGATCCGCGTCAACTTTGAGATCGCCCCGGGGGTCTCGGCGGTCTCCGGGGACCCGGTCCAGCTCCACCAGATGCTCCTCAACTTCGCGGTCAACGCGCGGGACGCCATGCCCTCGGGCGGAAGGCTCGCGATCTCGGCGACGCCGGTCAGCGTGCCCGCCTCGGCGCCCCGGCCGCACCCGGACGCGGTGCCGGGGGCCTTCGTCCGCATCGACATCTCGGATACCGGCTGCGGCATCCCCGACATCCTCAAGGGCCAGATCTTCGACCCGTTCTTCACGACGAAGGGGGTCGGTCGCGGCAGCGGCCTCGGGCTCTCCACGGCCCGCTCCATCGTGAAGGCCCACTGCGGGTTCATCACGTTCGTCTCGACGGAGGGGATAGGGACGACCTTCTCCATCTTCCTGCCGACCGCGGACGCGGCGCTGCCGCCCGCCGTCGTCGGAAAGAACGGCAAGCCGGCCGCGACCCCGCTTCCCCGCGGGGGGGGCGAGAACATCCTCGTCGTCGACGACGAGGAATCGGTCCGGCTCATCATGCGCAGCACCCTTGAGAGCTTCGGCTTCCGCGCCGTGTGCGCCGCGGACGGCGCCGAGGCCGTGGGGCTCTTCAGGAGCGCGCCGGCGCTCTTTGACATGGCTGTGGTCGACATGCAGATGCCGGGCCTCGACGGCGGCAGGACCATCGTCGCGCTCCGGCACATGCGGCCGGACCTCCCGATCGTCGGCGCCAGCGGGCTCGCCACCAACCAGAACCGGGAGCAGGCGGCGGCGAACGGCGTCAGGCACTTTCTCGACAAGCCCTTCAGCGTCGAGACCCTGATCCGCACGGTTCACGCCGCGCTGTCCAGGGCGGCGTCGTGAACCTGCTCGACCGGCACATCTTCAAGAGCATCCTCTCGACGGCGATGGTGGCCGTCGCCCTGTTCGCGTTCGTGCTCATGGCCGAGAACATCGTTCGCGACCTGCTCGGACCGCTCCTCGCCGGCCAGCTGCCGCTCCTGGCCTCCGGCCGGCTCGTGCTCCTGTCGATACCCGTCGTCATCTCCTACGCGCTGCCGCTCGGGATGCTGACCGGGGTCCTCCTGACGCTGGGGCGCCTCTCCTCGGACAGCGAGATCACCGCGATGCGCGCCGCCGGGATCAGCGTGCCGAGGATCGCCGCGCCCGTGTTCCTGCTCGCCGCCCTCGGCGTCGTGCTCGGCCTGAGGATCAACTTCGAGTCGATGCCCTGGGCCAAGCTTCAGTACGAGAAGGAGCTGGCGGCCGCCGTGCGCTCCAACCCCCTGAGCTACATCAGGCAGCGCACCTTCATCCGGGACTTCCCGGACTGCGTGATCTACATCGGGGAGATGGGGGCGGGCTCGAGGGAAGGGTCGGACCTGCACGACGTCTGGTGGTGGCAGCTCGACTCCCAGCGGCGCGTGCTGCGGTTCATCCGCGCGCAGTCCGGGCACGTGGAGTACGACGAGGCGACCAACGAGTTCATCGTCACGCTCGCCAACGCGCAGGAGGAGGAGCGCAACCGCAGCGCGCCCGAGGACTTCTCGCAGCCGCTCCGGGCCCCGACCGCCGGCCAGGTCGACCCGATCCGGCTGTCGATGGCCCGGTACTTCGGGACGAAGACGGTCCATCAGAAGCTTCCGTGGATGACCTATGGAGAGCTCAAGGCCGAGAAGGCGAGGCTCGAGCTGGCCCCCGTGCCGCCGGACGGGGCGAGGCAGCGCGCGCGCGACATCATGAAGGTGAGGCTCACGATCCAGGACAAGATCAACACGGCGCTCGCCATCTTCACCTTCGCCTTCGCCGGGGTGCCCCTTGGGATCAAGGTGTCGCGGCGCGAGACCAGCGCCAACCTCGGGATCGCCGTCATCCTGGCGCTCGCCTACTACCTGTTCGTCGTGGTCATCGGGTGGCTCGACCAGCATCCCGCATACCGTCCCGACCTTCTGCTCTGGGTCCCGAACCTCCTGTTCCTGGCACTGGGCCTTTGGCTCCTAAGGCGCCTGGACCGGGCCTGACCGCGCACGGGCCGACACCCGGATCCGCGTCCCCGGGATGTCCCCCTCCTGGGCCTTCCGCGGCGTCCTTGCGCGTCACGCGTCGCCGAAGGCGGGGGCCTGGGTCGCCACGAGCCCGCTCCTTCCGTCAATCGGGGCCATCAGCTGGTCGCAGACCGGCACGGCGGCCCGGTCCGCGAGGATCCCTCGTGCCTCCTCGTCAAGCCGGACGAACTCGACGCCGGCGCTCCTGCAGCCGGCGAGCAGCTCGCGGAAGATCCCGCGCCGGCCCATGCCCTCGATCTCGGCATGGAGGGTGAAGACATTGAGCCGGTCCGCCCTGAGCAGCGAGAGCAGGTGCCCGGCGATCGCCGAGTCGGGAAACTCAGGCCTGCCCATCAGCTCGTCGAGCGTCGGCAGCGTGCTCGGGATCTCAAGGGTCTGGAAGACCCTCCCATCGATCCTCGGGAAGAACGGCCGCACCCCGCGCGTGTCGCTGGAGTACAGGAGCTGCGCCTCGTCGTAGACCTCGCGGCTGCGCGAGTTGCTCTGCCATCCCGCGGCGCCGGCCGTGCGCGCCTCCCCGCCGAACACCCTCAGGAACTCCGCCCGGGCCGCGACAAACTCCGCCCGGGTTGCACCCAGGTCCATGCGGTCCAGGTAATCCTGCCAGCGGTAGTGGATGTAGCAGTGGATCCCGACCTCGAATCCCTTGTCCCTGACCGCGCGCATGGCCGCCGTGTTGCGGCGCCCGATGTGCGGCGCCGGCAGCAGGGTGCCGTTCAGGAGCGTCCGGATCCCGTAGAGCTGGACCACGCCCGTGCGGCTGACCTTGCTGAAGAAGCCGGGCCTCAGGACCCGGGTGATCGCGCGGCCCGTCTGGTCGGGTCCCAGCGAGAACAGGAAGCAGGCGGGGGCCCCGAACTCGGCGCAGTCCGCCGCAAGGTTCGGCACGCCGAAGCGCGTGCCGCGGTCCGTGTCGGCGTCAACCTTGAGGGCAAGTCGGACCGCCATGGCGCCTCAATCCAGCTTGTAGTCCTTGTGGGCCAGGTGGTAGTCGAGCGTGAGCCGTATCGCCGTCCTCAGGTCGACCTTCGGCTTCCAGCCGAGCTGCCGGCGGATCGCGGCGACCGAGGGCACCCGCCGCTGGATGTCCTGGTAGTACTTGCCGAAGTATTTGCCCGACGAGACGACGACCGTTTTCGCCTTCGCGGCCTGCGCGCGGAATTCCGGGAAGTCCCTGAAGGCCGCGATGATCAGCTTGGCGAGCTGGGCGACGCTCACGTTGTTGCCCGGGTTGCCGATGTTGAAGATCTGCCGGGAGGCCCTGCCGCCCTTGTTCTCGATGATCCGCAGGAGCGCGTCGACCCCGTCGTCGATGTACGTGAACGAGCGGCCCTGCCTGCCGCCGTCGACAAGCTGGAGCGGCTTCTCGAAGATCACGTTGGAGATGAACTGCGTGAAGAGCCGCGAACTCCCCTCCTTCGGCTCCATGACGTTGTCGAGCTTCGGCCCGATCCAGTTGAAGGGCCGGAACAGCGTGTAGTCCACGCCGTCGCGCACGCCGTACGCGTAGATCACCCGGTCAAGGAGCTGCTTCGAGGACGCGTAGATCCAGCGCTGGCGCCCGATCGGCCCGTACACAAGCGGGCTCGACTC
>CAYQOH010000042.1:0-16961 GCA_964419075.1 uncultured Opitutaceae bacterium | reverse complement strand
GGTGCCCCAGCTGGCGGTCAAGCAGGCGGAGGTCGACCGGCTCCGCGACCAGGCGAAGCTCAAGCAGGCCGAGGCCGAGGCCCTGAACGTGCGGGCGGGCATGCGCGGCATCCTCCAAGTCGTCCCGGTCGAGGTCGGCGCCCAGGTGCAGCCCGGCACGAACCTCTGCCGCGTGGCCGACCCGACCCGCCTCAAGGCCGAGATCCAGATCGCGGAGACCCAGGCAAAGGACGTGCTGATCGGCCAGAGCGCCGAGATCGACACCCGCAACGGGGTCGCCGCCGGCAAGGTCTCGCGCGTCGCCCCCTCGGTCCAGAACGGCACGGTGACGGTCGAGGTGGCGCTCGCCGGCGAGCTTCCCAAGGGCGCGCGCCCGGACCTCTCGGTCGACGGGGTCGTCGAGCTCGAGCACCTGGATGACGTCGTCTACGTCGGCCGCCCGGCGTTCGGCCAGGAGAATTCGCCGACGCAGATCTTCGTCCTCGACTCCGACGGCACCTATGCCTCGCGCCAGCAGGTGCAGCTCGGCCGCAGCTCCGTCAACACGATCGAGATCGTGAAGGGGCTCCAGCCCGGCGACCGCGTGATCCTCTCCGACATGTCGCAGTGGGACTCCCACGACCGGGTGAAGCTCAACTAGGCATGAACGACATCCGCTACGCCCTTCGCCAGCTCGCCAAGACGCCCGCGTTCGCCTTCGTGGCGGTCGTCACGCTTGCGCTCTGCATCGGCGCGAACAGCGCCATCTTCAGCGTCGTCCACGCCATTCTTCTCAAGCCCTATCCGTGGCCGGGGTCCGATCGCCTGATCTACGCCTACAACACCTATCCCCTGATGGGGCTGCCGAACGCCGGGGTGTCGATCCCCGACTACCTGGACCGCCGCGGCGTGACCGGCTACTCCGACAGCGCCATGTACACGGGGGCAAGCCTCAACCTGGCCGGCTCCCAGGAGCCGCAGATGATAGACGGGCTCCGCGCCACGCCCTCCCTCTTCTCGACGCTCCAGACGTCGGCGGCCCTCGGGCGGGTGTTCAGCGAGGACGACGCGAAGCCGGATGCCCCGGCCACGATCGTCCTGAGCGACGCGCTCTGGAGGAGCCAGTTCGCCGCCGACCCCGCGGTCGTCGGGCGCGTCATCAGGCTCAACGACAGGCCTGTCACGGTCATCGGCGTGATGCCGAGGTGGTTCTATTTCCCCAGCCCGAAGACCCAGGCATGGACCCCGTTCGCCTTCACGCCCGAGCAGCGCAGCAACAACGAGCGGGGGCACGAGTACTCCTCCTCGATTGCGCGGCTTCGGCCCGGCGCCACCCTGGCCGGCGTCCAGCGGGAGCTCGACCTGATCCAGGCGCGAAACGCGGAGCGGCTTCCGGAGGGCCGGGAATTCTGGAAGACGAGCGGGTTCGACGGCCATGTCGTCGGGTTCCTCGACCAGAACGTCAAGAACGTGCGCAGCATGCTCTGGCTCCTGCAGGCGGCCGTCGCCGCGGCCCTCCTCATCGGCTGCGCGAACGTCGCCGGGCTCCTCTTGGCGCGCTCCGTCGGGCGGGAAAAGGAGCTGGCGATCCGCACGGCGCTCGGCGCAAGCCGCCTCCAGATGGCGCGCCTGCTCCTGACCGAGAGCGTGATCCTCTTCCTGACCGGGGGCGCCCTCGGTCTGCTCGTCGCCCTGTGGAGCATCGACGCGCTTCGGATGGTCGGCCTCTCGAACCTTCCCAGGGCCTACGGTGTCGGCCTCGACCCGTCCGTCTTCGCATTCACGCTCGCGTGCGCGCTGGCGACGGGGCTCGTCGCGGGTTCCCTGTCCTTCTGGGCCGCGTCCAGGGGCAACACCTCCTCGACCCTGAAGGAGGCCGGCGGGCGCGGATCCGCGGGCCGGCGGACCCAGCGGCTCCGCTCGACGCTCGTCGTGGCCGAGATCGCGCTCGCCGTCATGCTGGTCTCCACGGCGGGCCTCCTCGTGAAGAGCTTTGCCAGGCTGCAGCGCGTCGATCCGGGCTTTGTCCCGGGCGGCGTGATCGCCGCGCAGGTCACGCTGCCCGACGGAAGATACGACAAGCCGGAGAAGATCGCCGTGTTCCATGACGCCGTCGTGGCCCGCCTCGCGGCATCGCCCGGCGTGCAGGGCGCAGGGGCGACGGATTTTCTGCCGTTCTCGAACGAGTACAACTCAGGCTCATATTCGAGCCCCGACATCATCCTGCCGCCGGGCGCGCCCGAGCCCCACGCCATGAGGCGCTCCGCCGATCCCGGGCTCCTGAAGACCCTGGGGCTCACGCTGCTTCAGGGCAGGTGGTTCGACGAGTCCGACACCGCGTCCGGTCGGCCGGTGGTCATCGTCGACCGCCTCCTGGTCGATAAGTATTGGAAGGGCCAAAATGCAGTGGGTAAGCGCATAGGCGACCCCGCAAACCCATCGATCGTGGTAGGGGTCGTGGCCACCTCGAAGATTCGCAGCCTCGACGAGCATTACGAAAAGGAGACGCTCTTCTTCCCATTGACCCAGGAGCCGCAAAAGAACCTCAGCTTCGTGGCCCGTACGTCCGGGGACCCCGCGATGCTGGCCTCGGCCATCCGCGAGGCGGTGCACGCGGTCGACCCCAACCTACCGGTCTATGACGTGAAGACGATGGTGCAGCGCATGGACGAGGCCGCCCAGCCGGTCCGGGCACCGGTCGTTCTCCTCTCCGTCTTCGGGGGCCTCGCCGTGGTGCTGGCGATCCTGGGGGTCTACGGCGTCCTCGCGTTCTCGGTCGCGCAGCGCACGTCCGAATTCGGCGTTCGCATGGCCCTCGGCGCGACTTCCCGCGACATTGCGGCGCTGGTCGTGAGGATGGGGACGCTCGTCATCGGGCTTGGCACCGCGATCGGCCTTGCGGGTTATGCTGCGCTCAACCGCCTGGTGGCCGCGCATCTCTTCGAGACGCCTTCAATGGATCCCTCCACCCTCGGTGCCGCGGCGCTGTCACTGGCCGCGGTCTCCTTTGCGGCCTGCCTGCTGCCCGCCCTGCGTGCGACGAGGGTGGAGCCCGTCGTTGCCCTTCGCCAGAATTAGCCCCCCGACCCTTTCAACGCCCGATCAACCCAGAACATACTCCCATGCCACAGAACCTCCTGAAGCTCGAAAACGTCACGAAGGTCTTCCTCACCGACGAGGTCGAGACCCATGCCCTCTCCGGGATCCACCTGGAGATCAGCAAGGGCGAATACGTCGCCATCGCGGGCCCCTCGGGCTGCGGGAAGTCCACGCTGCTCTCGATCCTCGGGCTCCTCGACACCCCGACGGACGGGACCTACGTCCTCAACGACCGGCCCGTGCAGGGGCTCACGCCCGCCGAGCGCGCGAGGATCCGCAACCGCGAGATCGGGTTCATCTTCCAGTCGTTCAACCTGATCGGCGACCTCTCCGTCTACGAGAACGTCGAGCTTCCGCTCACGTACCGGGGGATGCCCTCCTCGGACCGCAAGGCGCGCGTCGAGGAGGCCCTCGAGAAGGTCGGCATGGCCCACCGCGCCAAGCACGTCCCCTCGCAGCTCTCGGGCGGCCAGCAGCAGCGCGTCGCGGTGGCCCGGGCCCTCGCCGGCCAGCCGGCGGTCCTCCTCGCCGACGAGCCGACGGGCAACCTCGACTCGAAGAACGGCGACGCCGTGATGGAGCTCCTGCAGAACCTCCACCGCACGGGCTCGACCATCCTCATGGTGACGCACGACACGCGGTTCGCCCGGCACGCCGACCGGACCGTCCACCTGTTCGACGGCCGGGTGGTCGAGGAGAGTGTCGAGAACAAGGAATAGCCCCCTTGCGGCTGCGGCCATGCTCTCGGACCTTAGGTACGCCGTTCGCCAGCTGACGAACAACCGCGGGTTCACGCTGGTGGCGCTGCTGACGCTGGCGCTCGGCATCGGGATCAACACGACCACGTTCACGCTCGTGAACGCGATCCTGTACCGGATGCCCCCGTACCGGGACCCGGGCCGCCTGGCCATCATCTTCGGCACGATGCCGCAGTCCCAGTTCACGAAGCTCGCGCCCGGCAACGCGCGCGACGTCGTGGAGCGGGCCGCCGGGTTCGAGAGCCTCACCCCCTGGTGCTGGGACTTCTCCAACGTCACCCGCCAGGGCGAGCCGGCCTACCGGGCGATCGGGGTCCAGGCCTCGGGCAACTACTTCTCGACGCTCGGAATCGCCCCGGCCATGGGCCGGGTGTTCACCCCGGAGGACGACCACCCGGGGCACAACGACGTCATCGTGGTGGGCGAGAGGTTCTGGAGGGAGAAGCTGGGCGGCGACCCGAACGTCGTCGGCAGCGTGATCCGGCTGAACGGGAAGTCGGTCACGGTGATCGGCATGGTGTCCGAGCGGTACCAGGACGTCATCTATTTCGGGTCGGTCGACCTCTGGCAGCCGCTCGGCTACGGCGAGGACAACTGGAAGATCCGCGACAACGACTGGATGGAGTTCGTCGGCCGCCTGAAGCCGGGGGTGACGCTTGCGCAGGCGCAGGCGCAGCTGAGCGCGGTCGCCTCGCAGGTGGCCCGCGAGCACCCCGAGACCAACGCCCACCGCGGCCTCAACGTCACCGCCTACGCGGCCTCGCGCTCGAGGAACTCGGGCGTCGTCCTGTGGACCATCATGGGGCTCATGCTCTTCGTCCTCGGGATCGCGTGCGTCAACCTGGCCAACCTCCAGCTGGCGCGCACCGTGGCGCGGATGCGCGAGTACGCGATCCGCATCGCGCTCGGCGCCTCGCGCGGACAGCTGATCCGCCAGCTGCTCTGCGAGAGCGTGCTCCTGTCGCTCGCCGGCGGGGCGCTCGGCCTGCTCGTGTCGGTGTGGGGAAACCGCCTCCTCGGCAGCCGCATCCACATTGACAGCTCCGGCCAGAGCCTGGACCTGCCGCTCGACTACCGCGTCCTCGGCTTCACGTTCGCGGCCTCCGTCGGGACGGGGATCATCTTCGGGCTCATGCCCGGCTGGATGGCTTCGCGCACCGACGTGGGAGGCGCGGTCAAGCAGGGCGGCCGGGGTACCGTCGGGGACCGCTCCAAGCACCGCACGAGGAAGGCCTTGGTCGTCGCGGAGCTCGCCCTCGCGCTGGCGTCGCTCGCCGGCGCGGCGTACTTTGTCCGGGGGCTCCAGCGGATCACCCATGCCTACACGGGCTGGGAGAGCGCGAGGCTTGTCAGCGGCAGCTTCATGCTCCCGAACTCCAAGTACGCGACCGACGAGCAGACGCGGGCCGTCGTCGAGCGGATCCGGACGGAGCTCGCGGCGCTTCCCGGCGTCGAACGGGCGTCCGTCTCGGGGCAGCTCCCGTACGGCGGCTCCTTCTCCCACCAGGGCAGCTTCCTCATCGAGGGGCGCCAGCCGCCCGCGAGGGGCCAGGAGCCCCTCGACATGGCCGAGCGCGTCACGCCGGGCTACTTCGCGGCGCTCGGCATGCACCTGCTCGGCGGCCGGGACTTCGAAGACGCCGACCGCGCCGACTCGAAGCATGTCGTCATCATCAACCGCGCGATGGCCAACCAGTTCTGGCCGAAGGGCGACGCGATCGGCCACCGGATCGGGAACACCGACCCCAGGAACCCTGACTGGAGGGAGATTGTCGGGATCGTGAACGACATCCCGAGCATCTACGGCCCGGCGCTCACCCCGTTCCAGACCTACCGGCCTTTTGCCCAGGACACCGACCACTGGCTCTCCTTCGTGATCCTCTGCAGGGGGGCGCCCTCGGGGCTCACGGACGACGCCCGGCGCGCCGTCTCGCGGGTCGACTCCGACCTCGCCGTGTACCTCCTCGGCACCGTCGACTCGCTGATCGAGCAGGGCGGGGCCAACTTCACCCTCGTCGAGCAGCTGCTGACGATCGCGGCCCTGCTGGGCCTCCTCCTCGCCGTCGTCGGCATCTACGGGGTCATCGCCAACCTCGCGGTGCAGCGCACCCAGGAAATCGGCGTGCGGATGGCGCTCGGCGCCCGCACCGGCACCGTGCTCTGGCTCATCCTGAAGGAGGGCGTCCGCCTGGCCGCCGCGGGCACCGCGATCGGCCTCGGCCTCGCCTTCCTGCTCATGCGGGGCCTTAGCCTGGCGCTCCCCGCGATCCCGGGCCAGGACGTCCCCGTGGTCCTGGGCCTCGGGGCGATCCTGATTGCCGCCGCGCTGCTCGCCTGCTGCGTGCCGGCGCTGCGGGCCACGCACGTGAACCCCGTGGACGCGCTGCGCTCCGAGTAGTCCCCTCACGAAGCCCGAAACCCGATCTTCCCCAAGCCCCCAAACACCCGGCGCAGATCCTGCGCGGACCAAACACGACCCTACTCCAAACACAAGAACACCGAGCACATGATTTCCGACATCCGATTCGCCTTCCGCCAGCTGCTCAAGAACCCGGGCTTCACAGCCGCAGCCGTGCTCACCGTGGCGCTCGGCGTCGGGGTCAACACGACGATGTTCACGGTGCTCAACACCGTCATCCTGCACCCGTCGTTCGCCGCCGATTCGGGCCGGCTCGTGTCGGTCTACCAGTCGTCCCCCCAGTCCCAGAAGTGGCCGCAGGTGCCGGCCAACTTCCACGACCTGAAGACGCAGAGCACGTCCTTCCAGTCGCTCGCCGCCTTCGTCATCACCAATTTCAACCTGGCCGAGCCCGGCCAGCCCGCCGAACGGGTGCCCGGCATGAGCGTCTCCGCCGACTTCTTCCCCGTCCTCGGAGTCGCCCCGCAGCTCGGTCGCAACTTCACCGCGCAGGAGGACGGCCCGGGCGGCGGCCGCGTGGCCCTCATCAGCAACCGCTTCTGGCGCAGCCACTATGACGGCGACCCGGCCGTCGTCGGGCGGCGGGTGCGGATGGACGGCCAGCCGGTCACGATCGCCGGGGTCATGCCGCCGGAGCTGGACAGCCCGCTCACCTGGGGCCACGTCGACGTCTGGCAGCCGCTGGCCTACGGCGAAGGGGCCTGGCAGATCCGCGAGGGCAACGGCTGGATCCAGGGGATCGGGCGCCTTCGGCCGGGCGTCACGGCCGCGCAGGCCCGGGCGGAGGCCTCGACGATCGCGCTGCGCCTGGCCCATGACCATCCGAAGACGAACGCCGAGACCGGCTTCAACGTCATCCCCTGGGACCGCGACCGGATCGCCGAGAGCTCGCGCCAGCTCTGCTGGCTGAGCATGGCCCTCGCGGGATTCGTGCTTGTCATCGCGTGCGCGAACCTGACGAACCTGCAGCTCGCACGGATGTCGGGCAGGGTCCACGAGCACGCGCTGCGCCTGGCCCTCGGCGCCTCGCGCATCAGCCTGATCCGGCTGTTCCTGGTCGAGAGCCTTGTCCTCTCGCTGGCGGGCGGCGCGCTCGGCGTCCTTCTCGCCTCCGTCGGAACCCGGCTCATCGGCTCCGAGATCGTGATCGGGGACCTGCCCGGCCTCGACATGCCGATCGACTCGACCGTCCTCCTCTTCACGCTCGCCGCCACCGTTGCAACGGGCGCGATCGTCGGAACGACGCCGGCCTGGATCGCCGCCAAGACCGAGGTGAACTCCACGCTCAAGCAGAACGGCCGCTCGCAGACCGGGGACCGCTCGCGCCACCGCGTGCGCCAGGCCCTCATCGTGGCCGAGCTGGTGCTCGCGCTGACGCTCCTCGCGGGCGCCGGATTCCTCGTCCGCGGCATGCAGCGCATCTCGCGCGCCGACCTCGGCTGGCGGCCGGACGGCCTCATGACGGCCGTCCTGAACCTGCCCTTCAACGCGAGCTACGCCACGGACGCGCAGTGCCGCGCGTTCTACGACAAGCTCTACGCCAGGGTGACCGGCCTGCCGGGCGTCCGCGACGCCGCCATCTCGGCGACGCTGCCGGTCACCGGGCCGTGGTCCAAGGGGGGGATCGCCATCGAGGGCCGCCCGCCCGCGCCCTCGGGCAAGGAGCCCCTGACCTACTACAACCCCGTCACGCCGGGGTATTTCACGGCCATCGGCGCGCGCATCGTGCGCGGTCGGGACTTCACGCCGGCGGACCGGGCGGACTCGCGCCAGGTCATCATCATCGACGAGGCGATGGCCGACAAGCTGTGGCCCGGGGAGGATCCCATCGGCAAGCGCATCGGGGACGTCGACCCGGCCATGCACGACTGGAGGGAGATTGTCGGCGTCGTCAGCAACGTCCACGCGGCCCTGGAATTCATCCGCCAGCCCGACACGCCCTTTGTGTCCTACCGCCCCCTCGCCCAGGTGCCCTCGGGAACGACCCACTGGCTGAGCATCGCCGTCCGCAGCTCGGCGCCCGCGTCAACGGTGGGTCCCGCGCTTCGCCAGGCGGTGGCGCAGCTCGATCCGGACCAGCCGGTCTCCTCCTTCTTCACGGCCCCCCAGGCGATCGACAACCTGAAGGAGGGCTTCGACGTTATCGGCCAGCTGCTCTCCGCGTTCGCGGCGGTGGGCCTGGCGCTGTCGGCGGTGGGGATCTACGGCGTCATCGCCAACCTCGTCGCCCAGCGCCGCACCGAGATCGGCATCCGGATGGCGCTCGGGGCCCAGACGAACGACGTGCTCTGGCTGGTCCTGCGCCAGGGCCTGCGCCTGGCCCTCCTGGGCGCCGTCATCGGGCTCGCCTGCGCCTGGGCCCTGACCCGCGTCCTCAGCGCCGCACTGCCCTCCGTGCCCGGCTCCGACCCGGTCGCAATCCTCCTCATCGCGGTCCTGCTTGTCAGCGTCGCCGTCCTCGCCTCCTGGCTGCCGGCGCGCGGCGCGGCGCGGATCGACCCGGTCGAGGCGATCCGGCCCGAGTAGTCGGCCGTTTACGGCCGGCCGCGCATGAGGCGCAGGTGCGCGGCGCCGACCGCCGCCCCGAGGAGCGCCCCGGCCAGCGCGTCGAGCGCGACGTGCTGGCGGATGGCCATCGTCGAATACACGATGCCGAGGCACCAGAGCCAGTTGGCGGCGCGAGCGATCCTCCCTGCGCCCATCTCCCGAAGCAGGCGCCCGAGCCAGAGCGCGGTGAACACCGCGAAGGCCACGTGGAGCGAGGGGAAGGCGTTTCCGGAGGCGTCGACCGCCTTCAGAAAACCGACCGACCCGGCGTGCGACGGGCCGACCTCCGGCGGCGGCACCGTGGTGGGCCAGAGGATGAAGACCCCGAAGCCCGCCACGCTAAGGACGACGGCGGCGGCGGCATACGCGGCGAGCGCCCGCCCGGACACGAGGAGCGACGGCGCGAGGGACACGTAGACCCAGAGCGAGGCGTAGAACGCCAGCGCCCACGGCTGGAACGGGATCATCCGGTCGAGCCAGATCCGCGGCACCGTCGTCACCGGCCCGCGCGCGTGCCTCAGGAGCCAGAAGTACACGACAAAGAATGCGGCCATGGCCACGGTGGTGCCCACCATCTTGGCGACCCAGTGCGCGGCGATCCGCCGCCCCGCCCTTCCCAGCCAGCTCCCGTCGTGCGTGTCGTGTTCCGTGGCGGCCATGGGCTTGCGGGTTCGATTGGGTCGGAGCGTGGAGGCCCCCCGGGGGGGCGGCGACCCTCTTCGTGCGTGAATTTCTTGGAGAATCCTGTGTTACATCCCGGCGACGGCAATCCTCATGCGGATTTCGTTACGGCGGAACGCGTAGCGCGAGGCGCCCGGACCGGCCGGGGCAGCCCGCGCTTTGACCTCCCCGCCGGTCACGGGTAACGTGGGGCATGGAAACGCCGCCAAAGACAGCCATCATGCTCCGGCTGCACGAGCTGGCGCAGCTGTTCAACTCGATGGACCCCTCCCCGTTCATCGACCGGGACCTTGATGCGGACGCCGAGGAGTACATCGTGAACTGGGCCCGCGAGCTTCCGCTGGGAAGGCCCCTCGAGCTGGTCATCCATCTGTCCCTGCCGGCCCCCGGCGACCGCGCCGCGGGCGTCGAGGACGCGGTGCGGCACTACTTCGCAACCCGCGCCGCGATCAAGCGCCTGGAGTTCAGCGCGCTGATGCGCCGCGGCCGCCTGAGCCTGCTGGTCGGCTCGGCCTTCCTCGCCGGGTGCCTCCTGCTCGGCCAGGTCGTCGCGACGCTCGGCAGCAACCCGGTCGCCGACTTTGTGCGGGAGGGCCTCACGATCGGGGGCTGGGTGGCCATGTGGCGGCCCCTGGAGATCTACCTGTATGACTGGTGGCCGCTCTTCGAGGAGCGCCGGAGGTTCGACCTGCTGGCGCAGATCAAGGTCCGTATCGTGATGCCCGAGAGCAACTCCCCCGGCCTCGACGCGGAGGGTCCCGAGGAAGGCGAGCCGCAGCGGGCAGCCGCCTGAGGGCCCGCCGGCACTAGGCCGTGACCCGCGTGCCCGCGGCGCCCTCGAGCGCCGAGGAGAGCCCCGAAGGGCTCGTGATGACGGCAAAACCCCCGCGCTCCTCGACAAAGCGAAGGCACGCCTCGACCTTGGGGAGCATGGACCCGGGCTCGAACTGGCCCTCCGAGATGTGGCGCCTCGCCTCGGCCACGTTCATCGAGTCGATCGCCCGCTGCCGGGCCGTGCCGAAGTCGAGGCAGACCTTCTCGACCGCGGTCGAGATCATGAGGACGTCCGCGCCGATCTGCGCCGCGAGCACGGCCGAGGCGAGGTCCTTGTCGATCACCGCGGCCACGCCGCTCAGGATCCCGTCCTCGTCGGCCACGACCGGGATCCCGCCGCCTCCCGCCGCGATCACCACACAGCCGCCCATGACCAGGTGACGGATGGCCCCGGACTCGATGATGCGGACGGGGGCGGGCGACGGCACGACGCGGCGCCAGCCTCGGCCCGCGTCCTCGACCATCTGCCACCGGTCGACGCGCGTCCGCTCCTCGGCCTGCTCCCTCGTGTAGAACTCCCCGATCGGCTTGCTCGGCCTCGCGAAGGCCGGGTCGGCGCGGTCCACGAGGGTCTGCGTCACGACCGACAGGACCGATCTTGAGAGTTTCCGGCGGCGGAACTCGTTCTCGAGCGCCTGCTGGATCTGGTAGCCGAGCGCGCCCTGGGTGTCCGCGACGATGGAGTCGAGCGGCACCTCGTGCAGGATCCCCCGGGAATGCTCGCTGCGCAGCAGGATGAAGCCCACCTGGGGCCCGTTGCCGTGGGTGATGACGATGCGGTGGCCGCGCTCGAGCATGTCGGTGATGTGGCGGACGGTCTCCACCACCGCCGCGTACTGGTGGGCGACGCTTTGGTGGCGCGCATCCTTGATGAGCGAGTTGCCGCCGATGGCGATGACGATGGTCTTCATGCGGGCCTCCCTGGCGAGCCTTCATCATGAAGCACTTGCGCGGCCACGCGTCAATCTTCGCGCCCCTTTCGGACAAAATATGCACAACCTTCGGCAAGACCTGGGTAGAGCCTGGGCGGGCTTGCTGACAGGATACTTACGGGACAATCGCCCGCAAACCCGCCCGGCATGAACGCCGCCTTCCATCTCCTCACCGACGCCCAGCTCAAGGACGAGCTAGACCGGTGCGTCTCCTGCGAGGAGAAACCCTGCCAGGCGGCGTGCCCGGCCGACTGCTCGCCGGCCGACTTCATCATGGCGGCCCGCGGCGGGGCGAAATCCGACCTCCGCCGGTCGGCCGCGATGATCCTCGGCGCGAACCCCCTTGGCGGCGTCTGCGGGGCGGCCTGCCCGGACACCTTCTGCATGAGGGCGTGCTCGCGCCGGATGTTTGACCGGCCGATCGAGATCCCCGCGGTCCAGGCCGCCATTGTCGAGCGGGCGAAGCGGCACGGGCTGCGCATCCCGGCCCCGGTGCCCCGCAACGGGAAGAGGGTCGCCGTCATCGGGTCGGGACCCGCGGGCCTCGCCGCGGCGGGCGTCCTGGCGCAGCGCGGCTACCGCGTCACGGTCTTCGAGAAGCGCCGCCAGCTCGGGGGCATGATGAACGTGATCCCGGCCTTCCGCCTGCCGCGGAACGTCGTGCGCACGGACGTCGGCTTCGTCCGGGCCCTCGGGGCGATCGACTTCCGCCGCGGCACGGCCGTGGCCGACCCGGCGACGCTGCTCGGCCGCTACGGCGCCGTGATCGTTTGCGCGGGCCTCGGCGAGCCGGTGCGCCTCGGGATCCCGGGCGAGGAGCGCGTCGTCCCGTGGCAGAAATTCCTGGAGCAGCGGGGGGGCGCGCGGGTCGCCGGCCGACGCGTCGCGATCCTCGGCGGCGGCGCGGTCGCCACGGACTGCGCGACCACGGCGGCGCGCCGCGGGGCGGCCTCGGTCGAGCTGGTCTACCGGCGCCGGCTGCGGGACATGCCCGTGACGGCCTACGAGCGGCGGATGCTCCTCCTGCACGGCGTCGAGATCTCCACCTGCATGAGGCCGGTCGCGGTGGTCGCCACCGCAGGCCGGGTCCGGGGCCTGCGCCTCGCGCGCCAGACGCTCCCGAAGGGCCTGGCGCCGCGGCCCGCCAACTTCGTCACGAGCCCGAAGGAGCCGCCGGCGCTGCGCGAGTTCGACATCGTGGTCTCCGCCGTCGGCAACCGCGCGGCGCTCCCCAGGGACCGGTCGCCCGGACTCTTCTACGCGGGCGACATCATTCTCGGCTCGTCCACCGTCGTCGAGTCGGTGGCGAGCGGCAAGAACGCCGCGCGCGAGGCCGACGCGTTCCTGTGCGGCGACAAGATCCCGAGAATCGCGGACCGCGCGAAGAGCCGCGTGCCGCTCTCGCCGGCGAGCCCGCTGCCGGTCTCCCTCGAGACCGACTTCTTCGGCCGGAGGATCCTCTCGCCGCTCCTGCTCTCGGCCGCGCCCCACACCGACGGCTACATCCAGGTGAGGTCCGCCTACGCGGCGGGCTGGGCCGGGGCCGTGATGAAGACCGCCTTCGACAACGTGCCGATCCACATCCCGGCCGACTACATGTTCGTCCTCGGGCGCTCGACGTACGGCAACTGCGACAACGTCTCCGGCCACCCGCTCGACCGCGTGTGCCGCGAGGTGGAGCGGCTGGTCGACACCTTCCCGGACCGCCTGACGATGGCCTCGACCGGGGGCCCGGTCACCGGCTGCGACGAGGGGGACTGCGCCTTCTGGCAGTCGAACACCCGAAAGCTCGAGGACGCCGGGGCGATGGGCGTCGAGTACAGCCTCTCCTGCCCGCAGGGCGGCGACGGCGCGAACGGGGACTTGGTCTCCCAGGACGCCGCGCTCACGGCGAAGATCGTGGGCTGGGTGATGGAGGGCGGCAACCCCGACGTGCCGAAGCTCTTCAAGCTGACGGGGGCCGTCACCGCGATCCAGCCGATCGTGCGCGCGATCCAGGAGGTGCTCGCCCGCCACCCCGGCAAGAAGGCCGGCGTCACGCTCGCGAACAGCTTCCCGTCGCTCGCGTTCCGGCCCTCGGCGTCCCGCCGATGGGACGAGGGTATCGTGATCGGCATGTCGGGCGAGGGCGTGCTTCCGATCAGCAACCTCACCCTGGCGAAGGTGGCCGGCATGGGCCTGACGGTCTCCGGGAACGGCGGCGCGATGACCCACCGCGACGCGGCCAACTTCCTCGCGCTCGGCGCCGGGACCGTGCAGTTCTGCACCGCCGTCATGAAGTACGGCCTCGGCTACGTGGGCGAGCTCCACTCGGGCCTGAGCCACCTCATGGAGGAGCGCGGCCTGCGGTCGGTGGCCGAGCTCGTGGGCTCCGCCCTTCCCGGCCCGATCGCCGACTTCGCGTCCCTGACGGCGCAGAAGCGGATCCCGGCCCTCTCCGAGGCCCTCTGCACGCACTGCGGCAACTGCGAGCGCTGCCCCTACCAGGCCGTGGCGCTCGACGGGCGGGGCCTGCCCGCGTTCGACGCGGCGCTCTGCGTCGGGTGCTCGCTCTGCGCCCAGAAGTGCTTCGCGGGCGCGCTCGCGATGCGCCCGAGGTCGGCGGCCGAGGCCGCCGCGTTCGCCGAGGGCTGAGCGACCGCCCATGCAGCCCGCCCTCCTCATCGAAAACGGGACCCTGCTCTCCACCGGGGGGACGGCCTCGGTCCGGCGCGGGCACTCCGTCCTCATCGAGGACGGCTTCATCACGAGGGTCGCGCCCGGCCGCGAGTTCGCCGGGTACACGGGCGAGCGCCTGAGCGCCGCGGGCAAGGTGGTGATCCCCGGGCTCGTGAACGCCCACACCCACCTCTACAGCACGTTCGCCCGGGGCTTCGCCAAGGCCCGGCCGTCCAGGGATTTCATGGGCGTCCTGCGCAACCTGTGGTGGCGCCTGGACTCCGCGCTCACCACCGAGGACTGCTACCAGAGCGCGCTCGTGGCGCTGATCGACGCGGTGCGCCACGGGACGACGACCCTCATCGACCACCACGCGAGCCCCGGCGCCGTGGGCGGATCGCTCGACGCGGTCGCGCGCGCCGTCGGCGAGTCGGGCCTGCGCGCCTGCCTCTGCTACGAGGTCTCGGACCGCAACGGCGCCGCCGTGGCGCAGGAGGGGCTGGCGGAAAATGTCCACTTCATCCGCCGCTGCCAGGCCCACGGCGGGTCCAACCTGCGCGCCCTCTTCGGGCTCCACGCCTCGTTCACGCTTTCCGACCGGACGCTGGAGGACGCCGCGAGCCTCGGCCACGCGCTGGAGGTCGGCTTCCACATCCACGCCGCGGAGGCCAAGGTGGACCAGCAGGCGGCCCGCCGCTCGTCGCGGACCGGGGTCATCGACCGGCTGACCCGCCTCGGGATCCTCGGACGGCGCTCGATCGCCGCCCACTGCGTCCACGTCTCGCCGCGCGAGATCGCCTCCCTTGCCGAGACGGGCACGGCCGTCGTGCACAACCCGCAGTCGAACCTCAACAACGCGGTCGGGATCGCCGGCATCGTCGAGATGGCGCGCCGGGGGGTGCTCGTGGGACTGGGGACGGACGCCATGACGGCCAACCTGCTTGAGGAGGCGCGCGCCGCGCTCTGGGCGCAGCATCATGCGAGCGGAAACCCCTCCTGCGGATTCGGCGAGGTCACGGGCGCCCTCTTCGGCGCCAACGCGAGGATCGCCGGGCGCATCTTCGGGCTTCGCCTCGGCGAGATCAGGAAGGGCTGCGCCGGGGACCTGGCGATCTTCGACTACGACCCGCCCACCCCGCTTGGCGACGCGAACGCGCTCGTCCACGCCCTGTTCGGCCTGTCACAGGCGCAGGTCGACGCGACCATCGTGGGCGGCCGGGTGCTGATGGAGCACGGGCGGCTGAAGCTCGACATCGACGAGGCGCGCGTGAACGCGCGCTCCCGCGAGCTCGCACGGAAACTATGGCAACGCATGTGAAGACGGCAGCCCCGCACCCCAGCACCCCGCCCGCGGCCACGAGCTTCGGGGCGATCCGCGCGCGCGCGAAGGAGATGGAGGCCGACACGGCCCGCTTCCTCGGCGAGCTCGTGCGCACGCAGTCCTTCTCCTCGAAGGAGGCCGCCGTGATCGCGGTCGTCCGGAGGGAGATGGAGGCGATCGGCTTCGACGAGGTCCGCGTCGACGGCCTCGGCAACATCATCGGCCGCATCGGCTCGGGGCCGCGCGTGATCGCGTTCGACGGCCACGTGGACACGGTCTACCCCGGAGACCGGTCGCAGTGGACCTTCGACCCCTTCGACGGGAGCGTGGTGGGCGGCAAGGTCCGGGGCCGCGGCAGCGTCGACCAGAAGGGCGGCGTGGCCGCCCTGGTCCACGCGGGCCGCGTCATCAAGGAGCTCGGGCTCAACGAGCACTTCACCGTCTACTTCACCGGGACCGTCATGGAGGAGGACTGCGACGGCCTCTGCTGGCAGTACATCCTGGGCGAGGACGGGATAAGGCCGGAGCTCGTGGTCATCACCGAGCCCACGAACCTCAACATCTACCGCGGCCACCGCGGCAGGATGGAGATCCGCGTCGGGGTGAAGGGCCGCAGCTGCCACGGCTCCGCGCCGGAGCGGGGCGACAACGCCATCTACAAGGTCGCGCGCGTCGCGCTCGAGGTCGAGCGGCTCAACGAGAGGCTGCGCGACGACCCCTTCCTCGGGAAGGGGACCGTCACGATCTCGGAGGTGAAGTCCTCCTCGCCCTCCCTCTGCGCCGTGGCCGACGAGGCGAGCCTCCACCTCGACCGGCGCCTGACCTACGGCGAGACGAAGGACAGCGCGCTCGCGGAGGTGCGCGACGCCGCGGCGCGCGCCGGCTGCCCGGACGCGAGGGTCCACGTGCTCACCTACGAGGAGGCGGCCTACACGGGCAAGGTCTACCCGACCGAGAAGTACTACCCGACCTGGGCCCTCGACCCGGCCTCGCCGTTCCTCAAGAGCGCGGTCGAGGCATACACCGGCGTGCTCGGCCGGGCGCCCCTGGTCGACAAGTGGACCTTCAGCACGAACGGCATCGCCACGGCGGGCATGAGGGGCATCCCCACGCTCGGCCTCGGCCCGGGCAACGAGGTCTACGCGCACGCGGCCGACGAGGCGTGCCCGGTCGAGCACCTGAGCGCGGCCGTCGCGTTCTACGCGGCGCTCGTGGCCAGGCTCAACGGAAAGGCCTAGCGACCATGGTGAAGTTCGTCTACCGGTGCACCGTCTGCGGGGGTCGCTTTGAGCGCGACGAGGTGCGCTATCTCTGCCCGGAGTGCGGCAAGGCGTACCGCCCGGGCATGCCGCTTTCCGGCGTCCTCTCGGTCGAGTTCGACCACGACGCGATCCGCAGGCGCTTCCGCAGGGTGACGCCCGACTGGGGCCTGTTCTGCGCCGTCGAGCCGCAGTTCCACCCGCCCTATGCCATGGCCCCGACCCCGTTCGCCCGGTCAGCCGCCCTCGGCGAGGCGTTCGGGGTGCCCGACGCCTGGATCAAGAACGACGGGCTCAACCCGAGCGGCTCGCTGAAGGACCGCGCGTCGTTCCTCGTCGTCGCCGAGGCGAACCGCCTGGGCGAGCGGACGATCGTCACGGCGTCCACGGGCAACGCCGCGAGCTCGCTGGCCGCGGTGTGCGCCGCCGCCGGCAGGCGCGCCGTGATCTTCGTGCCGAAGTCGGCCCCGAGGG
>CAYQOH010000041.1:0-16984 GCA_964419075.1 uncultured Opitutaceae bacterium | reverse complement strand
GGCTCTTCTTCGACCTCGAGCGGGATCCCCTCGAGCTCACGAACCTCGCCGCCGAGCCGGCGCGCGCCGGTGAAATCGCCGCGCTTGCGGCCTCGGTCAGCCGGTGACGGTCGGCGCGACCTTGCTCTTGGAGAACTGGCGCCGGATTGCGGCGACGATCTCGTGCATCTTCACGGGCTTTGAGATGTAGTCGTCCATCCCCGCGTCGAGGCAAATCTCGCGGTCGCCCTGCATCGCGTTGGCCGTCAGCGCGATGATCTTCGGCTGGCGGTCCGCGGGCACCGTCCTGCGGATCCTGCGGCTCGCCTCGAGCCCGTCCATCTCGGGCATCTGGAGGTCCATGAGCACCAGGTCGTAGTTTCGGTTCTGGAACGCCTGCAGCACCTCGAGGCCGTTGCCGACGGCGTCGGCGTTGTAGCCCATCCGCTCGAGGAACCGCAGCGCCACCTTCTGGTTGACCGCGTTGTCCTCGGCCAGCAGCACCGTCAGGGGGATCTCCTCGGCGATCGGGCGGTCCTCGTGCCGGGTCTGGACCACGATCCCGCCGCTGCCGCTCCGGTTGCCGAGGAGCGAGAGGGCCTGGAGGAACGACACCGTCTTGATCGGCTTCGAGACCGTCGCGTACGGGAACCCGTCCTTCGGAGCCGGCGGGGGCGTCTGGCCGAGGCGGAAGAGGACGATCCTCGGGCTCTTGATCTCCGTCGTCAGGTCGAGCGCTCGCTGGCTCTCGAACTCGGGCAGGTCGAGGATCACGATCGCCGGCGGGTTCGGCAGGTTCGAGGCGATCTCCACGGCGGACTCCGGATCGTTGGCGAACACGCAGGTCGCGCCGAGCGAGTCGAACAGCGTGCGCAGGCGCGCGCGCGTGATCGGGTTGTCCTCGATGCAGAGCGCCATCTCGCCCTTGAGATCGAGGCCGGCGAAGGGCGGGGCGGTCACCTCCGCCGGGCGCTGCGCCGCGTCCGTCATGATGGCGATCGTGAAGGTCGAGCCCTTGCCGAGCGTGCTCTCGACGCGGATGTCGCCGTTCATCAGCTGGCACAGCCTCTGGCAGATCGCCAGGCCGAGGCCCGTGCCGCCGTACTTGCGCGTCGTCGACGAATCCACCTGGCTGAACGCCTTGAAGAGCCGGTCGATCCGGTCGGGCGGGATGCCGATTCCCGTGTCCTGGACCGTGATCTCAAGGCGCATTCGGCCCGCCGGCGTCGCCCGGACCGAGGCGTCGAGCGGGATCCTGCGGACCTGGATGGAGATGCTGCCCGCCGGCGTGAACTTTATGGCGTTGTTGACCAGGTTCACGATGATCTGGCGCAGGCGCGTGACGTCGCCCACGATCCACGGCGGGACGTCGGGCTCGACGTGGTAGCCGATCTCGAGCCGCTTGGCGGCCGCCGTGGGCGCGAACAGGTCGAGCGCCTCCTCGACGCACAGCGCCAGCTCGAACGGCGCCTTCTCGAGCTCCATCTTCCCCGACTCGATCTTGGAGAAGTCGAGGATGTCGTTGATGATCGTCAGCAGGGCCTCGCCGGAGGTGCGGATGGTGTTGACGAAGTCCCGTTGCTCACTCGTGAGCGGGGTCTCCATGAGGATGCTCGTCATCCCGATCACCCCGTTCATCGGCGTGCGGATCTCGTGCGACATCGACGCCAGGAACTCGCTCTTCGCGCGCGACGCGAAGTCGGCCTCGGCCTTCGCCCGCCGCAGCTGGTTCTCGGTCTCGACCCGGGAGGTGATGTCGTTCTCGATGGCGATGAAGTTCTCCACCTCGCCCGCCTGGTTGCGGACGACCTGCACCTCCATGTGCAGGTAGTACTTCCGGCCGGACTTCGAGTACTGGACGATCTCCGTGTTCGTGCCGACGCCCTTGGCGATCTCGTCGCGGATCAGGTCCGCCTGCGCCTCGTCGGTGTCGGGGCCGCTCAGGAGGCGCCCCGGGTCCTTCCCCACGACCTCGGCGAGCGTGTACTCCATGACCCTGCAGAAGGCGCTGTTCACCCACTCGATCCTCCCGTCCGCGGAGCCAATGATGACGAGGTTGTCCGTCTTCGACGCGACGAGCGACAGCTTGCGCGCCTCGGCCTGGCTCTCCCTAAGGGCCTGCTCCGACTCGCGCCGGATGGTGATGTCCTGGACGGTGCCGATGATCCGCGTGGGCCGGCCGTTCGGGCCCGCGAGGACCGACTTCGACCGCACGTAGACCCAGCGCCAGTCCCCATTGCGCGCGCGGACGCGGTATTCCGGGTCGATGAACGAGGCGATGCCGTTCAGCTGGGACTCGGTCCGCTTCCGGTACATGGGAAGGTCCTCGGGGTGGATGAGGGACTGCCACACCTCGAGGGTCGACGGCATGCGCGCATGCTCGTAGCCGAGGAGGCTCCAGAGGCCGGGGCTGTAGTAGACGTGTCCCTTCGGGACGTTCCATTCGAGGATCCCGATCTGGGTGGAGTCCAGCGCGAGCCTGAGTCGCTCGTCGGAAACCTTGAGCCTGGCCTCGATCCTGCGCCTCTCCTCGTTCTCCGCCACCAGCCTCTTGTTGGACAGCTCGGACAGATACTGGCCCGAGCGCGCGCGCCGCGCGAAGTGCAGGATGAAGCCGAGCAGCAGCGTGATCGCAAGGCCGCCGCCGAGCGCCATCTCGGGCAGGTACCGCTTGTCCGCCCTGATGAGGTCGGGGGTGGGCGTGAGGCGCAGCTTGACGCGCTGGCCGAAGAGGCTCGCCAGCGTCTCCTCGCTCGGCTGCAGCTTGCCCTCGCTGTCCGTCAGCGCCGAGTTGTACACCTGGGTGCCCGCGACGGTGACCGCGAAGGTGTAGTGGCCGGCGAGCTTGAGCTGCTTGTAGACCGCCGCGAAGAACCGGGCGTCGAGGTACTCCACGGCCACGAAGTGGCTGGGGCTCCCGTTCCTGCCGATGGGCGAGTAGATCACGAAGCCCGGGCTCCTCTTTCCGCCGGCATCAACGAACGTGGAGATCTCCGGGGCATTCTTGGCGCGCGCCGCCTCAATGGCCTCGCGCCTCCTGGGATCCGAGGCGTGGTCGTACCCGAGCGCCCCGAGGTTGTCCTGGGTCGGGTAGATCCACCGGGTCAACCGCTTGGCGCCGACGGCGTCGATCAGGGAGATCGACTGGCAGCCAAGGTCCCTCGAGTCGTCGTACAGCGAGGCGGCGTCCGACTGCCACGCCCCGATGTTCGCGTCGGGGTTGTCGGTCCCGTTGCGGGCAAGCCGGTCGACGAGGTTGGTCTGCTGGTCGACCGAGGACTTGATCAACGACGCGATCTGGTCGATCTCGCTGTAGGTCTTCGCCTCCAGGTACGCCGTTTCCCGCTCCTGGAGCCCGATCCAGAAGATCAGGGTGAGGGTGAGGCTGCCGATCACCGCGGGCATGGGCAGCCACGCGGGCGGCCCGCCCTCCTCCTTCATGCTGGCCCGCCAGGCGAGCACCAGAAGCGCGGCGCCGGCGAGGAGCAGCCCGGCGGCGGTCACCGCCGACGTCGCCGTGTTCGTGCCCCAGTTGTAGACCGCGGCAAGGTCGAACGCGTAGCCGAGCAGGGTCGAGAACCCGACCGAGGCGAGCACGGACCCGGCCACCGCTTCGGCGAAGAGCCGCTCGCGCGCCCGCCTTTCCCAGATCTTCCAGAAGACCGTCAGGCCCGCAGCCAGGACGCAGCCCGCCGCCACGATGGAGCCCCTGCCGGGCTGGCTCGTGTCGATGAAGAGGGCGTCGCGCACGAAGAGCTCGTCGACCTTGAGGTCGACCCCGGAGAACCCCTCGAACGCCGTCAGGGCGCCGATCGCCGCCGGCACCAACCCCGCCCAGGCGGCCCGCCTGGAGCCGAGTTCGCGCCCGAGGAGGGCGATCCCGATCGCCAGGAAGCAGAGCCCCTCGTTGAACATGACCGGGGCCTTGTGCTCGATCGGCATGACCAGCCGGTCGATGTGCAGCAGCCAGCCCAGCGGCGTCGTGAGGCCGATCAAAATAAGGCCCACCGCTAGCGCGAGCGACACCCTCTCTGTCCAGGTTCGCCGGGGCAATGTGTTGACGTGATCCATGCGGCCCGGGTGAATTAAGCGTTTCGACCTAGCCGGGGCAATGTGTTTCGGATCACGGACGTTACGCAATAATGCGGTGCGCCCCGGCCCCCGCAGCCCCTTTTAACCCGCTGTCATGGCGGGGGATTGGCCAGCGGGGTCGGAGGGGTCGACTTGTCCGGCACGCCGAGCTTCTCGTCGCCTTCGCGCAGGAGGTTGAGGGGGCTGTAGGCGAGCCGCCAGGAGGGTTTGTCGATGCTTCCGGTCAGCCTCACGCGGAAGACGGCGGAGATCGGGGCGGAGATCGCGTTGATGATCTGCAGCAGGGACTTGCTCTCCATGAACGGGTAGATCGTGGCCGAGAAATCGAGCTTGCGCCGCTCGATCGCATACGTGCCCTTGGCCTGAATCGCCGAGTTGGCGCCGATGACGCTCAGTTCGGGGAAGTCGAGCGAGGCGTTCTCGATCTTGAACGAGGCCCGGGCCTGCGTGAACCGCAGCTCGGGAAACTTGAGGACCTTTGACAGGCCCCCAAGGAGCGAGAGCTCGCCCAGGTTCCCGCCCTGGACCTGGACGTTGCCTTCACCCACGAAGGTGGCGAGTTCCCCGGGGCGACCCTGGGCGGAGGCGTTGAGGTCGAGCCGCACCCCCGACTTGTCCTTGGCAAACGTCTCGAGCGCGGTGGAGCTCCCCTTGGCCCGCCCCACGACGTAGCCCTCGGCGGCCTCGGCGGCCTGGCCCAGGCTCGCACCCGTCAGCGACGCCTTAAACCGCATGCGCCGGTCGGCGCCCGTCCCGGTCACATGGGCGGTGCCGGAAACGGACCCGCCGGCAAAGCCCGCGTCGACATCGGCGATGTCGATCTCGTCGTCGGCGACGTCCAGCTTGAACGACCCCCGGTCGAACGCGACCCCGTGGACGCGGAAGGAGGAGTCCGCGCGGACGTCGGCGTGGAGGGACTTGTGCGGGGCGCCCTCGGCCGCGGGTCCGTCGAAATGGCCGCGAAGCGCGATGGCGGGCGGCTTGTCGAACGCGAACGCGGCGACCGCCGCCGCGCCGGCGCCGGGGAGCATCGAGGCGAGCGGCACCGGGTCTATCGTCGCCGCCGCGTCGATGTCGAAGCCGGTCCACGCGCCGGTCGTGGGCTCGGTCGCCAGCCTGAACGAGCCCTCGGCGCTCCCGCCGCCCTTGATGAGCTCGACCTCGAGGCCGTCGCACGCCGCCTGGTCGACGTACAGCAGCGTGCGGACCGAGTCGAAGGGCACGCCCCTGAGCACGGGGTCCTTCGCGTCCGCGTACCCGTACACCGCAAAGGCCCTGGCGTGCACGTACCGGCCGCGCACGTCGATCGTCGCATCCGGCGGCCGGGTGGGGAAGTCGAAGTGCTTGAAGATGCCGTTCCACCAGTCGCCGAGGAACCACGCCGAGATGTCGAGCGGCCTGAGCCTGCCGGAGAGCAGGTACCGGAACTCCCTCGTCGAGAAGTTCTGCTCGTAGGAGCCCTGTGCGAAGTTGTCGCCGCTGACGGCCGTCGCCTCGCGCGCCGCGAAGCGGGTCCCGTCAAAGGTCACCACCCCGCGCGCCCCGTCGAACTTGACATGGTAGGCGACGAAGTCGTGGGTGTCCACGCGCGCCGAGGCGTCCCCGAACTTCCAGCCCGGCAGGAGGCGGACCCGCCCGGAGGCTGCGACGGGCTCGTGCAGGTCGACAAAGCGCCGGACATCGACGCCGGTGTGGCCCGAGATGGAGCCGAGCACGTCGGGAGCGAGGGAACCCTCGAAGGCAAGGTCGGCGGCCTTGGACGCCAGGTCGACGCTGCCCCAGGCCCACATCGGGCGGCCGAAGAGAAACGCGGAGGCCTCGACACGGCCGGCGCGCCCGCTCCCGGGGGTGAGGGTTGCCAGCGGCGCGGCGACCGCGTCGGCCGCAAACGAGGCGGAACCTGCCGAGAGCTCGAAGAGCCTCGGGCTGAACGTCATCGTGTCGACCTTGAGGATCCCCCGCACCCGGGCGCGCAGGCCGAGGATGGCGAGCTTCGGGCCTATGCGCAGGCTCTCGGCGGTGGCCACCGCCGAGGTCATCAGGGGCGCGCTGCCGAGCAGCGGGAACCGGCACCCTGCGCGGATCCCCCGGGCCTCGACCGCCATGGGGGCGGCCATGCTCAGGCCCTCCGCGGAGAGTTCCGCGTTCACAATCGCCCCCCTCGTGTCGGAGGGCGTCAGGAGCGCCGTCACGACGGCGCGGTCCAGGCCGGCCAACCCCACCTCCGCCCGGGCGAACTCCCGGCTGAGGGCCACGTAGTTCTTCGCCACGAACTCAGGAAGCGGGAGGGAGGTGGCCTGCGCCCCGTTGCGGGCTACGGTGCCCGCGTTGATCCGCCCGTGCGCCGAGACGCACACCTCCCCGAGGCGGCAGTTCAGGTAGTCGACCGAGAACTCGTCGCCCCTCGAGGTGATCGAGAATCCCGCGTCCAGGTCTTGGACGACCTTCTCGGCGCGGCCCGAGGCCGAGAGCATGGCCGGGATGAAGAGGTTCGCCCCCGTGGCGCGGATCTCCCTCGCCTCGAAGCGCCGCTCGAGGAGCGCCAGCGGGTCCAGCCGGATGTAGATCGCGTCGGCCGTCACGATCGGTTCGTTGAACGACGCCAGTTTGAAGCGTGCCTTCTGCAGGAGGACGCGCCCGGATGGGTCGAACGTTGCGCGCCCGAACCTCACGCTCACCCCGGACTCCGCGAGGTGGTTCTCGATCGCGCGAAGCAGGAACCGCGGGATCTGCAGCTCGTTCACGGACGCGATGTAGAGCTGGAAGGCGAACAGCAGGAGGAGCGCGAGCCACGCCGACCACACGGCGATCGTGACGAGGCAGGAGGCGCACATGCGGGCGCCCGCCAGGCAGGGCCTTAGGATTCCGTCGCGCATCCAGTCAGGGCTGCGTCAGCCGGAAGAGCGCGTCGAGCAGCGGCTGCTCGACCGTGAAGACCGCCCCGAAGTCCTTCGAACCCGCCAGCTGCTCGGAGCCGCCGGTGCGCTCCGCGAACCAGAGGGTCATGGTGTTCACCTGCCAGGCGCCGGCCCCCCCGGGAAGCGAGACCGAGGCGTCCAACCGGTACTTCCACGAGCGCACCTCTCCCGCCGCGAACACCTTGTCCGGGAAGCCCTCCTGCACGAAGCTTGCCGCGCGAAGGGTGCGCAGCTGGGAGAGGAGGGTTGTGATCGCCTCCCGGCGCGTGGCACTCTCCTGCGCGAGGGCCGCGTCCCATGCCTCGCCGTCCGCGAGCTTGCGCGAGTAGATGACCGAGCCGTCGGCCGCGCTGGTCAAGGTCAGCGACGTGATGCGGGCCGACGCGGGAAGGGAGCTGAGCAGGCGCTCGCGCCAGGCCAGCGGCGAGGCGCTCGTGTCCTTCAGGATGTCGGGCTCCACGGCGTAGACGGTCGGCAGTCCGGCGATCCGGGCGTAGGCGACATTCTCGCGCCTGGTCGGCAGTCCGATCTGGAGGGTCACCTGCGTCGGGGGCGCGGTCCCGAGGGTCAGCGTGACCTCGCGCTCGGGCCGGTTGAAGCCCCAGTCCTCGATGTCGGCGTTCGTGGGCGCGTCGCTCTGGAAGCGGAGCGCGCTCAGGGTCTCCAGCTGGTCGAGCAGCCGCTGCACGGCCGCCGAGTCCGCCGTCAGGGCCTGGGACGCCTGGGCGCCCCCCCGGCGGATGATCTGCCAGTCCGCTCCGTGGCCCGTCGCCGCGGACTCGAGGCGCTGGAGCGCGAGCTCGGGCTGGTTGAGCGCCGAGAGGGCGACCGACGTGACGGTGGCCGCGTCGAAGTCCAGGATGTGGCGGTCCCTCAGGTCATCGGCGGCGTTCTTCAGGGTCTCCATGAGCGCCGCCGGGATCGAGACCGCGAAGATGGCGCGGCGGTCCTCCAGCTGCGCGAGGTAGTCGTCGTCGCCGCCCGCGCGGGCGCCGACGTAGAGGGTCTCGTGGCGGTTGTTGCCCTCGATCGTCACGCGCAGGAGCGGCGCGGCCGAGGGCGTCGTTGCCGGCGGGTTCTGCAGGACGAAGGACTTTATCCGGAGCGCGTCGAGCGCGTTGATGGCGAGCTCGGTCGCGTTCTTGCCCGCCCTTGCGTTGACCGGAGTGCGGAACAGCCAGCGGCCGCTCTGGCGGTCGCGGTCCAGCCTGACCCTCACGCTCGACGGCGCCGCGGTCTGGAGGTTGAGCGACTGGGCCTCGAAGACCTGGATCGTGAAGATCAAGTCGGAGCGCAGCTGGTCGAAGGGCACGGACAGGCTGTCCGCCAGGGACCGGTTGACGACGTGGATCTTCTCCCCGTCCGACGAGAGGAGGTAGAGGTGGTCGCCGACCTTCGTCGTGTCGCCGATCCGCAGGACCGTCGGCTGCCCGGCCGCGGCGCCCGAGGACCCCTCGTCGCCGGCGGTGAAGGAGAGTGTCAGACGGGGCTGGTCCAGCCCGTAGTCCGCAAGCCTCTGGCCGTTCTTCTCAAGGTCGCGGGTGCTGAAGCTCGTCTCGTGCTCCAGGAACTGGAGCTCGTTCAGGATGCGGCTGACGGCGTTGGGGTTCGCGGGCCACTCGACGGGCCGCGTCAGGAACCAGGCGTCGCCCCGGCGCTCGAGGCTGAAGCTCGAGCCGGGCGCCGCCCCCGTGACCTCGAGGCGCCGGATGTTCGAGGCCTCCGGCCCGAGGACCCTGCGCCGGGCCTCCTGGGAGGCCCGCTCGATCCGCCAGTCCCGCTCGAAGTAGAAGATGAAGAAGAACAGCGCGACGTTCAGGAACAAGAGGACGAGTGTGACTTTGGAGCGCATTTCGGGGTGTCGGGAATGGGTCGGCCGGCGTCTAGGTCCGCCGGGCCCAGTATACGGCGATGCCGAGCAGCGCGGCAATGCCGGGAAGCGCGAGCATCAGGGTGTAGCGCAGGCGGGCGAGCTCGCCCGCGCTGAGCGAGAGCGAGAAGCGCTCGATCGGGCGGGAGGGGACGTTGAGCGCCACGTCGCGCCCCACCGTCCAGTTCACCGCGTCCAGGAAGAACTCCTCGGCGCCCGTGTTCGTTATCCGCGCGTTGGAGATCATGTCGCCCGTCCCGACGACGACCAGCTTCCCGCCCGGGATGCTGGAGGGAAGGTCGCCCCGGACCGGGACGCGCTCCGAGGCGACGGCGACGCCCAGGCGGTTCGGGGGGTCCATCTGGGGCATGCCCTTGATGTCGACCCCGGGGGTGAAGGTCGTCTGGATGCCGCGCTGGGCGTACCCGACCTCGCCCCACGCCGACGTCGAGGTCGCCGCAAGCGTCACGACCGTGAGCCCGGCGGCGGTGGGGCGCACCGGCAGCGGCCTTACGCTGCGCGCCAGCCCGATCCGGAGCTCCTTCTTGTAGTCGACGAGGATCTGGGTGATCGGGTGCGGCGTGTAGGCCCGGATGATGAGATCGCCGTCCTCCGTCAGGCTGTCGGAGGCCAGGTCGAGGATCATGTCGTCGTCGACCAGGACGCCCCAGTCGTCGATCATCAGGTCGTTGAGCCCGGGGTGGGAGTTTGGCGCGAGGAAGAGGATCAACCGGCCCGCACCGGCCCCCAGGTACTGGCGGAGCAGCTCCTGGTCGTAGGCGTTGAACGGGTCCTGCGGGGCGACGCTCACGAGGAGGGCCGCGTCGGGGGGGATCTTGCGCGCCGTGACGATGTCGAGCGTCTCGACGTCATAGTTGCGCAGGCGCAGCTGGTCGCGGGCCATTGAGAGCCCCCGGGCGGGGTCGACGTCGTCCGGGCGCAGCTCCCCGTGGCCCACGAGGAAGTAGATCTTCTTCCGGTCGGGGTTCGAGACGTCGAGGATCGCGGCTGTAACCGCCTGTTCGCCGATGAAGTCCTTCACGGTCTTGTTCTCGACCCGGTACAGGTTGGAGGGCGTGAGGACGCGCCTCTTGTCGCCGCAGAGGAGCAGCACCATGCCGGGGTCCTGGATCCCGTACTTCTCGGTCTTCCTGCGGTCCTGGTAGAGGTCGACGTACTCGACCGTGACCCGTCCCGCGGGATTGGCCTCGGTCGCGTAGACGTACTCCCTCAGGAGCCCCTTGACCTGCGGGTCGTCCGCCTGCTCGCCGTTCGAGGTGACGACGATGTGCACGGGCAGCGACAGCTCATGGAGGTAGGCGAGGGACTCGGCGGTGAGCGAGAACCGCCGGTAGCGGGTGAGGTCGTACCGCCACGAATGGCTGCGGGCCAGGAAGTTCAGGCCGCCGACGAACGTCAGGAACAGCACGGCCTGGAGAACCAGGTTCAAGGTTCGGATCCATCGGGCTGCTCTGAAGCTGTCGATCACGGGGGCGTGGGGTCCGGTGGCTAGCTGTGAAGCAGCTTCGCCTCGACGGAGAGGATGCTGAAGATGAGCGCGAGCACCGTGCCGCTCAGGTAGAAGAGCAGCTCGCGCATGTCCACGATGCCCCGGGTGAAGTCCTCGCGGTGCTGGGCGACCTGGGCATAGGCCACCGCCTCCTTGAGGGGCAGCAGGGCCTCGCGGTCGAGCCACGGCGCGCTGGCGAGGTACTGGCCCCCGAGGATGATCCCCACGAGGATCACCACGCAGATGATCCCCGCGACCGACTGGTTGCGCGAGAGCGAGCTCGCGAACACCCCGATCGCGATGAAGAACAGGCCGGAGACCGTGATGAAGAGATAGCCGCCGAAGATGGGGCCGGGGTCTATCAGGTGGGCGTCTCCCGCGAACCGCCGCAGGATGTAGAAGAACCCCGATGAGGACGCCCAGAAGAGCAGGTACAGGAGGTACGCGGCGGCGTACTTCCCGAGCACCACCTCCACCGTGGTGACCGGGGAGGTGAGGAGGGTCTCAATCGTGCCGAGGCGGCGCTCCTCCGCCAGGCACTTCATGGTGAGCAGCGGAACCATGAAGATCACCGGGAACCAGTAGTAGTTGAAGAAGACGGACGCGGGCGAGACGTCCTGGGGCGCCGTGCTGTACTGCTCGAGGATGGTCGTGAAGGTGAAGCCCATCAGCAGGAAGAAGGCGACGGCGGCGATGTAGGTGCTCGGGCTGACGAGCAGCATGCGGACCTCGTGTCCAAGGATCGTGAGAAAATGCCTCATTTGGGTGCGCCCTTTGTCGAGGGGTCCTCGGCGACGGCGTCCCAGCTGCGGCGCGTCGCCGCGAGGAACACGTCCTCAAGGGTGGGGTGCTCGCGGCTGAGCGCCCGGACGCGCAGCCCCTCGGAGAGGCAGGCCCTGAGGATCGCCTCCCCGGCGTCCTCGAGGTTGAGGGTCGTCAGCCGGATCGTGCGGAAGCCCAGGGCGTCGGCGGGGCCCTCCGAGGCGACGGACAGGCCCGGGTCGATCGACCCGAGCAGGAACGGGAGCGACCCCAGGTCGCCCGCGGCCTCGATCTCGTAGGCCGACTTCCCGAGCACCTCGCGGCGGAGGTCGGCCGGCGTCCCCTGGGCCACGATCCGGCCCTGGTTGATGATCAGGACCCGGTCGCAGGTCATCTCGATCTCGGGCAGGATGTGGCTCGAGATCAGGACGGTCATGCGCCCGCGCAGGCTGGCGATCAGGTCCCTGACGATGAGGATCTGGTGCGGGTCGAGCCCGATCGTCGGCTCGTCCATGATGATCACGGGGGGCTCCGCGAGGACCGACTCGGCGATGCCGACGCGCTGGCGGAACCCCTTGGAGAGCTTGCCGATGATCTTGTGGCGGACGCGCTTCAGGTCGCACAGCTCGAGGACCTCGTCGATCCTCGACCCGAGCTTGCGCCGCGGGACCTCCTTGAGCCGGCCGCGGAAGTACAGGTACTCGCTCACGCGCATCTCGTCGGGAAGCGGGTTGTTCTCCGGCATGTAGCCCACGCGCCGCTTGACCGCGTCGGCCTCCGTCGCGACCGGGAACCCGCAGATCGAGACCTGCCCGGAGGTCGCCGGAAGGTAGCCGGTGAGGATGCGCATCGTGGTTGACTTGCCCGCGCCGTTCGGCCCCAGGAACCCGATGATCTCGCCTCGGGGCACGGTGAAGCTGATGTCGTTGACCGCCATCACGCCCGCGTAGGTCTTCACCAGGTGGGACACCTCGATCGCCTGCTCTGTGGGGGTTGGGGCCATGCCTGTGGGGGAGCGCTGCGGCGGCCTCAGCCGCCCTTCTCGACCGTCACCTCTCCCGCCCGGAACCCCCGCGTCCGCCCGTGGTCGTCGCGCAGGAGCAGCGAGCCCACGTCGTCGACTCCCAGGACCCGGCCCCGCCGCCTTCGGCCGCCCTGCACGAGGGTCACCTCGCGGCCCCGCAGGACGTCGTGCTTGTTCCAGAGCTCGGCGAAGGTGTCGATGTGCTCGCCCTCGATGAAGCGCTCGTAGGCCAGGAGCACGCGTCCGATGAGGGCGGCGGTGAGGCGGTTCAGGTCGACCGGGGCCCCCGCGATCTCCGAGAGCGAGACGGCACGCCGGCCGAGGTCCGAAGGCCAGGCGGAGCAGGGGCTGTTCACGTTCAGGCCCAGGCCGAAGACCAGGTCCTGGATCTGGTCGGAGTCGACGCGCGCCTCGGTCAGCATCCCGCCGGCCTTCCTCCCGTCGAAGACGATGTCGTTAGGCCACTTGATGCGGGGCGCGACGGGCAGGAACTTGGACACGAGCTCGCAGACCGTCACCCCCATCCAGAGCGTGAAGGTCTGCATCCGCTCGGGCGCAATCCTCGGCCGGAACGCGAAGCTGGAGTAGAGGTTGCCGTTCGCCTCGCTGTGCCACACCCGGCCGAACCGGCCGCGGCCGCGGCTCTGACGGCGCGCCAGCACGGCGAACGGCGTGGCGCGCCCCGTCGCGAGCTGGCGCGCGCACTCGTCGTTCGTGCTGTCCACGTCGTCCAGGATCATGAGCGAGAACGCCTTCCGGCGGACCCTGAGCTGGGCCTCCACGAGCGCCGCATGCAGCGTCCTCGGGCGTCCCGACAGCCGGTAGCCGCGCGCCGGCAGCGCCTCGAACTCGAAGCCCTGGGCGCGCAGCTTCTCCATCTGGTGCCAGACGGACACGCGGCTGACGCCGAGCTTGGCAGCGATCGCGCCGCCGGAAACCCAGCCCGGCTCGGCCGCAAGCAGTTCGCGCAGGATCAGTGTCTCGGTCACTTACCCGCGCCCCCCATTGTGCCTCCGCCGGAGATGGGGCCGCCAAAGTAGTTGATGGCGTCATCGGTGCGCATGTAGGTGCTCTGCGTCTGCTCAAGGATGTAGGCCCCCGCCTTCGGGTCCCCGCGCGACATGGCGTGGGCGATGTCGGTGAGCTCGTCGATGTTCTGCTGGCGCTGTTCGTCGAGGTACATCTCGTACGCGACGCCGGAGTTCAGACCGAGGAGGTTGCCGAAGAGGAGGCCCGGGTGGCTCTTGAATGAAAGGTCGATCTGGCCGACGGTCGTGTTGAGGTCGCGCTCCCTGAAGATGGGCGGCCGGGACTCGCGCACGACGTACTTGGGCAGGCGCTTGATCTCGTTCCTTGGCTTGTCGATGTCCCGCAGGTCCTGCGGCTCTGCCGCCGGCGCCGGCGTCGGCGTGGGCGTCGGGGGGCTGTACTTCGCTATCCCCTGCGTGAGCGCGGCGGCGATGCCGGGGGAGACGGAACGGGTGACGCCGTCCGAGTCGGCGGGCTGCGCGGGGGCGAACTCCCTCGGCCTCTGGGCGAGGACGATGCTCGACGCGTCGCTTGTCCCGGCCCCGGAGGCCGGCGAGCTCTCCGCACCCGGGACTGCGGCGGCCGACGGGGAGGTTGCCGCGCTCTGGGCCGAGGCGGCCCCCGCGGCCACCATGAGAGCGAGGAGGAAACTGGGTGCGCGATTCGTCATATCTCTCAGCAGAAACCTACCGCGGGTAATGGTTCCACGCAAACCCTATCCATTGATCGCGCCGTCGGAAAGGGGGCGGAACGGGCCCGGTCCTACGTGCGGACCTGCCCGGTCCCCGTCACGAGCCACTTGTAGCTGCAGAGCTCGCGAAGCCCCATGGGCCCGCGGGCGTGGAGGCGGTCCGTGCTGATCCCGATCTCGGCGCCGAACCCGAACTCAAAGCCGTCGTTGAACCTCGTGCTCGCGTTCCAGAACACGGCGGCGCTGTCCACGCCCGCCATGAACCTCGCGGCGGCCGCGCCGTCGGCCGTCACGATGGCGTCGCTGTGCGCGGACCCGTCGCGGTTGATGACCGCGACCGCCTCGTCGAGCGAGCCCACGATCCGCACCGCGACCACCAGGTCGAGGAACTCCGCCGTGAAATCGGCGGCGGACGCCGGCTCGGTGGCGACGCCCGCGGCCGCGAGGAGCGACGCGGCGGCGGGGTCGCAGCGCAGCGCCACGCCCTTTGCGGCCAGGGCCGCGCCCACCCGGGGCAGGAGGGCCCCGGCGGCGTCCCGGTGCACGAGGAGCTGCTCGGCCGCGTTGCAGACCCCGGGCCTCTGGGTCTTCGCGTTGACGACGATCGCCTCCGCCATGGCCGGCTCGGCGGCCCTGTCCAGGTACACGAAGCAGACGCCCGCGTAGTGCTTGATCACGGGGATCGTGCTGTTCTCGGCGACGAAACGGATGAGCCCCTCGCCGCCGCGCGGGATGATGCAGTGGACGAGCGTGTCGAGCCTGAGCAGCACGTCCAGGGCGGCCCGGTCCGTCGTCGGGATGAGCTGGACCGAGTCGCGGGGGAGCCCCGCGGACGCGAGCGACTCGCCGATGAGGGCGGCCAGCGCCTGGTTCGTCTCGAAGATCTCGCTTCCGCCGCGCAGGATCGCTGCGTTGCCGCTCTTCAGGCACAGGACGGCGCAGTCGACGGTCACGTTGGGGCGCGCCTCGAAGATGACGCCGATGACGCCGATCGGGACCCTCACCTTGCGCAGCCTGAGGCCGTTCGGGCGCGTGGCCTCCTCAAGCACCTCGCCCAGCGGGTCGGGAAGCGCCGCGACCTGCCGGACGGACTCGGCCAGGTGGGCGAGGCGCTCGCCGGTGAGCGTGATCCGGTCGACCTGGGCCGCCGTCAGGCCGCTTGCCTGCGCCGCGCCGAGGTCCCGCCTGTTGGCGGCCGTGAGGGCGTCCCGCGACCGGTCGATCCTAGCCGCGAGGTCCATGAGCGCCGCGTTGCGGGCGGCCGGCGGCGAGACCGCGAGCGCGAGCGAGGCCGCGCGGGCGCGCACGGCGATGTCGGTGACGAGCTTCTTGAGGTCCTCGGCCATGGGAAGCCGTCAGCCTCGCCTAGGCCCGGGCCCTCGGCAAAGGAATTTTGGAGGCACCCAAGAGGGCCTCAGTCGAAGATTTTTCCCCTGCTGAAGCGCCACACCGAGAAGCCCATCACGATCGTGGTAATCAGGGCCAGGTAGCCGAGGGTCGGCAGGAGCTCGGCCAGCGTGGCGTGGGCCCAGAGCACCTGGCTGAAGCCCTCGATGGACCAGTAGACGAGGGTGAGCTTGCTGAATTTCTGGATGATCTCCGGCATGAAGCTCACCGGAAACCATGCGCCTCCGATCGCCGACATGAGGAGGATGGCGAAGGTCGAGAGGCCCCGCGCCGACTCGGCGGTCGGGGAGAGCGCGGCGATCAGCATCCCGAACGACGTGCAGGCGGCCGCCGCGAACACGCAGACGATGACCAGGCGCACCGCCTGGCCGGAGATGTCGATGCCATACAGGAGCTGGCCGGCGAGGAACAGGACCAGGAGCTGGATCAGGCCGAGGCATATCCCGTAGAGGAACTTGCTCCACAGGATGTCGCCCCGGGTGACCGGCCCCGAGAGTACCCGGTCGAAGATGCCGATCTCCTTCTCGGCGAAGAGGCCCGTGGCCGACGCCGTGAGCGCGAAGAGAAGGAACTGGATTGCCCAGCCCCCGACGAGTTGGGTCGCTGCGGGCGACCGGACGTCATTCCCGACGACCTGGATGTTGTCCACCTTGACGATCCTGGTAAGGGCGTCGCGCATGCCGCTGGACGGCGCATCAGGAGCCCCGTCGTCGTTGTCGAGACGGCGCAGGGCGAAGTTGCCATTCTCCATGCGGGCCTTGATGCGGTTCCGGTCGCCCCCGAACGCGTCGGCCACCGCCGAGGCCATGGACGTGTTGAACTGGTCGAACCGCTTGTCCCCGAGATAGGCCTTCGAGCGCGCCTCGAGCGACTGGCCGAGGAGCTCGGGAACATTGGAGAAGAGCGTCTTCTGCAGGAGGCCGTTCACGGTCTCGGATTCGATCTCGTTCCTCGGGTTCGAGTAGATCTTCAGGTGGACGCCGATGTCATCGGTGCGAACCAGGTCCTTTGGGATGATCAGCGCGAACCGGAACTCGTCGGCGCGCATGAGCGGGCGCAAGTCCCCCTCGGCCAGGGGCCGGGTGGTCTTGTCGGGGTTCACGAACTTGGTGAGGATCCTGAAGGACTTCTCCGCCATGAGCGCGTCGATCAGCTTCGCGGCAGCCGGATTGTCGCTCTGGTTCACCACGGCTACGGGGATCCCGGAGGGGCCCGGATCCTTCGAGTTCACATGGAAGATCTGGCCAAACAGGTAGATCATCGCGAACGGAACCATGAACGTGAGGGCGATGGCCGTCCGGTCGCTTAGGAAATGGGCGAAGTCCTTTCTCAGAAGTACGAGGATGGGGTTCATTTATTCGCGGAGGACGCGGCCGGTGAGCTGCAGGAAGAGGGCCTCGAGGGTGGGCCTCTGGCTCGTGAAGAGCCTCGGAGGGAGCCCGTGCTCCTCGGTGAGCGCGTAGAAGGAACTCATCGAGTACCCGGTCCTCGGCCTGAACCGGTGGACGCCGTCCACGGTCGCGACCTCGCCGTTGGCCGCCAGCCGCCCGGAGAGCGCGGACGTCTCCGGCGTCGAGGGGAACCGGACCTCCTCCTCGAAGGGGAGCCGGGCGAGGAGCTCGTCGATCGTGCCGAGCGCAAGGATCTTCCCGTGGTCGATGATGCCTATCCTCGAGCAGAGGCGGGTCGCCTCCTCCATGTA
>CAYQOH010000040.1:0-17041 GCA_964419075.1 uncultured Opitutaceae bacterium | reverse complement strand
GTCCGGCTATTTGCCTTTATTAGAGCCGCGCAACAATTCGCCCGCACCTTTGATCCGGAGTCAGTTCTATTGCGCGGCGGGAACGGGGCCTCATCACGAAGGCACCTGCGAGGGTTTGGTGGAATTGCGGCCACACCTGAACGCGGTGGAGCCGTCCGTGAGGCCATGCCCCAGAGCTGAGAACGTCGGCATGAGGCCGGATATTGCTCTTCATACCTGACTTCAACACGCGGTGTTGGACACAGTTCTGGTCGGGAGTGGCACCAGACTGGGCACCCTATCGGGACAGCGAGTGGGCGATGGCCTTGCTCGGCTACTCCCCACCAGCCGCAGCGCGTTCCGGCAGTTTGTCCACGGCAACCAGGTCCCCTTCATTCGCGTGGGCAGAAAGAAGATCAATTTCAGCGAACAGCAGGTGACGGTTTGGTCAGCCCACCGCAGTGCGACGGGCGAGGCCTGATCGGGACTCTCAGGGCCACCGCCATAGCGACATCGGACCTTTCAAACTGGCAGTTCTGTTCCCTTTCCGTTCCCTGCGTTACGGCTCCCCATGAGGATGACGCCCCTTGACGGCGCCAGCGGGTCCCGGGGAGTTTGCGGTGCGGATTGCGAGCCGGCTTTCGTGTTGGCGCGGATCGCATCCGGCCCATTGAATGGCCGATCCGCCCGTGCTCCCCTCCTTTCTGTCGTCCTTCTTCTTCGCGTTCAACGCGACCTGCGCCAGCCACAGCATCCGCCTGCTCGGCACGCTGCGTGCGAACCTGAGCCGGCTTCTCATCGGGACCCTGGTCCTCGGGCTGTTTGCGCACACGCTGGGAGGCGGCCTTGGCAGCGCCGCAACCGCCTGGTTCTTCCTGAGCGGAGCCATCGGCCTCGGCCTCGGGGACCTCGGGACCTACGGCGCCTTGCCGCTTCTCGGATCCCGGATCACCATCCTCGTGGTCCAGTGCCTCGCGGCGCCGCTCGCCGCGCTCGGCGAATGGTGGTGGCTGGGGACCCGCCTTTCCACAGCGCAGGTGCTCTGCGGCACGGCCATCCTTCTCGGCGTCGCGGTGGCCATCATGCCGAGCCGCTCCAGCCCGCCCCGGGTGCGGGTGAGGCCGGTGGGCTTCCTCTATGGATTCATCGGCGCCTGCGGCCAGGGCCTCGGCGCCGCCCTTCTGACCCGCAAGGCCGTGACCGTCGCCGCGGCGGCGGGCGAATCGGTCTCGAACGTGACCTTCGGCCTCACGTCGGCGTACGAACGGCTCCTGGCCGGCCTGGCCTTCACGCTCCTCTGGTTCTGGGTGCTGAGGCTCCTGCGCAGGCTTCCCCCATCGCGGCCCCGGCCGGCGGCCGACGCGCGCGCCTCCTGGCTCTGGACACTCGGGAACGGGCTGGCCGGGCCCGTCGCCGGAGTCGGCTGCTACCAATGGGCGCTCGCGACGACGCCGAGCGGCGTCGTCCTCCCCATTGTGGCCACCGCGCCGCTTCTTTCCATCCCGATTGCGTTCTGGCTCGAGGGCGACCGTCCCTCCCGCCGCTCCGTCGTCGGCGGGGTCATCGCGGTCGCCGGATGCGTGGTCCTCACGCTGGTCACCCCTCACCGCTAGGCGGGGTGCCCACGGGCTTGCGGACTGATTTCGCAAGAAACGCGCAGCCACTTCCCCGGGAGAAGACTAGGATCCGCACCAATGAACGCGCCGGCATGGATTGCGGCGTCCGCGAGTTTTGCTCGGGAGGCGAACGCTGCCCGAGGCCTGTTCGGACGGCATTGAAGAAGGGGCCCTCCACCCGTTGTCACAGAAGCCAATCGCATGAATACCTTAGGAGCCGCAACCGCCTGCCGCTGGAGCGCCCGGATCATCAGCACGCTGCTGATCGGCATCATCGCGGCCCTTGCCATCGGAGAGGGGATGCCGAACCCCTTCAGCCACGCGCTCTCCCCGATCGAACGGTTTGGGTTCGCCGGGCTGGCCCTCATCGCTCTCGGCTTCCTTGCGGGCTGGCGCTGGGAACTCGCCGGGGGGATCGCCTCGATCGTCGGCGTCTGCATGGTCTTCGGGCCGACGATGGTCAACGGGAGGATAACCTGGTTCATCGCAGCCCTGCTTGTGCCGGGGGCGCTCTACATGGCGAGCCACCTGCTGAGGTGCGGCCCGCCAACGGCCTCGGGTGACCGGCCTCGGTCGGGCGAACCGGGCTCGTCGCCTGATCGCACGCCCTCTTGAGGGGCCGCGCGGCGGGGCGCCCCTCCCTGGGGAGGCTCGGTTTGACGTTGGCCCGCCAAGCCTCAAGAAAGGCTGCTCTGGCCTCGACGTCGACAGCGCAGCCACCGGCACCCCGTGAATCCGAGCAACCGCGCCTGGGCGGCTTCCTGCCGCCGCTGCTGATCGCGGTGGTCGCGGCGGCCGCCTATGCCAACAGCTTCTCCGGGCCCTTTGTCCTGGACGACATCCCCTCCATCGCGGCCAATCCGACGATCCGCCACCTCGGCTCGGCGCTCACCCCCTCGGCCGCGACGACCGGGGGCGGCCGGCCGGTCCTGAACCTCACCCTTGCGGTCAACTACGCCGTCAGCGGATCGGCGGTGTGGAGCTATCACGCCCTGAACCTGGCCATCCACGTCCTTGCCGGGCTGGTCCTCTACGGGATCGTCCGGCGCACGCTCGCGGCGCGCTCGGGCCCGGCAGCCGTCCCCATCGCGTTCTCGGCGTCCCTCCTCTGGACCCTGCACCCGCTTCAGACCGAGTCGGTCACCTACATTGTCCAGCGCGCAGAGTCGCTCATGGGACTCTTCTATCTGCTGACGCTGTACGCCTTCAAGCGGGGATCGGCGGCGGAAGGCGGACGGGCCCGGGTGTGGTTCGCCCTGTCGGTCGGCGCGTGCCTCCTCGGCATGGGCACCAAGGAGGTCATGGTGTCCGCGCCGCTCATCGTCCTTCTCTACGACCGCACCTTCCTCGCCGGCAGCCTGCGCGAGGCCTGGCGCCGCCGCGGACGGGTGCACGCCGCGCTCTTCTCCACCTGGCTCGTCCTCGCCGTCCTTGTCGCCTCCACGCACGGCAGGGGCGGGACCGCCGGGTTCGGCACCGCCGTCGGCTGGCGCAGCTACGCCCTGACCCAGTTCGTGGCGGTCCCCCATTACCTGCGCCTCGCCTTCTGGCCGCACCCGCTCGTGTTCGACTACGGCACCGCGCCGGAGGGCCCGTCCGCCGCACTGGCGCTCGGCGCGCTCGTCGTCGCGTGCCTGGCCGCGCTTACGGCCTGGGCGCTCGCCCGGCGGCCCGCGCTCGGCTTCCTCGGGGCCTGCTTCTTCGCCATCCTGGCGCCGAGCTCAAGCGTGGTGCCGGTGGCGACCGAGATCATGGCCGAGCACCGGATGTACCTGGCGCTCGCGCCCGTCGTCGTGCTGGCCGTGGCCGCCGCGTTCCGAGGGCTGGGCCGCGCGGCCCTGCCGCTGTGCCTGGTCCTCTCGGCCGGGCTACTCGGGGCCACCTGGCAGCGGAACGAGGCCTACCGCACCGAGACGGGCCTGTGGGGCGACGCGGTCGGCCGGCGCCCCGACAACGATCGGGCGCGCACGAACTTCGGCAACGCGCTTAGCTCCGAGGGTCGAACGGCCGAGGCCATCGCCCAGCTTGAGGTGGCGCTGCGGCTCAATCCGCAGAACGTGGACGCGCACAACGACCTGGGCAACGCCCTGAACGCCCAGGGCCGCACGGCCGAGGCGAACGCCCAATTCGAGGAGGCGCAGAGGCTCAACCCCGGAAGCGTCGAGGCGCACAACAACCTCGGGAACGCGCTCAGCGCCCAGGGCCGCGGCGCCGAGGCGGTCGCCCAGTACGAGGAGGCGCTTCGCCTCAACCCGGACTACGCGGAGGCCCGGAACAACCTCGGCAACGTGCTCAGCGCCCAGGGCCGCAGCGCCGAGGCGATCCCCCACTTCGAGGCGGCGCTGCGGCTAAGGCCCGAGGTCGCCGAGGTGCACAACAACCTGGGCAACGCGCTCAAGGCGCTCGGACGCTACCCGGACGCGATCGCCCAGTACGAGGAGGCGATACGGCTGAACCCCGGGTACGCGGCGGCGCAGAACAACCTGGGCAACGCCCTCAACGCGGACGGCCGCGCACCCGAGGCCGTCGCCCACTACGAGGCGGCCCTGCGCCTGTCCCCGGGGTCGGCCGCGTTCCAGATGAACCTGGCCGTCACGCTGCTTAAGATTCCCGGGAGGGAGTCCGAGGCGGTGCCGCACCTGAGGGAAGCCCTCCGGCTCGAGCCCGGCAACGACCTGGCCCGCCAGATCCTGGACAGAATCGGCGCCGCCGGCCGGTAGGAAGCCCCAGGAACAGGCGGCTTGTCCTGGCCGCCCCAAACCGCCAGACTCACGCGCGTCCCGAGGGACGCCCGTATGCAGTCTGGACCCCGCCTGTGCCGAGGGCTCTCGGCCGCCGCCCTGGCGTTAGCCTGCCTGTGCGCCGTTGCGCCGGCCCTTGCGCAGGGCGTCCGCGAGCCGGCCGTCGCGGGCCTGTTCTACCCGAAGGACCCCGAGGAACTGTCCCGGGCGATCGATGCCTACCTGGCCGCGGCGCAGGCGCAGCCGGTGGGCGAGCTCCGGGCGCTCGTCTGCCCCCACGCGGGCTATCCGTACTCGGGCCCGGTCGCCGCCTACGCCTTCAAGCAGCTCGCGGGCCGCAGCTTCGACACCGTCCTGGTGATGGGACCCAGCCATTACTCGGACCTCCGCGCCTGCTCGGTGACCAATGCGGCGCTCTACCGGACCCCGATCGGCGACGTGCCGGTGTCGGAGAAGGCAAGGCTCCTCGCCACGCTGGCCCCCTTCGCCCTGGAGCCGCGCTGCAATGTTCAGCGGCCGGACTGGTGGATCGAGTCCTCGCGCCGGCCGCCCGCGCGCGAAACGGCCGACACGTGGGAGCATTCGGTGGAGGTCGAGGTCCCCTTCCTCCAGAAGGCGCTCGGGCGCTTCGAGCTCATCCCCGCCGTCTGCGGCGAGGTCGACACGGCCCAGGCGGCCAGGGCGCTCGACCGGATACTCGACCGGCGGACGCTCATCGTCGCCAGCTCCGACCTGAGCCACTACTATTCGTACGAGCAGGCCCGCAGGCTCGACCAGGGCTGCGTTGACGCCATCTGCCGCCTCGACACGGACGCCATGGAGAGCGAGCAGGCGTGCGGGCGGATCCCGATCCTCATCCTCATGCACGTGGCGAAGGCGCATGGCTGGAAGGTGCGGCTGCTCGACATGCGCAACAGCGGCGACACGGGCGGCGACAGGTCGCGCGTCGTCGGCTACGCGGCGATCGCCTTCTATGAGCCCTTCGGCGAGCACCTCGGCAGGGACGAGCGCCAGGCGCTCCTCGGCATCGCGCGGAAGGCCCTGCGCGAGGCCGCGGCCACGGGCCGCCTCCCCGACCCGCCGAGATCCGTGGCCGGGTTGTCGGAGCCGAGAGGCTGCTTCGTGACGCTCACCCGGCGCGGCGAGCTCAGGGGGTGCATCGGCAACCTGACGGCCGGCGGCCCCCTGTACCAGGCGGTCGCCGAGGACGCGCGAAGCGCCGCGCTCTCCGACCCCCGGTTTCCGCCGGTCGCCGAGCGCGAGGTCGACGGGCTAAAGATTGAGATCAGCGTCCTGTCCGAGCCGAAGCCGCTCTGGTTCTCCTCGCCCGAGGACCTCCTGCGCAAGCTCGAGCCGGGTGTCGACGGCGTCATCCTCCGGATGGGCGACCGCGCCGCGACGTACCTTCCGCAGGTCTGGGAACAGCTGCCGGACAAGGTGGCCTTCCTCAACAGCCTGGCGGAGAAGGCCGGCTGCGAACCGGATGCATGGCGAAGGCCCGGGACCAGCGTGCTTCTCTACGAGGTCGAGGCCTTCAAGGAGCCGGGAACCTAGGCGCCATGAGCGGACCGGAGGCGCCACGGCTCGAGGGGTTGCGCGCCGGCGTCCTGGTCTCGGCCGCCGCCCTGGGGCTGTCCGCCGTCGCCACCCAGCTTTGCCTCCTGCGGGAGCTTCTCGGCGCGTTCTCGGGAAATGAGCTTGTCCTCGGGATCTGCCTGGGGAACTGGTTCTTGCTGACGGCGGCGGGCGCCTGGCTGGGCGAGGTGGCGGCGCACGCGCGCCGGCCGCTCCCCGTCTTTGTCGCCGGACAGTTCGCCGCCGCCCTGATTCCCCTGGCGCAGGTGGCCGCCGTCCGGGGCCTGCGCGACGTCGTCTTCCTCAGGGGCGAGGCGGTCGGCCTGACCGGGACCTGGCTCGGCAGCCTCGGGCTTCTCGCCCCGTTCTGCCTCGTGGCGGGGGCCCTCCTCACGCTCGGGTGCCGGGTCCTCGCGGCGGACGAAGGCCCCGCGGGGATCGGCGCGGTCTACTGCGCCGACGCCGCCGGGTCGGTCGCGGGCGGCGCCCTCTTCGTCTTCGTCCTCGTGCCCCATTTCGACCATTTCGCGCTCCTGTGCGCGCCGGCGTTCCTCAACCTCGCGGCGGGGGCGCTCCTCGGGTGGCGGATCCGCTCGCGGGCGCTCGTGGCCGCGGGCGGGGCCCTGGCGGGCGCCCTCGCGCTCGGGATCTCGCTCGGGGACGGGGACGCGCTCACCACCGCGCTCCAGCACCGCGGGGAGCGGGTGGTCTACCGGGCGAACTCGCCCTACGGCCGCCTGATCGTGTGCGACCGCTCGGGCCTGCTGACGTTCTACGAGAACGGGATCCCGGTGGCGGCCACGCAGAACACGACCCAGGTCGAGGAGGCGGTCCACTACGCCATGTGCCAGCGGCCCGGGGCCCGGCGGGTCCTGCTGATCGGCGGGGGCGTCGCAGGCGACGCCCGCGAGATCCTGCGGTACCCTTTTGTCGCCGGGGTGACGTACGTGGAGCTCGACCCCGCCATCATCGCCGCGGGGCGCCGGCTGGTCGCGGGAAACCTGGACGACCCGCGGATCACGCTCGCCCCCGCCGACGGAAGGCGCTTCGTGCGGGAGAGCCGCGCGCGCTACGACGTCGTCATCGTCGACCTGCCCGACCCCTCGACCTCGCAGCTCAACCGCTTCTACACGGCGGGCTTCTTCGCCGAGGCGCACGGTGCCCTGGGGCCGGACGGCGTCCTGGCGTTCGGCCTGGGCCACTACGAGAACTTCGCGGGCCCGGAGCTCGCGCGCCTCCTCTCCTGCGCCCGCCAAACCCTGCAGGGCGCGTTCGCCCATGTGGTCATGATCCCCGGGGGCCGCGTGTTCTTCCTCGCGTCCGACGGCCCGCTCGAGCCGGGCGTCGCCCGCCTCATCGAGGCCTCCGCCGTCCGCCCGCGCCTGGTGAACGGCAACTACCTCGGGGCGACGCTCTCGCCGGACCGCATGGCGGACCTCGGGCGCGCCGCCTCCCGTCCCGCGGAGCTCAACACCGACCTGAACCCGGTCCTGTACTACTACGAGCTGCGCCTGTGGCTGAGCCAGTTCGGCGGGACGAGCGCGGCGCTCGGCATCGCCCTGGCGCTGGCCCTGGCCGCCTACCTCGCGGCCCTCGGTCCCGCGCCCCGGGTGATCTTCGCCGCAGGCTTCGCGGCGTCGGGCCTTGAGATCGTCCTGCTCCTCGGCTTCCAGATGCTCTACGGATCGGTCTACCGGCAGGTGGGCCTCGTCGTCACCGTCTTCATGGGCGGCCTCGCCGCAGGGGCGTGGGCGGCGGGACGCGCGTCGTCCCGGGTCCCCGCGGCGCGGGCCCTGGCGGTGCTGGGCCTGGGCATCGCGGCGTTCGCCTTGGCGGTCCCCCCGATCCTGCGCGCGAGCCAGGCCGTGGACGCCACGCCCGGGGGCCCGCTCGTGGGCCAGGGCCTCATCCTCCTCGCCACGCTCGGCCTTGCGGCGATGGTCGGCGCGCAGTTCCCGCTGGCCGCGGCCGCGGGAGGGCCCGCAGCCGCCCCCGCCCGCCTCTTCAGCGCGGACCTTGCCGGGGCCGCGCTCGGCGCGCTCCTCGTCGCCTCGCTCCTCGTCCCGCTCGCCGGCGTTCCGGCCGTCTGCCTGCTCATTGCGGTGTTGAACGCGGCCTGCGCGGGATTAGCCTTGGGCGTCAGGCCATGCACGCCCTGAACCACATCTGCCTGAAGCTCGTTCGGTGGACCGGATGGATCCTGCTGCCGCTTCTGCTCGCCTTCTTCGCGACGGGGTACGCGATCAGCGGGCGCTACGGCTTCGGGGCCCTTGCCGACGAGCGGACGGCGCTGACGCTCCACAAGCTCATGCACCTGCCGCTCGGCATCCTCGTGCTGGCGCACGTGGTGCCGTCGCTGTACCTTGCGATGCTCCGATGGGGATGGATCAAACAACGGTCGGAGGCCTGATCACCCGGCGCCGCGCGCTGGCGGGCGGCGCGGCGGCGTTCGCGTGCGCGGGGCTGCGCTGCGGCGGCTCGTGGGTCGACAGCCTCCTGCACCTCGGGGACGCCGAGGCCCCGGCCGAGGTGTTCAAGGGGGACGCGCCCGACGACAGGACGTGGGCGCTCTGGCTGGCGCGCGGCTGGGTGAGGGAGGCGTCGCACTACCTCAAGCTCGGGGCGAACGTCCAGTGCAAGACCTGCCCGAACAACTGCATCCTCGAGCCCGGCGACCGCAGCCACTGCCGCAACAAGGTGAACCGGGACGGGACGCTGTACACGATGGCGTACGCCAACCCGTGCACGTTCCACGTGGACCCCGTCGAGAAGAAGCCCCTGTACCACTTCCATCCGGGCACCACGGCGTTCTCCCTGGCGACCTCGGGCTGCGTCTTCCGGTGCCTCAACTGCCAGAACTGGGAGATCTCCCAGAAGAAGCCGGAGGAGACGAAGGACCCGAGCGGGCCGGAGCTGCGCCTCCGCCCGCCGCTGCCGCGCGCGCTGACCTACGAGGACGTGGCCCGCGCCAGCCTCTTCCCCGAGGACGTGGTCGCGGTCGCGAAGGCGCTCGGCTGCCCGTCCGTCGCCTACACCTACTCCGAGCCGACCGCGTACTATGAGTACGCCCTGGACACCTGCAGGCTGGCCCGCGAGGGCGGCATCCGGAACATCATCGTGAGCTGCGGCTCTATCGAGGAGCGCCCGCTGCGCGACCTGGCGCGGTTCGTGGACGCGGCGCACGTGGACCTGAAGGGCTTCGACGACGCGACGTACCGGCGCCTCAACTCCGGCAAGCTCCAGCCCATCCTGAACACGCTCAGGACCTACCGCGACCTGGGGATCTGGTTCGAGGTGATTAACCTCGTCGTCCCGACCTACACGGACGACCTGGACGCCATCCGGCGCATGTGCGCCTGGCTGGCCGACAACCTGGGACCCGACCGGCCCCTGCACTTCTCCCGCTTCAACCCCCAGCACAAGCTGGACCACCTCCCGGTCACCCCGATCGACATCCTCCTCGAGGCGCGCGAGGCGGCGCGCGCCGCCGGGCTGCGCTACGTGTACATCGGCAACGTCCGGGAGGTGGCCGACGCCGGCACGACGTACTGCCCGAGCTGCAGGCGCCCCGTGGTCGAGCGCGACGCCTACGCCGTAACCGCGCTGCGGCTGGACGCCGGCAGGTGCCGCTTCTGCGGGACGCCCGTCGCCGGGGCCTGGGGCGCGTGAGGCGCCCCAGGCGGCCCTACGCGTACAAGGCCGCGACCTCGTAGTCCTCGACCGAGGGGATCGTGAACTCCACCGTGGCGCCCTCCTGGCGGAACGCGACGGCGCGCTCCGCCCGCAGGAGCTCGACCCGGGCGACGTCCCGGCCGGCCGGCAGGGTCATCCTCACCTTCTGCTCGCCCACCGGGTAATGGCGCCGCAGCCATCCCTTGTGCAGGTTGGGGTTGGTGTAGTTCAGGAGATGGACCGCGAAGCCGGGGGGCGTCTCCCACGCGAAGCACTCGATGACGCCGTTCCCCTCGACCGTGACCGGCTGGCGGCCGCCCGTGAGCCAGGCCACGGAGTTCTGAAGGAGGCGGCCCAGGTCCGTGTGCCCGGAGCGCCACGCCGCCCGCTCGACGTCCCCGGGGAAGTAGAGCAGCCGGCTGCGGCCGTTGTCCCGGACCACCACCGCCGGCTCGTCGGTCCGGCTGACGGGCGCGTACGAGAGCTCGGGAGGGTACGCGGTGTGCGCCGGGACGACGGAGAGCACGAGCGGCCCCGGCGCCTTCACGGGCAGGCGGTAGCCGCCCCCGGGGATCCAGTTCGTGTCCTCGAAGCCCCTGAGGATCTCATGGGCGCCCTCGATCCTCGCGTAGAAGCCGTTGCCCTTGGGCCCGGCGACCTCTCCCACCGCCTCGATGCCGAAGACGTCGGCCAGGCCCGAGTTGGCGCGGCGCCGGCCCTTCTCGTCGAACATCGCGGTCTCGAAGGACGCCATGAGCGAGCCGCCCGCGGCGACGTAGTCGCGCAGCTGGGCGCACTGGGCGTCGCTCAGCCACGCGATGTTGGGCAGCAGCAGCGCGGAGTACCGCCCCACCGACTCCGGGCCGAGGTCGTCCTCGTGCACGAAGTCGAACATGAAGCGGCCCTCGATGAGCGCGTAGTAGAGGCCGTCCACGAACTGGGCCATCCCGCCCTCCCCCGGGGGCGTATAGAAGAGGTGCGCGCGCTGGCCCATCACGACGCCGACGTTGGCCACGCTACGCAGGCGCTCGAAGTGCAGGTCGTGGCGGGCGAGCCACTCCATGTACCGCCGGCCCGTCTTCTGCCAGCGCCGGTCCTCGCCGAGGCCCTTCTGGGCGCCAAGCCAGTGGTACCAGATCGTCATGCCGCTCGCGGCCGTCTGGTCCATCCAGATCTCGGCCTCGGGCCTCGACTTTGCGACGTTCCTCCAGCGCACGGCGCCGCAGGTCGACCACGCGCCGGTCACGTTGGTGATCGTGCGACCCTTCATGATCGCCGTCGCGACGCGGCCCTGCTGCGAGGCGCCCCAGATCGGCGTCCCCTCGCCCCCGCGGCCCTGGTTGTCGCAGTTGAACCACTCGCAGACGCCGGCGAGGCGCTTCAGGTTGGGCGTCGCGCGGATTCCGCCGCCCATGTTCGCGAAGAACAGGCTGTCGGGCTTCTTTTCCTTCGCGATCCCGTCATAGAGCCTCCAGAGGTCCGCGACCCGCTCCGTGTACTGGTCCCAGTACTCCGGGGTCCCCGGCTTCGCCAGCTTGCGGCACGCGTCACAGTAGCAGACCGGCAGGCTGCCGAACGCGGGCCAGCCGTTCGTGAAGATCGCGTCCACGTCGTAGGCTGCCTGCACCTCGCGCATGATCGCGGGCATGTGCTCCGTGAAGTACGTGGAGAAGGTGCACGTCTGGAAGAGCCGGGGATCCTCCCCGTGGGCGAGGAAGCCGCCGCTCTGGTCGCGCATGAACCACTCGGGATGCGCCTTGACGGCGTCCTCCCAGTTGAGGTCGGGGCTCGTCCGGGCGATCACCCGCAGGCCCCGCTTCTTCGCCGCCGCCGCGCAGGCCCCGAAGAGGTCCCTGTCCCCGAGAAACTGGCTCCGCCGGTGGAAGGGGACCTGGGTCGGGTAGAACGCGAGGATCCCCGTGACGCTCACCAGCACGGCGTCGACCTTGAGCGAGGCCCAGTAGTCGGCCCACGCCTCGACATCGAGCTCGAGGGGGTCGCGCTCGTTGAAGTTGAGCTGGCCGATCCGCTTGATCCGCTGGTGCCACGGCGCCGCGGCGCCGCCCGCGGCATCGGCGGCGGCGCCCAGCACGGCGCGGGCGCCGAGGCCCGCAAGGACGGTGCCCTGCACGACCGCGCCGGACATGGCGATAAACTGGCGCCGGTTCATTTCCATAAGCGCGCACAAGATCTGACGAAGTGCTCCTTGCTTCGCAAGCGCCGCTTGGAGCAGATTGGCGGGCGCCACCCGCCCGATGCGCCGCAATCCCGACCCGCCCGTCGAGCCCCTCCCGAGGTCCGTCCTCGCGTCCCTGCCGCAACCGGCGGCCGGGGACGCCTTCGAGCGGGTGCGCCGGCAGGTCGGCGAGGGCCGCACGAAGACGGTCGTGCTCGACGACGACCCCACGGGCACGCAGACCGTGCACGGCGTGGACGTCCTGGCGGACTGGTCGGTGCCGTCGCTGGCGGCCGCCCTGGCCGACCCCAGGCCCTGCTTCTTCGTGCTGACCAATACCCGCAGCCTGCCCGCGACGGAGGCGGCGGCGCTCGTCCTGGAGGCGACGCGGAACCTCTCGGCGGCCGCCAGGGCCGCGGGTGTGGACGTCGCGGTCCTGAGCCGCGCCGACTCCACGCTGCGCGGCCACTTCGCCGCCGAGATGGACGCGATCGAGCGGGGCCTCGGGGTCCCGATCGACGCCAGGATCGTGATCCCCGCCTTCTTCGAGGGGGGCCGCTACACGATCGGCAACGTGCACTACGTCGCGGAGGGGGAGACCCTCGTGCCGGCGGGACAGACCGAGTTCGCGAGGGACCGGACCTTCGGCTACCGCAATTCCGACCTGACGAGATGGATCGAGGAGGCCACCGGCGGCTCGGTGCGCGCGTGCGACGTCGCCTGGGTCGACCTCGCCACGCTCCGGGCGCCGGGAGGGGCGGCCGCGGTGCGCGCGAGGCTCATGGACCTGCCCCGGGGGGCGCACCTGGTCGTGAACGCGGCCGCCTATCCGGACCTCGAGGTCTTCACGGAAGGGCTCCTCGGGGCCGAGGCCGCGGGAAGGCGGTACCTCGTGCGGACGGCGGCGAGCTTCGTGCGGGTCCGCGCCGCGCTCGAGCCCCGGGCGCCCATGGCGCCCGGGGAGGCCCTCGGTCCGGGCGCCGGCGGCGGGCTGGTCGTCGTGGGTTCGTACACCCGCCGCACGACCCTCCAGCTCAAGGCGCTTCTGGAGCTTCCCGGCGTCGAGGCCACCGAGGTGGCCGTCGACGCGCTCGCCGCGCCCGGCTCCCGCGGCGAGGAGATCCTGCGGTGCGCGAACGCGGCCCGGAAGGCGCTTTGCGCGGGCCGCCACGCGGTCCTCTTCACGAGCCGCAAGCACGAGAGCGCGTTGGGCTCGGCGGGAGACCTCGATGCCGGGCGCACCGTCTCGGACGCCCTCGTCCGGATCGTCCGGGCGATCCCCGAGCGCCCCCGCTTCCTCATCGGGAAGGGCGGCATCACCTCATGCGACCTCGCGATCGGCGCCCTCGGCATGCGCAGGGCGACCGTGCTCGGCCAGGCGTCGCCCGGCGTCCCGGTATGGGAAATGGGCCCGGAGACCCGCCACCCCGGCATGAGGCTCGTGGTCTGGCCCGGAAACGTGGGCGAACCCGGCGCCCTGCGCGACCTCGTCAGGGGCGCTTGAGGCCCTTCTCCGCCTTCTCGTCGGAGATGAAGTCCATGATCAGGTCGTCGAAGTCGGGGTCGCGGCTGAAGCCGAGCCGGAGCGCCCTCGTGACGTCGAAGCTCGACGGCCAGCTGCAGACGATGCGCCGCACCTTGAGATCCTCGCCGAAGACGACCCGGGAGGCCGTCTCCTTGCCCGCGATGCGCTCCAGCGAGGCGATCATCTCGCCGACCGTCACCGTGATGCCCGGCAGGTTGATGATGCGCTCAAAGCCCAGCTCGTCCGGCCTGAGCCAGGCGGCGTGGATCAGGTTCTCGACCACCGCCGCCGGCGACGAAAGCCACAGCTTGTGGTCGCGGGAGACCGGGCACACCGCCTTCTCCCCGTGCAGGGGCTCGCGGATGATCCCGCTGACGAAGGACGATGCCGCCGCGTTCGGGGTGCCGGGCCTCACGCACACCGTCGGCAGGCGCAGCACGCGGCCGTCCACGAAGGCCTTGCGCGTGTAGTCGGCCACGAGCAGCTCGCAGATGGCCTTCTGCGCACCGTAGGAGGATTGCGGATGCACGGCCGTCTGCTCGTCGACAACGGCCGGCAGCGGCGGCCCGAAGACCGCCAGCGAGCTCGCGTAGACGAACCGCGGGCAGTGGCCGGTCGCGCGCGCGGCCTCGAGCAGGCTGCGCGTCGCGTCCACGTTGACGTTCATGCCCATGTCGAAGTCCGCCTCCGCCTGCCCGCTCACGATCGCGGCGAGGTGGAAGACCACGTCGGCCCCGTCGACGACCGCGGCCGCGGCTCCCGGCTCGAGGAGGTTTGCCTGGCTCAGGACAAGCCTCTCATCGTGCGCGGGCGCGCGCAGCTCGGAGACGTCGGAAAGGATGACCTGCGCGACGTCGGAATCTTCGAGAAGGACCTTGGCGAGGCGGCGTCCGAGAAACCCGGCGCCGCCCGTGATCACTATTTTCATATGGGGTGGGGTTGAAAGCGAAGGGACACTCTCGCGGGTAAGGCGGGGCCCATCAATCCAAATGGCAGCGGAGCCAACAGACGATTGCAACAGAATCGTCAGCGCCCACGATGAGCCTCCCGGCCCCACCCCGCCATGAACGAGTCCCCCGCCACCGAATCCGCCGCCTCACGCCCGGCGCGCCGCCTCCCGGCTGGAATGCTGCCGCTCGGGATCGCCGCCGCCCTCGCCGCCCTGGCGCCGGCCGGCCGCTCGGCCGAGAAGCCGGCCCTCGACCTCGTCCACTCCCCGTGGCCGTCCCAGTGGATCACCTGCAAGGGCGCCGGGGCGCGCAGCCCGGGCGTCTACCACTTCCGCAAGCGCCTCGCGCTTGGGGCGGTGCCGGCCCGATTCGTGATCCATGTCACCGCCGACAACCGGTTCGTGCTCTTTGTCAATGGCGCCCGTGTCGGAGAGGGGCCCGCCCGCGGCGACCTGGACCACTGGCGCTACGAGACCTTTGACGTGGGGCCCCTGCTCAGGAAGGGGGACAACGTCCTGGCCGCCACGGTGTGGAACTGCGGCGCGCTGGCCCCGGTCGCCCAGATGGGCGACCAGACCGGATTCCTGGTGCAGGGCGACACGGCGGCGGAGGCCGCCGCGAACACCGACCCGTCCTGGGAGGCCGAGGAGGAGCGGGGCCAGGGCTTTGTTCCGATCAACTCGGCCGACGTGCCCAGCTATTACGCCGCCAGCCCCGGGGAATTCATGGACGGGCGCCTCTATGACTGGGACTGGCAGACCCGCCCCGCGCCGTGGAGCCCGGCGGTCGCGCTCGGCACGGGGGAGCCCGGCCACTACGCGAAGCCGACGCCGGTCGGCACGGGCTCGGGCGACAACCGGTGGCTTCTCGTCGCGGACCGCCTGCCCCAGATGGAATACCGGGAGGCGCCGATCGGCCGTATCGTGCGGGTCACCGGAGTGGCGGGCGTGAGCGGCTTCCCCGCGACGATCCCCGCGCACAGCCGGGCCGCCATCCTGATCGACGGGGGCGCGATGACGACCGCCTACCCCGAGCTTGTCATGGGCCGCGGGAAGGGGGCGACCGTGCGCCTGACGTACGCCGAGGCGCTCGTGGACGCCAGGGGCGACAAGGGTGACCGCAACGCGACCGCGAACCGCTCCATCCTCGGGCTAACGGACAGCCTCACGGCGGACGGGGGGTCGCACCGCGCGTGGTCGTCCCTGTGGTGGCGCGCCTGGCGCTACCTTCAGGTCGAGGTCCGGACTGCGGACGAGCCGCTGGACCTCGAGTCCCTCGGCGCCCGCTACAGCGGCTACCCCTTCCAGGAGCGCGCGAGCATCGACGTCGGCGACCCAGCCATAACGAGGATATGGGAGGTGGGCACCCGGACCGCGCGGATGAACGCGCATGAGACCTACATGGACTGCGCCTACTGGGAGCAGCTCCAGTACGTCGGCGACACCCGGATCCAGGCCCTCATCTCCTACGTCGAGTTCGGCGACGACCGGCTCGCGCGCCAGGCGCTAAACGCCTATGACCAGTCGAGGATCGCCGAGGGCCTCACCCAGAGCCGCTACCCGAGCGCCCTGGCGCAGGTGATCCCGACCTTCTCGCTCCTGTGGATCGGGATGATCCACGACTACTGGCTCTACCGGCCCGACGACGGCTCGCTGGCCGAATGGGTCCCCCACACCCGGAGCGTCATCGACTGGTACGCGCGCCACCAGCGGCCCGACGGGCTGCTCGGGGTCATGCCCTGGTGGAACTTCGGCGACTGGACGAAGGACTTCGACTTCGGGGTCCCCCCGCAGGACGCCGACGGCGGGTCCGCGCTCCTCTCGCTGACCTACGCGGCGGCCCTGCGCGACGCCGCCGACCTCGAGGCGCACCTCGGAAACGCCGGCCTGGCTGACGGCTACCGCCAGCGGGCCGCCTCGATCGCGGCCGCGGTGATCCGCCTCTGCTGGGACGAGCCGCGGGGGCTCGTCGCCGACACCCCCTCGCGGGCCCACTTCAGCGAGCAGACCAACGCGCTCGCGGTGCTGACGGACGCGGTGCCGAGGCAGGGGCAGGCCGCCGTCATGCGCGCGGTGCTGGCCCACCGGCCGCCCGCCGCCCCCGCGCCCGGCCCCGGGGAGTTCTCTGCGGCGAGCATCTACTTCCGGTTCTACGTGGCCCGGGCGCTCGACCATGCGGGCCTCGCGGACCTCTACCTCGGATCGCTGGGGCCCTGGCGGAGCATGCTCGACATCGGGCTGACGACCTGGGCGGAGACCGCCGAGCCGACCCGCTCCGACGACCACGCCTGGAGCGCCCACCCGAACTACGACCTGCTGACGCTCGTCGCCGGAATCCGCCCGGCCTCGCCCGGCTTCCGCACGGTGGCCGTCGAGCCGCACCTGGCCGGGCTCAGCGTGCTCAACGCCCGGATGCCCCACCCCGACGGCGACATCGTCGCCAGCTACCGCAAGGCGGAGAACGGATGGGAGTTCGAGGTCAGCCTTCCGCCCGGGATCACGGGCTCCCTCAAGTGGGAGGGCCGCACCGTGGACCTCGCGAGCGGCCCCAACACGCTGGACTTCAGGCGCTGAAGATCTCGCCGGGCTCGAAGAACCGTTCGAGTTCGATCTTGGCGTTCGGCACGCTGTCGGAGGCGTGCACGACGTTCCTCATCATCTCGGTGCCGAAGTCGCCGCGGATGGTCCCCTTCGCCGCCTTGCGCGAATCCGTCGGGCCCAGGAGGTCGCGCACGCGGCTGACCACGGAGGGCCCCTGGAGCGCCATCACCACGACCGGCCTCGAGCTCATGAACTTCTCGATCTCCG
>CAYQOH010000039.1:0-17123 GCA_964419075.1 uncultured Opitutaceae bacterium | reverse complement strand
ACGGTCGAGAACTTCAAGAAGCTCGCCCGGGCGGGGTTCTACAACGGGACGGCATTCCACCGCATCATCAAGGGATTCATGATCCAGGGCGGCTGCCCCAACACGCGGGAGGGCCAGAAGGGGATCCCGGGGACGGGCGGCCCCGGCTACTCGATCAAGGCCGAATTCAACGAGAAGCCCCATGTCCGGGGGGTGCTGTCGATGGCCCGCTCCTCCAGCCCGGACTCCGCGGGCAGCCAGTTCTTCATCTGTCACGGCGACGCCCGCTTCCTCGACCGCCAGTACACGGCGTTCGGACAGCTGGTGTCCGGCGTGGACGTCCTCGAGCAGATCGCCAACGTCCCGACGGCGGGCTCCGAAAGGAGCACGCCGGTCGAGCGCGTCGCGCTTGAGAGCGTCACCATCGTCTCCCCCGCCTAGGCGTAGCCGAGGGCCTGGGCGACCGCGTCGTAGGTGATCCGCCCGTCGCGGGTGTTGACGCCCCTGGCGAGACCCGGGTGCTCGGCAAGGGCCGCCTCGACGCCCTTCTGCACGAGCATCGCCACGTAGGGCTCCGTCGCCTGGGTGAGCCCCTGGGTCGACGTCCTGCCGACGAGCGCCGGCATGTTGGGCACGGCGTAGTGGTTGATGCCGTGCTCCCGGTAAACCGGCTCCGTGTGCGACGTCGGCCGGATGCTCTCGATGCATCCGCCCTGGTCGATGGCGATGTCCACGATGACGCCACCCGGCCGCATCTTGGCCACCATCGCCCGCGTGACCACGGTGGGGGCCTTCGCCGCAGGGATCAGGACCGCACCTACGAGCAGGTCGGCGTCGGCCACGCAGCTTTCGAGGTTGGCGAGGTTCGACATCAGCGTCACCACACGCCCCCGGTATTCCGAGTCGAGCCCCTCGAGCTTGCGGGTGTCCAGGTCGAGGACGGTGACGCGGGCGCCCATGCCCACGGCCATCTGCACCGCGTGTGCGCCGGAGTTGCCCGCGCCGACCACGACGACGTGCCCGGGAAGGGTCCCTGGGATGCCGCCCAGGAGGACGCCCGAGCCCCCGTGCTGCGACTGGAGAAAATAGGCCCCGACCTGGATCGCCAGCCGGCCGGCAATCTGCGACATGGGCTTGAGCAGGGGGAACGACCCGTCCGAGCCCTCCACGGTCTCGTACGCGATCCCGAGGATCCTCTTCTTGAGCAGCAGCTTCGCCAGGTCCGGGCCCGCCGCGAGGTGAAGGTAGGTGAACAGGGCCTGCCCGTCCTGGAGGAGGCCGTACTCCGATTTCAGGGGCTCCTTCACCTTGAGGATCAGGTCGGCCGACCTCCAGACCGTGGCGGCATCGGCCACGAGGGCCGCTCCCGCGGCGCGGTACTCGGCGTCCGTGAAGCCGGCACTCAGGCCCGCGGACTTCTGGATGAGCACCTTTGCGCCAAGGGACACGCACCGGCGACACAGGCTGGGCGTCATCGACACGCGGGTTTCACCTATCTTGATCTCCTTTGGGACTCCTATTTTCATGGTTCGATCATGCGGCGCCCCATCCGCGTGACAAGTGACAACAATTCGCGCGTCGGGCGCTCGCGGGGCTTGGAAAAGGCCCCGGTTTGCGCCATGCACGGGCCTGATGGCGAAGATGATCAACCTGATGGTGGCCTGCGCGGAGAACCGCGTCATGGGGCGCGGCAACCGCCTGCCCTGGAGGATCCCGGAGGACCTGAGGCTCTTCCATGAGGAGACCGCCGGGAAGACCATCGTCCTGGGACGGATCTGCTACCAGACGTGGCCACGGGCACGCGAGGACGCCAGGCGCCTGATCGTGGTCACGAGCGACCCCTCGCTCGAGGCGGGGGGCGTCAGGGTCGCCCGTTCCGTTCCGGCGGCGCTCGAGATCGCCGAGACCTTGCCCGGGGAGATCTACGTGAACGGGGGCGAGCGCATCTTCCAGGAGGTCCTTGCGCTCGACCGGCCGATGAGGCTCCACCTCACGCTCGTCCACGCCGAGGTGCAGGGAGACCGCCACTTCCCCGAATGGCGGCACCTGCGGTGGCGCGAGGTGGCGCGGCGCGACAGCTCGGACGAGAACTTCCGCTACACCTTCCTCACGCTCGAGCGCTAGCGCCCCTTGGCGCGCGCGGCGTGCGCCGTCGCGACCCCGACGTACTTCTCGGCCCACTTGCGAAGCCCATCCCTCTCCTCCTGCGTGAGCGGACGGACCACCCGCGCGGGCGAGCCGTAAACAAGCGAGCCGGGGGGGCATTTGAACCGCTGCGGCACCAGCGCGTGCGCCCCGACGATCGAGCGCTCCCCGATGACGGCCCCGTCGAGAAGGATGGCGCCCATCCCGATCAGGCACTCGTCGCCCACGGTGCAGGCGTGGACGATCGCCGCATGCCCGATCGTGCACCACGCGCCGATGTGGGCGCCGTAGTCATCGGCCAGGTGAACGATCGCGTTGTCCTGGATGTTGGTGCCCTCGCCGACCCGGATGACGTTGATGTCCCCGCGCAGCACGGCCCCGTAGAACACGCTCGCCTTCGCCCCGAGGACGACGTCGCCCACCACGGTGGCGCTGCCGGCGATGAAGACGGCCCCCGCGGTGTCGGGCGTTCGGCCCAGGTGGAGGCTCAGTCGTTCCTCAAGCGTCATGGTGTGCGGGAGGTCCTTTGGATGCGGGACGTCCGGGGGGGGAACCGCGGCGGGGAGGCCTCGGCGCCCCCCGTGCCCCACGGGGGTTCAGATCGGCTCCAGCATGGCTTCCGGCGCCTTCGCCGCCCTGTGGTTGTACTTGAAGACAAACGGGAAGACCAGGGCGAGCAGCAGCGCGTACGCGGAGAACACGAACCAGATGCTCTGCCAGTTCCTGACCCCGTCCACGGTGAAATGATCGACGACCCGCCCGCTGATCAGCCCGCCGATGAGCGCCCCGAATCCGTTGGTCATGATCATGAACAGGCCCTGCGCGCTCGCCCGGATGCGCGGCTCGGCCTCGAGTTCGACGAACAGCGAGCCCGAGATGTTGAAGAAGTCGAAGGCCATCCCGTAGATGATCATCGACAGCACGAGGAGCACCAGGCCGCTGCCGGGGTTGCCGATGCCGAAGAGGCCGAACCGCAGCACCCAGGCGCAGATGCTGATCATCATGATCCTCTTGATGCCCAGCTTCCCGAGGAAGAAGGGGATCGTCAGGATGAAGAGCGTCTCCGAGATCTGGGAGACCGACATCAGCAGCCCCGGGTGGGCCACGGCGAACGAGTTCGCGTAGGCGCCCTTGAAGTCGTGAAGGAACGGCTCCCCGAAGGTGTTCGTGATCTGCAGCGCCGCCCCGATGAGCAGGGCGAAGACCAGGAAGACCGCCATCTGGCCCCTCTTGAAGAGGACGAACGCGTCCAACCCGAGCGCCGAGGCGAGCGAGGCGGACCTCGCCGCGCTGCTCCTGGGGCACGCGGGAAGCGTGAAGGCATAGATGCCGAGCGCCAGCGCGGAGGCGGCGGCCATGTAGAGTTGCAGCGGGCTTACCGACCATCCCAGCAGGTCCACGACCCACATCGCCGCGACGAAGCCCACCGTGCCCCACACGCGGATCGGCGGGAAGTGCTTCACGACGTCGAGGCCCGTGGAGGCGAGGACGCCGTACGAGACCGTGTTGTTGAGCGCGATGGTCGGCATGTAGACCATCGAATTCAGGAGCATCACCCAGTACATCGCGGCGGGATCCTTTATGGTGGAGGCGAGGAACAGCATGGCCGCGCCCACGATGTGGCAGAGGCCGTGGACGCGCTCGGCGTTGACCCACCGGTCCGCGACGATCCCGAGAAGTCCCGGCATGAACAGCGACGCCAGGCCCATCGTCGAGTAGATGCCCCCGACCTGGCCCCCGGTGAACTTCAGGACCGAGATCAGGTAGCCTCCGAAGGAGATGAGCCAGGTGCCCCAGACGAAGAACTGCAGGAAGTTCAGGATGATCAGGCGGCTCTTGACGCTCATTTATGGGGGTCCGGTTTGAACGGCTGTACGAGGGTCTCGGGAGTTTTCCCCTTGGGGAGCGAATGGCAACATGCAACGCGCCGTGCGCCCGCGGGCCGCCGCCCCCGGGGCGTCACGGGATGCGGGCGGGCGACAGGTTCCAGATGTCCCTCGCGTACTCCCGGACGGTGCGGTCGCTTGAGAACTTCCCGACCCGCGCCGTGTTGAGGATCGCCTTTCGGGCCCACCCGTCGCGGTCGCGGAACGCCGCGTCGACCCTGATCTGGCAGTCGCTGTATGCCCTGAAGTCCGCCAGCACCATGAACGGGTCGCCCCCTGAAAGGAGGGTTCCGTGGATCGCCCCGAACGCGCCCTGCTCGCCCGGCGTCCAGTAGTCGCTGCCGAGCCAGTCGACGACGGCCCGGATCTCCTCGTCGTTGCGGTGGATGTCCCAGGGATTGTATCCCTTCGCCCTCAGCGCCTCGACCTCCTCCACGGTCATCCCGAAGATGAAGATGTTCTCGTCGCCGACCTCCTCGCGGATCTCGACGTTCGCGCCGTCGAGGGTCCCGATCGTGAGCGCGCCGTTGAGCGCCAGCTTCATGTTCCCCGTCCCCGACGCCTCCTTGCCGGCCGTCGAGATCTGCTCCGACAGGTCGGCCGCGGGGACGATCTTCTCGGCCAGCGAGACCCGGTAGTTCGGCAGGAACGCCACCTTGATCTTGCCCTTGATCCTGGCGTCCGAGTTGATCCGGGCGCCGGTGACGTTGATTGCGCGGATGAGGTTCTTCGCCGCGTCGTAGCCCGGGGCGGCCTTTGCGCCGAAGATGAACACCCGCGGCGTGATATCGAGCGCGGGGTTGTGCAGCAGGCGCCGGTAGAGGGCGAGGATGTGGAGCAGGTTCAGGTGCTGGCGCTTGTACTCGTGCAGCCGCTTGATCTGCACGTCGAAGATCGCGTCGGGCGAGACCGCGACCCCGCACTCGGCCTGGATCACCTGCGCGAGGTCCGCCTTGTTCGCGCGCTTCACCTCCATGAACTCGCGGCGGAACCCTGCGTCGTCGGCGAACTTCTCGAGGCCGCGCAGCAGGTCGAGGTCACGCACCCAATCCTCGCCGCCGAGGGTCCGGGTGATGAGGGAGGCAAGGCGCCCGTTGCACTGGAGGAGCCAGCGCCTGGGGGTGATGCCATTCGTCTTGTTCTGAAACTTGCCCGGGTAGAGGGCGTCGAACTCCGGGAAGAGGTTCTTGCGCAGGAGGGCCGTGTGCAGCGCCGCCACGCCGTTCACGGCGTGGGTGCCGACGACGGCGAGGTGCGCCATCCTCACCATCTTCTGGCCGTTCTCCTCGATGAGCGAGCAGGCCCGCTTCTTGCCGTTGTCGCCCGGCCATTTCGCCTCGCAGAGGGCCATGATGCGGACATTGATGTCGAAGATGATCTGCAGGTGGCGCGGCAGCACCCGCTCGAAGAGCGGCACCCCCCATTTCTCAAGCGCCTCGGGAAGGAGCGTGTGGTTCGTGTACGCCAGCGTCCGCGTCGTGATGTCCCAGGCGGCCTCCAGCTCCATGGCCTCCTCGTCGAGCAGGATGCGCATGAGCTCCGCGACCGCGATCGCCGGGTGGGTGTCGTTGAGCTGGATCGCGACCATGTCGGGAAAGTTCGTCCACGAATTGCCCGGCGTGCGGAAGTGGCGCCTGATGATGTCGCGGATCGAACAGGCCACGAAGAAGTACTGCTGCACGAGTCGCAGCTCCTTGCCGTTCTCGGTCTTGTCGTTCGGGTAGAGGACCTTTGAGACCGTCTCGCCGATCGCCTTCTCGCGGACGGCTTCGACGTAGCCCCCCGAATTGAACGCTGCCAAGTCGAAGTCGTGGGACGACCGCGACGACCAGAGGCGCAGCAGGTTGACCGTCTTCGTGCCGTAGCCCGCCACCGAGATGTCGCACGGCACGCCGAGGATCGTCCGCGTGTCCACCCACTTGGGCCTCGAGTCGCCGTGCTCGTCGAAGGCGTTGATCACGCGCCCATAGAGCCTGACCTCCTGGGTGAAGTCGGCCCGGATGATCTCCCACGGGCTCCCGAAGAGCATCCACCGGTCGGGATGCTCGACCTGGCAGCCATTAACGATCTCCTGGCGGAAGAGGCCGAACTCGTAATGGATGCCGTACCCGAGGGCCGGGTAGTCCAGCGTGGCGAGGGAATCGAGGAAGCAGGCCGCGAGCCTTCCAAGGCCCCCGTTGCCGAGGCCCATGTCGACCTCCGCCTCGCGCACCTCGTCGAAGTCCACGCCAAGGGAGGCCAGCGCCGTCCTCACCGCCTCGCTGAGCCCCGTGGCCAGCAGGTTGCTCTCGAGGAGCCGGCCGATCAGGTACTCCATCGAGAAGTAGTACAGCCTTCTCGAGTTCTGCGAGTTGTGCACGCCCTGTGTCGCGATCATGCGCTCATGGATCGTGTCCCGCACGGCAAGCGAGGTGGCGACCCACCAGTCCCTCTGGGTCGCGGTCGGCGCGTAGCGCGCGAGCGTTGAGGTCAGGTGGCGGAGAATGAGGGACCGCGTGACCTCCGTCGGCGCATCGTGTGTACGAGTATCCTTGGGTGGTGTAACCATGAGAGTGTTGACCCGACCAATCTGAGCCTCATCCCGCCGGTTCGGGCGGTCACGCAAAAACGATGGCCGCCGCCCTATTTCTGGAACCGCCTGGCGAGCTCGCCATGGTTGAATTCGACGTAGGTGGGGCGGCCCGAGGGGCTCGCGACGGGGGACGAGGTCGCGAGGAGCTCCCGCAGCAGCGCGAGCGACTCCGCCTCCCCCGCCGGGGGCAGGCGCACGGCCTTTGCCGCCGCCAGGCGCGCAAGCTCGTCGCGGGCGAGATCGGCGTCGGCCGCCGGGATGCGCCCCTCGCGGAGGGCCCCGACAAGGTCGCGGACGAACGCCTCGGCGTCCCCCGGCTCCATCCAGGCCGGGAGGGCCTCGATGCGGAAGAAGTTCCTCCCGAATTCCGCGATCTCCAGGCCATGGCCGCGGACGAACGCAAGGTGGTCCGTCAAGACCGCCGAGGCGACCGGGTTCAACTCGACGGAGATGGGCAGGAGCAGGCGCTGGACGGGCACCTGTCCCGCCCTGAATTGGCTCCTCAGCCGCTCGTACCAGACCCGCTCGTGCGCCGCGCGCCGGTCGAGAAGGACGAGCCCCTGGGGGCTCTCGAAGACGGCGTAGTCTCCGAGGGCCGCTCCCACGAACCGCCAGTCGTGCGCGATCAGCCTCGGAGCCTCGCGGGCCGCGGGAGCCGCCGGCGCGCCGGGGGACGGCCCCCAGGCGATCCGCGGGGCCGGCTCACCCACCCCTCCCTGGAAGGGGGCGGGCAGCTGGGCCGGCAGGCCGATGGGCTCCGGGGGCGCGGCCGGCGCACCGGCCGGGGCCGCCTGGCCGGCCCATTCCCTCAGTCGGGATAGGACCGCGCGGATCACGAACCCGCGCACAATGGCCTCGCTGCGAAACCGCACCTCGCGCTTCGCCGGATGGACGTTCACGTCGACCTCCGCGGGGCTGCATTCCAGGAACACGAACGCGACCGGGTAGCGGCCCTGGGGCAGCGACTCGCGGTAGCTCTCCATCAGGGCCCCGTTTAGTGTCCTGCTGTCGACCGGGCGCGCGTTGACAAACGCGACCATGTCGTGGCGGGTCGCCCGACCGGTCCCCGGGCGCCCGATCAGGCCCGTCAGCCGCAGGCCGGGCTCCGCGTAATCGAGCGGCAGGAGGCCCTCGGCCGCCTGGGCGCCGAAGATCTCCGACACGCGGTCGGCCAGGCCCGGGCACTCGGGCGACCTGAAGACCTCCCGGCCGTCCTCGTAAAGGGCGAACGCCGTCCTCGGGCAGGCAAGCGCGTACAGTCGGACGCAGTTGACGATGTGCCCGGCCTCGGTCCGGTCGGACTTCAGGAACTTGCGCCGCGCCGGCACGGGCTCGAAGAGGTGCTCCACGTCGATCCGGGTGCCCACCGGCCGGCCGCACGCCTTCTCGTGGATCACCCGGCCCGCGTTCACCGCGATCTCGATGCCCGAGTCGCGGCCGGCCTCCCGGGTCTGGAGCGTGAAGCGCGACACGCTTGCGATCGAGGGAAGCGCCTCGCCTCGGAAGCCGAAGCTGGCGAGGCGGTCGAGGTCCGACGTGTCGGCGATCTTGCTGGTCGCGTGGCGCTCGAGGGCCATTCGGGCGTCCTCCGGCGCCATTCCGCTCCCGTTGTCGTCGACCCGGATGAGGGAGCGTCCGGCGTGCGCAAACGAGACGGTGATCCGGGTCGCGCCGGCGTCCAGGGCGTTCTCGACTAGCTCCTTCACGGCCGCCGCGGGCCGCTCGATCACCTCGCCCGCCGCGATCTGGTTGGCGACGCGCTCGGGAAGGATGCGGACGGTGCCCATTCCGGTGGAGAATCTGCCCCCGCGAGCCCGACTAGCCCAGGAGCTTCTTCCAGCGGGCGAACTGGCGGGCAACCTGGGCGGGACCGGGCATGCCCGTCCCGCGCCTCATCGCGAGGGCGCGCCTCAGGTCGAACACCTTCGCCCAGTCGGGGCCGAACCCGGGGTGAAGCCGCCTGACCTCCTCGGTCTTGAGGGCCGTGATGGAGCACCGCTTCCGCTCGGCAAGCGCGACGACCGCGCCGACCGCGTAATGGGCCGTCCGGAACGGCACCCCGCGGCAGACGAGGTAGTCGGCCAGGTCGGTCGCCAGGAGCGCCGGATCGGACACCGCGATCGCGCAGCGGTCCCGGTTGAAGGTCATCCCCTTCACGGTCGCCTCAAGGACCTCCGCGCAGATCGCCGACTGGTCGAAGCTGTCGAACACCGGCAGCTTGTCCTCCTGGAGGTCGCGGTTGTAGGTCAACGGGAGCCCCTTCACGAGGGCGAGGAGCGTGTGAAGATTGCCCTGAAGCCTCGCGGACTTGCCTCTCAGGAGCTCGCAGGAGTCGGGGTTGCGCTTCTGCGGCATGAGCGAGCTGCCCGTGCAGAACGCGTCGGGAAGGGCCACGAACTTGAATTCGGCGCTGCTCCACAGGATCAGGTCCTCCGCAATCCTCGAGAAATGCACGCCGAGCAGGGCGCAGGCCGCGGCGAACTCGATGTAGACGTCGCGGTCCGCCACGGCGTCCATGGAGTTCTGGGTCACCCGCGGCCTGCCCCGCGAGTCAACGAATCCGAGCGCCTTCGCCACGAACTCCCGGTCGATGCGCAGCGTCGTGCCCGCGACCGCGCCGGATCCGAGCGGGCACTCGTTCGCCTTCTGCGAAACCTCGGCCAGCCGGGCGTGGTCGCGCTCGAGCATCTCGAGCCACGCAAAGAGGTGATGCGCCGCGGAGACGGGCTGCGCCCGCTGGAGGTGGGTGTAGCCCGGGATGAGTACGTCCCTGTTCCTGCGGGCGGCGCCGAGGAGCGCCCCCTGGACGGCCCGCACCTTCGCCCCGAGGACGGCGCATGCATGCCTGAAGAAGAGCCGCATGTCGGTGGCCACCTGGTCGTTGCGGCTGCGCGCCGTGTGGAGCTTGGACGCCGCGGGCACCCGCCGGGTGAGCGCGTGCTCGATGTTCATGTGGACGTCCTCAAGCCGCTCGTCCCAGACGAAGCGCCCGGACTCGATGTCCTTGCGGATGGCCTCCAGCCCCGCATGGATCGCCCTGCACTCCTTTGCCGTGATCAGCCCGACGTGGGCCAGCATCGACGAATGGGCCTTGCTGCCCGCGATGTCGAACGGCGCAAGCCTGCGGTCAAAGGAAGCCGATTCGCTGAATTTCAGCATGAGGGCGGCGGGACCCTCCGCGAAGCGCCCGCCCCAGGTGGCTTGGATGTTCTTGGCCATGAATGTGAGGAGACGACATCACCCGCGCCCGCGTGCCGGCGCAACGCGAAAGATTGCCCGGCGCTTTGGGGTTTGCCCGCCGCGGCGCGCCGGCCAGATTCGGGGGGTGCGCAGATTCCTGGCCCCCATCGTTGTCGCCTTCGCCGCCCTTCCGGCCGTCTTCGGCGCCGAAGGGGTCCCCGCGCGCTTCAACGTGGTCGCGACGAAGCCGGCCTCGGCGTCCATCATCATCGGCACCGTCACCATGACGATCTCCCCCTTCATCCGGAGGGACACCGTCTACTCGTCGACCTATCTGGCCCGGGTCTTCCCTTTCTTCTACAGCGAGAAGGGCCGGATCTCGATCGTGATTGCGGACGACGACCTGCGCCGGGTGGCCCGCGGCGAGCCCGCAGACTTCAAGGGGCGCGCGATCAACGACACGGGCGATGTGAGGCGGATCGAGGGCAGCGCCACGCCGACCGGGCCCTCGACCGGGAGGCTAAGGGTCAAGGTCTTCATCACGAGGCGGATCGCGCTCACGTACAACACCACCTACGAGCTTCAGGGGACCGAGAGACCCCTGACCGACGCTACGTCCAGATGAGCTCGATCACCTTCTCCACCGCGGGCGACAGGCTCTGGTGGACCGGACAGGTGTTGGCCGCCTTCTCCAGGACGCCCTGGGGGACGGCCCGCGCCGCGGGCGGCATCCACAGGCGGGCGGACAGCCGGGAGATCCTCCTCGGCGAATCGGGCGACATCTCCTTCGTCACCTCGTAGCGGATCCCCCGGATCTCGACCCCGTGCCTCCTCGCCGCGAGGGCCATGGTGGTCGCGATGCACGTCGCGAAGCCCGTGGCCACGAGGTCCGTGGGAGAGAACGCCTCCCCCCGCCCCTGGTTGTCCTTCGGTGCGTCGGTCTCCAGCGCCCTGCCCGAGGGCCCATGCACGGCCGAGCAGTGGAGGTCGCCCTGGTATTCTCCCGAGATCGTTACCATGCCTTCATCCTTGGCGGGGCGAGGAACTTTGCAACTGCCTCATGGCTCGGGCGCAATGAAGGCGGGGTCGATCACCCGCCGGGCCTGGCGCACGAAGGCGTCGAGCGGCGCGTCAAAGTCGCGTCCGGACCCTCCGCATCCCGGGATGAAGATGGGCGCGCGAGCCGGCGGCGTTTCCAGGGACAGCGGCGTGGCCTCCCTCATCTGCTCCAGCGTCTGCGCCACGTAGCTCGTCCTCAGGTAGAATGCGTTCTCCCGGTCCCCGCGCTTCCACAGCTCGAAGACCAGAGCCCCGCCGGGCAGCGCGGGGTTGAACTGCGAGCCGGCGACGCACCAGTTCATTCCGAGGAGCCCTCCCATGCTGGCGATGTTCGTGTCGTGGCCGACAAGCACCACAATCCGCGCCCCGGACGGGCCCAGGGCGCCCGGAATCGGCTGGCCGAGGGCGCACTGCTCCAGGGTGTCAACGATGTGGCTCGCGAGGTTGGAGCTGCCGACTTGCGCCAGATAGAACGTCCTCTGGGTCAGGTCGAAGTAGAGGTCGTGCAGTTTGAGCATCTCGGTCATCACCCGCCCGTCCACCCTTCCCCAGCCGACGTCCGAAGCTGGCATCCCCTCGGTGTATTCGAGGAGAAAGTAGTCGGTGCAGGTGAGCGCCGCGACCAGCGGCCCGTTGAGGGAGACCGGGAAGTACTTCTTGCCGGGCGTCACGGTCGTCGGCGCATCGAGGGCTCCGGGGGCCGCCGGGGCCGGCCCCGCTCCCCTCAGCACGACCCGCAGCTGGTCGAGCTGCGCCGCATACGCGCGCTCCACGTTGCGGGGATCCCCGCCCATCCGGCCAAGCACGGCGGCCATCGCCAGCGCGGGGTCCGGATGGCCCACCTGCGCATCGAGCGGCCTGAACAGCGGGTCGACGGTGCCCTCCGGCACCGCGTGCACGTCGGGCTCCCCCACGGGCACGAACGCCTTCCCGAGGATCCGGCCCGTTTCGATCGTCCGCTGGTCGTTGTCCGCCCGGATGAACACGAGCGGGCCGTCGGTGGCCGCGTCGCCCGAGAGGAGGTGGTCCTTCGCGTAGCGCGCCCGGTAGTAGTCGCCCAACAGCGCGATGAGCTTGTTGCCGTGCGCCGTCTGGATCCCCGGCGCCACGTCCCACGTGGGCCAGGTCTGGGCCGAATACTGGGCCATCGCCTCGTTGGTCGCCAACGGGGAGCGAACGCCGTGGCGGCTGAGAATGATCACGAGGCGCAGCTGGTCGCCCGTGGCCTCCGGCCCCGCCCAGCCGGCCGGGCAGAGGGCAAGCCAAGCGAGAACTACGGCGCAACAGCGCCAGGCGCCCGGGCGCCAAGCCCCAATCTTCCGGCTCGTATTCATGCTCCAGCCAATCCGGCCCAAACGGCACCGTCAAGGGCCCGCGCGGCCCCGCTCAGCCCACCGGCTTGCTGCGGATCCGGGTCACGGTCTCAAGCTGGGCGCGCTGGCAGCGCATCGGCGGAAGGCCCTTGAGGACCTGCTCGATGTCATCCACGACCATCTGGCCCATCCAGGGCCAGATCTCCGGGATATTGCCCGCCCGGTGGGCCTGCAGGATCGTGTTGGGCGTGCGCCTCGCCCGGTGGTCGGGCGGTATCGGCTCGTCGGGCCAGACGTCCACCGCGGCCCTGATGTGCCCGCTCGCCGCCGCGTCGAGGAGCTCGTTGAAGTTGACGACCCCCGCGCGGCTCACGAGGACGACGATCCCCCCGCGGGCCATCCGCCCGAAGTGGTCCCGCCCGATCCCGCCGGCGTTCTCGGTGGTCGTCGCCGCGAGCAGGAACACGACCGCCCCCCGCGAGAAGCACTCGTCGAGCGGCGCCGGGGTGACGCCCATCTCCCGGAGCACGGCGGGGTGGATCCAGGGGTCATGGACCAGGATCTCGCCCCCGAAGGGCCGGAGCAGCGGCAGGAGCGCCCGCCCGACGTTCCCGCAGCCGACGAGGGCGACGGAACGCCCGTGGAGAAGGATCGAGTCGTAGTTGTCGCGCTCGCCGTAGAGGGACTCCTTGCCCAAGCGGAGGGACGCGTCGGCCTCGTGGATCCTGCGCGCGCACGACAGCGCGAGGCCGAGCGCCATCTCCGCGACGGGCTTCGCGAAGACCGGGGCCGTGGAGAGCACGGGGATCCCGCGGCGGTGGCACTCGGCGTAGTCGATGTTCGGCAGGAAGTTGCTCTCCACGTTGAACACGGCCCTCAGGTTCGGGGCCCGGTCGAGGCGCTCGCGCGGCAGCGCGCTCTGGCCGATCAGGATCGTCGTCCGGGGCAGGTGCAGGTCGATATGCTCGGCCGGCGCCGGGGGCCCGTCGTGCCATATCACGTCGCCCAGGGCGTTTAGACGGGCCTTGGTCGCGGGATCAAAGATCACGTCCACCGGCCGGGGATAGGGGTCGAGGAGGATGACGGGGCGGTCCTTGGCAGGCATGGTCGGGCGTGTGCGGGTTGGGTCAGCGCCGGGTGGCCGGCGCGCCCAGGTGCTCGTCCATCCAGGCCAGCGTCTTCGCCCACATCTCGGGCGTGTAGACGTGCGCGAGGCCCGGGTAGACGATGCTCTGGAACGCGTCCGCCCTGCCGTAGAGCCCGTAGACGGGCCGCACGGCCGCCTCGATCGCGTGAACGCCATCGACGGGCGAGCCGCCGTCCCTGTCCCCGGTCTGGAACAGCACCGGCCTCGGTGCAATCAGAGCGATCACGGCCTCGGAATCAAAGTGGTTGAGCATCCCCGGGACAAAATAGCCGATGTCGTGCTCGTGGATGGCGCCGTGCCGCACCATGTTCTGGTACCTCGTCATGCAGGCGATCGCCACGCCGGTCTTGAGCCGCTCATCGAGCGCCATGAGCCACCAGGTGCGGGTCGAGCCCATGCTCATGCCCGTGACCCCGATACGTTCGGGGTCGACCTCCGGGCGCGACGCCAGGTAGTCGAGCGCCATGAGGTCATCGCGAATGAGCATGCCCCAGAACGTGCGGCCGACCCAGAGGTTGAACTTCGCGGCCGTCTCCTCGGCCGCGCCGCTCCTCTCGGACGGGCCGTCCGGACCCTGGCCGTTGCGCTCCCCGAAGCCGCTCGCGTCGATGCCCAGGACCACGTAGCCGCGCCTCGCGAAGGTGGGCCCGGGCGCCTCCGGGGTGTGCTTGGCCTGAAAAAGCTCCTCCTTGCCGATGTCGTATTCGCCGCCGTGCCAGTGGCAGTACAGGATGGCCGGAAGCCTCCCGGGGGCCTTCTTCGGCAGGAACAGGTAGCCGGGCACGGTCGAGCCCGCGTCATTGTCGAACTGGAACTTCTCCAGAACGTAGTCGCCGCGGTCCTCGCGCGACAGGGTCTGGACGCTCGGCAGCCTCGGGCGCGGCGGAAGCCGGCCGAGGAGCCTCAAGAGCTCGGCCCTTATGTCCTGGCGCTTGGCCTCCCATGCCCCGCGGGAGGCGGGCGCCGCAAACGGCGGGGCCAGCTCGGCCTTGGCGAGCCAGCGCTCCGCGTCGCTTTGATTTGTCTGGGCCATCGCGGCAACTCCGCAGGTCGCCACGAAGCAGGTAACAATCAGGGTTTTCATGGGCAATAGCTAATCCGGCTTGATCCGGCAGACGGCCGGACCGCGTTCCCCATCAGCCTACACCCTTGGGGCCCCGGAGCACAGCGCGAACTTCGGGCCATGACCGCGGCGGCTCCGGCATCGTGGCATCCTCACCTCAGCGCCCTGAGGAGGGCCTTCTCGACCAAGGGCTCCATCACCGCGAATCCCGCGCCGTTCGGATGAACGCCGTCGATTGAGTACTCCGCCCGCAGCCCGCGCCTGGCGTCCACCATGGGCGAGTAGTAGTCGAGGTACACGAGGTTGTTCGTTGAGCAGTATGCGGCGATCCACCGGTTGAGCTCGAAGATCTTGTCCGCGGGCTCGAGCCCATGCCGCCAGGGATAGTCGTACACGGGAAGCACCGACGAGAGCACCACGCGGATGTGGTTCACCCGGGCGAGCTCCGCCATCGACTGCAGGTTCTGCTCAATCGCCTCGAGCGTTGTGACGCCGCCATTCTGGGCGATGTCGTTCGTCCCGCCCAGGATCACGACCGCCGACGGCTTGAGGTCGATGACGTCCTGCCTGAAGCGGACCAGCATCTGGGAGGTGGTCTGTCCGCCGATACCCCGGTTCACGTACGGTCTCCCGGCAAAGAACTTTCCGTCGGCCGCGCCCCACCCCTCCGTGATCGAGTCGCCAAGGAACACGACCCGCTTCTCGCCCCGGGCCGGCGGGCCCAGCTGCGCGTCGGCGTCGCGGTATTTCGAGAGGTAGGCCCATTCGAGTTCCCAGGGCGGGCGCACCTTGGGCGCTTGCGGGGCTTGGGCCGGCTCCGGCGCCTGGGCGCCGGCAGGCGGCGCTCCCAGCGCGGCGAGGAGGACCGCGAAACGGAGGATTCTCATTTGCCGGGTGTTTCTAGCGCGCCTTTGCCGGAGTGCAATAGGCGTCAGCGCACCCCGGGGGAAGGCGGGGCATGGCGCGTCAGACGTCCAGGTTCGTCTCGGCTATCCGCTCCCGGATGGAGGCGACCGAGAGCGTAGCGGCGGCGCATGACTCGCGGTCCAGGTAGGCGGGCGGCCGCCATCCCGTCCGGCTCAGGAGGCAGTCCAAGCTCACGCCAAGCGTCCCGAGGCCGTACTTCAGGCTTCGGGAGAAATTGATCGAGGAGGCCTCGGGGAAGTACTTTGTCGGGCAGGAGACCTCGGCAATCCGGAATCTCCACCAGTGGCATTGGACCAGCATCTGGTTGTCGAAGAGGAAATCGTCGGAGTTGGCGAGAAGCGGCAGCGTCTCGAGGACCCGTCGCGAGAAGGCCCGGTATCCCGAATGGTATTCGGAGAGCTTCTGGCCGATCATCAGGTTCTGGGCGAGGGTCAGGAACCGGTTAGCGACATACTTGTAGCGGGGCATCCCGCCCGAAACCGCGCCCAGGCCCAGTATCCTCGAGGCCAACGCCACGTCATAGACGCCGGAGGCCACCATGTGGGCCATCGCCGGGACCAGGCGCGGCTCGTACTGGTAGTCGGGGTGCAGCATGACGATGATGTCCGAGCCCGTCTCGAGGGCCAGGGCGTAGCAGGTCTTCTGGTTGCCCCCGTAACCGTGGTTGCGGCGGTGGAACGCATAGCGCACCCCGAGCCGGCGCGTGATGTCGCGCGTCTCGTCGGAGCTCGCATCGTCCACGACGATGATCTCGTCAGTGAAGGCCCTGTCGAGGCCCTCAAGCGTCCGCGCCAGGGTCCTCGCGGCGTTGAAGGCGGGAAGGACCACGCACACTTTCTTGCCGTTGATCACAGCATACAGGTCGGTCGGAGGTGGATGACGTTCAAAGGGCGCGCGAGGACCCCGATGCGGACGCCGCTGGTCGGGAAGGCCAACGGGGGCACGTCGTCTCGGGAATCGGGATTCTTGTCAAACCGTTCCCACTTCCGCATGAAGTGGCCTGCGCGGCAAGGCCGCTTCCCGAACGCAGGCTCGGGATGCGGCCATTCGCCCGCTTCCACTCCTCCTCCATACAATGTCGGACGCCAAACAGGATTGAACACGCCTCGCTCCAGGAAGGATGCGGGCCCGGCCGCGGATGCGGCGAAGCGGGCGACCGAAAGCCGTGGAGGCCCCAAAGTCGGGGCCGCCGCGGCCCGCGAGGCGCCGTGGCGAGGCGGCCCGGTGGTCCTCGGCGCCCTGCTGTTCGTCCTCGTGGCGGGGATCTTCCTGCCCGCGGTCGCGGACGACTTCATCACCTACGACGACCCGGTTTACGTGACCGACAACGCCCACGTGAAGGCGGGGCTGACCTCGGCGAGCGTGCGGTGGGCGTTCCAGAGCACCGAGGCCTCCAACTGGCACCCGCTGACATGGCTCTCGCACATGGCGGACGTCGAACTGTTCGGCCTTCAGCCCTGGGGCCACCACCTGACGAGCCTGCTGCTGCACGCCTTGAACGCCGTGCTTCTCTTTGCCGCCCTCAGGCGGATGACCGGGGCCCTCTGGCGCAGTCTGTTCGTGGCCGCCCTCTTTGGCCTACATCCGCTCCACGTCGAGTCGGTGGCCTGGGTCTCGGAGCGCAAGGACGTGCTGAGCACCGCCTTCTGGATGCTGGCCCTCTGGGCCTATGCGCTCAGGGCGGAGGCCGCGCGCTCCCGGGGCCCCGGCGCACCCGCCTACTACGGGCTCTCCCTCCTCTTCTTCGCCCTCGGCCTCATGTGCAAGCCGATGCTTGTCACGCTCCCGTGCGTGCTGCTGCTCCTTGACTACTGGCCGTTGAAGCGCTGGGGCGGCTCCCTGGGCGAGGCCC
>CAYQOH010000038.1:0-17648 GCA_964419075.1 uncultured Opitutaceae bacterium | reverse complement strand
CCGAGGTCGCGCAGTTCGAGCGCGACTTCGCGGCGTACCAGGGCGCCCGGCACTGCGTGGGCTTCAATAGCGGCACGTCGGCCCTGCACGTCGCGATGCGCCTGCTCAACATCGGCCCCGGCGACGAGGTGATCACGACGCCGTTCACGTTCATCGCCACCAGCTGGGCGGTCGCGTACGTCGGCGCGAAGCCCGTCTTCGTGGACATTGACGACCGGACGATGAACATGGACCCGAGCCTGGTCGAAAGGGCGGTGACCGCGCGCACGAAGGCCGTCCTGCCGGTGCACCTCTACGGCCAGCCCTTCGACGTCGACCCGATCGCGGAAGTGTGCGCTAGGCGCAGGATACCGCTTGTCGAGGACGCGGCGCAGTCCCACGGCGCGCGCTACAAGGGCCGGACGGTCGGGACGTTCGGAGAGCTCTCCGCCTTCAGCTTCTACCCGGGCAAGAACCTGGGGGCGTGCGGCGAGGCCGGCGCTCTGGCGACCAACAACCCCGAGTATGCCCGCCGCGCCTGCGCCCTGCGCGAGCACGGGTCGACCACGAGGTACTACCACGACGAGGTCGGGTACAACTACCGCATGGAGGGGATCCAGGGGGCCGTGCTCGGCGTGAAGCTGCGCCACCTGCCGGCGTGGACCGCGGCGAGGAGGCGGATCGCCCACCGCTACCACGGGCTGCTCGCCTCGACGCCGCTCAAGCTCCCGGTAGAGGCGCCCGGCGTGGAGAGCGTCTACCACCTCTACGTGGTGCGGCACCCGGCGCGGGACCGCCTGCGCGCGCACCTCGAGGCGCGCGGCATCGGGACCGCCCTGCACTATCCGCTGCCCCTGCACCTGCAGAAGTGCTTTGCCGACCTCGGCCACAAGCCGGGCGATTTCCCGGTCTCCGAGGCCGCCGCGAGGGGATGCATCAGCCTTCCGATCTACCCGGGGATGACGGACGCGCAGGTCGAGTACGTCGCGGCCATGATCTGCGAATTCAATGACTGGTGATGGCCCCGGTCACCGATAGGCATGGGGATCGGCCGGGGTTGGCACGGCGGGCGCTCGGAGGGGTCGGGGCATGGCTGGATCGCCTCGCTGGGACGCTCGGGCGTTACCCTAGGGCCTGCGAGGGCCTGCGGATCGCCGCGGCCGCCGGCGCGGGCCTCTATGCGATAGGCCCCTTCCTGCACGATGGCATCATGGGCGGCGTCGACGCCAAGTGGTACACGTCCGTCGTCGCCGACTTCCTGAAGCAGTGGCGCATGGGCCTCGGGCCCGTGTTCGTCGGCCAGACGTATCTGGCGCCCATCGGCACCGTCATGCCCCTGCGCGTGGCCCCGTATCTCCAGCATGCGACCCTCGCGCTCGACCTGCTGACCGGCCGCAGCCTGAGCGCCTACGCGCTCCTGAACCTCGCCGTGGTCTTGAGCAATGTGGCGGGTTGCGTTTCGGCCTACTTCTGCCTCAGGGCGATTCTGCCTGGCCGCCGCCTCGAGGCCCTGCTCCTGGCCGTCGTCTACGCGTGGTGCCCGGCGGTGGCCGGCATGGCCTACACGGGCCAGCTGTTCATGTCGGTCATGACCCTGCCCTACCTGCCGGTCGCCTTCGCCGGCGTCGTCAGAATACACGACCGGGACGACTTTTCCGGATGGGCCCTCGCGGCAGCGGGGAGCGCGGCGTGCTGGCTCTGCCACAGCCCCATCGGCGTGTGGGTGACCTTCTCCGTGGCGGTGGCGCTCGGCGCAAGATGGGCCTGCGGGGACGGCTGGGGCCGCCGCGAGCTCGCGCGGGCGGCCGGAGCCTGCGCGCTCTTCCTCGCGCTCTGCGGCTACGTGTTTGTGTCCACATGGATGCTGGCAGCGCCCAAGCAGTCCCCCATCGCCGTGCCCCAGTTGCTGGATACCCTGGGGCAGATGTTCCCGGCGGACCTGCTGCCGGTGTCCGCGACCGCCGCGATGAACGCGGACCTGCAACCCGGTTGGGGCGTGGGCGCGGTGCTGCTTCTCTCGTTGGCCGCAGCGTGGCGCGTCCGCTCGGGCGCGGCGCTTGCGCTCCTCGCCCCCGCCGGGGTCCTCGTGGTCCTTTCGATGCCGGTGCCGGGCGCCACGGCGATGCTCTGGCGGGCCGTGCCGCAGGCGGTGCTCGACGCGACCAACGCCGCCCCCACCCAGCGCCTGTTTCCGATACTTGCCGCGTGCGCGGTCGTCCTCGCGGGCCGCACCCTCGGCGCGCTGCCCGGACGCAGCGCCTCCCTGGTGCTTGTCCTCGGCGCGTGCGTCCTCTGGGGGGGCCTTCAGCTTCGTCCGTTCCTGCGCCGCGGCGCCGCGATCGCCAATTCGAAGGAGGCTTCCGACGGGCTGCTCGCGCCGAACAACTTCGCCGAGCCGACGTTTTCCGCGGGCCTGCTTGGCGGCGGGAGCGCGTTCTACTCGTACGGGTACATGGATTACGCGCTCGAGGAGCGCATCCTCGACCGCGACATGAAGGCGTACCTGGTCTCTAACGTCGGCGCGATCGCCCCGGGCTACGATTTTGGGCCGCCCCGGCCCCATGGGCGCCCCCCCGGCGCTTTCCACGGCACCGCCGCCGCGGATGGGCGGCGCTGGATCGAGCTCGCCCCGAGGCTCACGCTTGCGCCTGGGCAGCACTACCTGCTCGCCTTTGACTTCACTGCGGCGTCCTACGCGGGCGTGCTTCAGGTCCAGGGACCAGGCGTCAGCCGGGAGTACTACCTGCCGGCGTCGGGCGGCCGCCTTGCGTTCGGATCGGCGGACGAGAGTTCCCGGGTGATTCCGCTCTTCAACCCGTCAGACTCGCCGATCGAGATTGGCCTCGATTTCGTCGTGCAGGACCCCCAGGCCGACCTGGCGAAGTTTGGCGACTTCGCGCGCTTTGCGCTCGTTCCCTACAACCCCGCCGACCTCCCCATCCGGCTAAGGTCCTACGCGCCGCTCGTCGCCGACGTGCGCTCCCCTGCCCCCGGTTGGCTTGAGTCCTTCCGGGCTTTCACCAGGGGCTGGACGGCCACCGTCAACGGCCGGCCGGTGGAGGTGCGCGCGACCACCAACGCCGTGATCGCCGTGCCGATCCCGGCGGGCGAGAGCCAGGTCAGGCTCTCCTACAAGCCCCCGGCGGCGCTGCTTCTAGCCTATCTCCTCACCGGCGCGGCCTGGCTCGGGCTCGTCCTCGCGGGAGCGAAATGCGCCGTGAGGCGATATTTTTCATGGGCAGGCCGGACGGTATCCCCTAGAGTGCGCGTTCCATGAAGCTCACCGATCCCGACTGCCGCATCCTGGTGACCGGTGGAGCCGGTTTCATTGGCTCCCACTTGGTCGACCTTCTCGTAGCCAAGGGCTTACGCGTGACCGTGCTCGACAACTTCCGGAACGGCACCCGCGGGAACCTGGCGGAGGCCGCGCGCACGGGCAGGCTGCGGGTGATCGAGGGCGACATCACCGACGCCACCGCGTGCCGCGCGGCCATGGCCGGCGGCGTCGACGCCGTCTTCCACCTCGCCTGCCTTGGGGTGCGGCACTCGCTCCACGACCCGTTGGAGAACCACCAGGTGAACGCCATGGGCTCGCTCCAGGTGCTGATGGCTGCCCGCCAGGCGGGCGTCAGCCGCTTCATCTACGTGTCGACCAGCGAGGTGTACGGGGCCGCCACCGCCTTCCCTCTGACCGAGGCTGTGGGGACCTGGCCCACGACGGTCTACGGGGCGTCGAAGCTGGCCGGCGAGCACTACGCGGCGGCCTTCGGCACCTGCTATGGCATGCCGGTCGTGCGGGTTCGGCCCTTCAACAACTACGGCCCCCGGGCTCATTTCCAGGGGGATTCGGGCGAGGTGATCCCCCGATTCATCCTGCGCGCGCTTGCCGGCGAGCCTCCGGTCATCTTCGGCGACGGCTCGCACACGCGTGACTTCCTGTTCGTGAAGGACTGCGCCGAGGCGCTCGTCGAGATCGCTGCGTGCGACGCGCTGGTCGGCGATGTCGTGAACCTCGGCTTCGGCGAGGAGACGCGGATCGACGAGCTCGCCCGGCTGGTCGTGGAGGCCGCCGGCCGCCCGGACCTCAAGCCCGAGTTCTCTGCCGGGCGCCCCGGCGACGTGCCGCGCCTCTGGGTGGACCCGGCCAAGCTTCGGGGCGCCACGGGCTTCAAGCCGCGCACCCGGCCCACCGTGGGTCTGGCGGCGACGGTCGAACACTACCGGGGGCTCTTCCGGGCCGACCCCGGATGCCTTTCGCGCATGCAGGCCCGCAACTGGGAGGTCGCGTGATACCGGTCGCCAAGCCCGAGCTGGGCGAGGAGGAGATCGCCCTCGTGGCGGAGACGATCCGCAGCGGATGGATCACGCAGGGGCCCCGGGTCGCCGAGTTCGAGAAGGCATTTGCCGGGCGCGTGGGCGCCGCGCACGCGGTGGCGGTCTCCAACTGCACGACGGCCCTGCACCTGGCGCTCGTCGCGTCCGGAATCGGTCCCGGCGACGAGGTGATCGCGCCCCCCCACAGCTTCATCGCCACTGCGAACCCGATTCTCTACTGCGGGGCGCGCCCCGTCTTCGTCGACATCGACCCCGAAACCCTGAACATGGACCCGCGCCTCGTCCCCGCGGCGATCACCGGTCGCACCAAGGCGATCCTCGCGGTCGACCAGGTGGGCCGGCCGGCGGACATGGCGGCCCTCGCGGCCGTGGCCTGCGGCCGGGGCCTGCAGCTGATCGAGGACGCCGCCTGCGCGACCGGCAGCGTGTACCGCGGGCGGCCGGTGGGCGACAACACCTACTCGCCGCTCGTTTGCTTCAGCTTCCACCCGCGCAAGGTGATCAGCACCGGGGACGGGGGGATGATCACGACGCCCGACGCCGGCCTCGCGCAGCGGCTGCGCCTGCTGCGCCAGCAGGGCATGTCGGTCAACGACCTCCAGCGCCACCAATCGAAGACCGTGGTCTCGGAGAGCTACCCCATCATCGGCTACAACTACCGGCTGACCGACGTCCAGGCCGCGCTGGGCCTGGGCCAGCTCAGGCGCCTGGACGGGATCCTCGCCCGGCGCCGCGCCCTCGCCGCGCGCTACGACCGGGCGCTCGCCGGGACGCCGGGCATCCGGCTGTTCACGGAGCCGGCGGACTGCCGCTGGAACCAGCAGACGTACCTCATCCGCCTCGCGGGCGCGAGCGCCGAGCGCCGCGACGCCTTCATGCAGCGCCTCCTCGAGGAGGGCATCGCGACCCGCAGGGGCGTCATGTCGATCCACCGTGAGGCGTGCTACGTCGAGCGATTCGGCCCGCAGTCGTTCCCCGAGAGCGAGCGCGCGAGCGACGAGTGCGTCTGTTTGCCGCTTTACACGCAGATGGCCGACGCTGATATCGATCAGGTGTCGGCCGCCGTCCGAAGGCACGCACCCCGACCCTGAAATGGACCCGCACGCAGCAAAACCCCTGCCGCCGAACCCCTACAACCCCTTCTGCTGGGTCGCCGGCGCGCCCGAGATCGGAGCGGGCACCTGGATCGGCGCCTTCACCCTGATCGACGGCCTCGGCGGCCTGAAGATCGGCAAGGGCTGCAACATCAGCTGCGGCGCCCAGGTGCTCTCCCACTCCACGGTCCGCCGGTGCGTGAGCGAAAGGAAGTTCCCCGACGTCGACCGCAGGGCGACCGAGATCGGCGACTATGTCTTCGTCGGGGCGAACGCCGTGGTTCAGATGGGCGCCCGAGTCGGCGACCACAGCGTGATCGCGGCCGGCGCCGTCCTCCTTGAGGACGCGGTCATACCGCCCTACTCGCTGGTTGCGGGCGTGCCCGCGCGGATCGTCAGGGACCTCCGCGCCGAGGTGGACGCATGGAGCCGGGCAACGGGATGAGCGCCGAGACCACCCAGCTTTCGGTCGTCGTCGCCGCGTTCAACGAGGAGCAGAACCTTCCGGCGCTCTACGGGAGGCTCTGCGCCATCGACTGGAGCGGGCTAGCCCTGAAGCCGGAGTTCATCTTCGTCGACGACCACTCCCGCGACGGAACGCCTCGGGTCCTTGCGGAGCTCGCGGCGGGGGACCCGCGCGTCAAGGTGCTCCGCTTCTCCAAGAACTTCGGGAGCCACAAGGCGTTCACGGCCGGCCTGGAGCACTGCGGCGGCGCCGCCGCGGTCATCCTCGCCGCCGACCTCCAGGACCCCCCCGAGGCGATCCCGGAGCTGGTCGCCAAATGGCGCCAAGGCGCCAAGGTGGTGTGGGCGATCCGCGACCGGCGCCACGGGGAGTCCCTGCCGACGAGGCTCCTATCGCGCCTGTACTATCACCTGATGCGCCGGTTTGCCGAGGTGCAGCCGCCGTCGAGGGGCGCCGACTTCCTCCTGGTCGACCGCAGGCTGATCGACGAGCTGCGCGCCGCCCCGGAGAAGCACACGTCGCTGCTCTCCCTCATCCAGTGGATGGGCTTCGACCAGGATTCCATCGTCTACGACAAGGCTGCGCGCCTGAGCGGGCGTTCGAAATGGACGCTGCGCAAGAAGCTCAAGCTGGCCGTCGACTCGTTCGTGAGCTTTTCGTATGCGCCGGTGCGCCTGGCGTCTGCCTGCGGCCTCGTGTTTGCGTTCAGCGGGTTCGCGTATGCCGCGGTGATCGCGATCCGAGCCTTCTCGCTGGGCAGCCCCGTGCAGGGATGGTCGTCGCTCATGTGTGTGCTCCTCATTGTCTCAGGGGTCCAGCTCATCATGCTGGGCGTACTCGGCGAGTACCTGTGGCGTACGTTCGACGAGGCGCGCGGGCGCCCGCGCTACATCATTGAGCGGCGAATCAATCTGTGAGTCCGGCGGACCACAAATGATGGACCAGGACGTCCCGCAGGGCGAGCAACTCAAGGGTCGGGGCGCCCTTGCAGGGACCGTGCTCATGCTGGGCGACGCCGCGATCGCCGCATGGCTCGGGTATGCTTTGCAGCGCTTCGGCGGGGACGCGGGGACCCGCTGGACCCGGGTGCTGGGGCCCGCCGCCGCGGTTCCGCTCCTCGCCCTCGCCTTCAGGGCCCACCGGGCGTCCGCGGGCCGGCCCGGGCGTGCGCTTCTCAAGGCGGCGGCCGTCGGCGGCGCCCTGGCGGCGCTCGCCTGCATCCCCTGGGTGGGCGCCTGGCTCCAGATCAGCAGGGGCCAGGGCCTCTGGTTCGGTGCGGCGGCGGGCGGCCTCATCTGGCTTGAGCGGTCCGTCTACTTCGGCACCGTCGCCGTTCGCTCGGGCCAGCCGCAGGAGGTCCTCCGCTGGATCGCGGTCGGGGCCGCGGCAACCCTCGCCATGACGCCGTTCTACTACAGCGGCGCGCTCGGTGCCGGGGACGCCCAATGGTACACGACCATGCTCGGCGACTTCATCGCGCAGCTCCGGGCGGGTGTGTTTCCCGTCTGGGTCGGACAGAGCGTCAACGCGTTCAACGGCGCCGTCTCCCCCCTTCGGTACGCGCCCGGCTTCCAGTACGCGGGCGGGATTCTGGACCTCCTGACGATGCGCTCGCTCGACATCACGGCGCTGCGCAACGCGGAGCTGGTCGTGACGGCCCTCATCGGCGGGTACTCGGCTTACGCCTGCCTTCGGTCGATCCTCAGGTGCGCCCCGTGGGCCGCATGCGCCCTCACGGTCCTCTGGATCACGGGACCGGGCGTCCTCGCGCCGCCGATGGTCGGGGACCAGTTCATGACGTTCATGGCGCTCCCGTTCGTGCCGGTGACGCTGCTGGGCTGCTGGCGCGTGCTGCAGAAGGGGGACCGCTGGGGCCGGCTCTGGATCGCCGCCGGCCTTGCGGGCTCCTGGATCTGCCACTCGCCGGTCGCGCTCTGGCTGACGATCATCTCGGCATGCCTGTGCCTGCCCGCCTTCGTCGTCAGGCGCCCGTGGTCGAGGGAGTTCAGGCTCGCGGCGTTCCTTTCGGCGGCCTTCCTTGTCCTGGCCTCCGAGCCCTTTGTCTCGGTGCTCACGCTCGACAACCAGGCCGACGTCCATGCCTCCGGGGTGGACGCGGCTGCGGTAATCGACGCCAACTTCCCGGCGAACTTCAGGCCGATCGATCCGGAGAGGCCTGGTCTCGCCGACTACCAGCTTGGCTACGCGCTTCTCGGGACGCTGCTGCTCTCCCTGGGGCTGATGGCGGGCACGCGTCCGCGCGCGGCGTGGAGCTTTGTGGCCGCGACGCTTCTCATTATCCCGGTCGCGCTGCCCGTCCCCGGGCTCACGACCGCCATATGGACCCACGTTCCAAGCTGGTTCGTGACCGTCCAGAACATCTGGCCCATGCAGCGCCTGTTCCTCGTCTGGTCGTCGCTGATCGTGTTCACCGCGGCCATCGCGATCGCCTCCAGCGGCATCGCCTCGAGGAAGGGGCCATACGTTGCGCTTCTCGCGTTCTTCGCGTTCGGGATCGCCTGGTCCGCCCGCGAAGCGCACCGGATGGAGGAGGGCATCTACCCCATGAGGTCCGCCCCGCAGGACACGAGGGTCTCGGAGAGCTTGGACAACCTCCGGCTGTCGCGTTATGCGTATTCGTCCTTCAGTTACACGCCCTCGTACTTCAGCCACGCGTACATGGACCCGTGGCTGGAAAACCGCCTCCTGAACATCCGCACCATGGAGGCCTTTGTCAGCAACGCCGACTGCGCGGCGCCGGCCGAGGGCGATGCCGGGGTCCCGGACTGCGGATCCCGGCTCGAGCAATCGGGGGCGTGGACGGGCGCCAGCCTGACGGGCAGCGAGTACTACCGGCTCACGCCCGACCTGCAGTTGTATCCGGGGCGCCACTATGCGGTGAGGCTCGAATTCGCCCAACCGGGGTTACAGGGCTTCCTCCAGCTGAGGAGCCGCAGCATGTTTCGGGAGTACATGCTGCCTGATTCCGGCCAGGGAATCGCCCGCCGGGGCCCCTCGCTTGCGTTCGGCTCGGGTCCGACGAGCAGCCACGTTTTTCCCGTGGCCGTGAACGAGCCGGGTCCGGTTGCGCCAACGTGCATGTTCGTCGCGGCCCACCGCGCCGGCGCCAGCCTCCCGTTCGCCCGCTTCCGGCTCTATGCATACGACCGGGACCGCCTGCCGATCGCGGTCGAGTCGTGGATCCCCTACCGCGCTCGCGTGACGGCGCCCCGGGCCGCGTACCTGGAGACCCCGCGCATGTGGCTCAAGGGCTGGCGGGCCACCGTCAACGGGCACTGGACCGCCACCATTCGCTCGGCGGAGAATCTCGTGATGGTGCCCGTGGGCGCCGGGGTGAGCCAGGTTACCCTCGAATATTCGCCCCCTCTCGGTCTCGTGGCGGCGTTCTGGCTGGGCGCCCTCGGCTGGACGGGGCTGGGAGCGGGCGCGCTTTGCCAGCTCGTCGCGTGGTCGGGAGGCTCCAGGCTCAGGTTGGGCTGGCTGAGAACCCCGGGATGGCTCGGTTTCATGTTCGACGCCGCGCTCGCTCCCGTTGCCCTCGCGCGGCGGCGAAAACTGCCGGCGCTCGGCGTGGCCGCGGCCGTGGCCGCGGTCACCGTCGCCCTGCACTTGAGGGCCACCTACGTGGCCTCCCTCGGGGCGGTCGGCCCCGTCCGGGTGGAGTTCAAGCGGCCGGCAGGATTCGTGGGCTTCACGCAGCCGATTCTCACAACGGGACAGCCCGGCGCCGGAACCGTGGTCTCGATCACCTATCTCGACGTGGGCCATGTGCGCGTCGGAGCGGACGTCTGGGGCGCGCTGTTCCAGAGCGCCCCCATGGAGATGAACTACGGCGAGACCCAGTCGCTCGTCGTCTCGGACAGCGCGCTCTTCCCCCTCTCCAACCCGAAGGTGAAGGCGCTCCAGGCCTCGGAGGCGGAGCGCCTGCGCGGCGAGATCCGGGTGGAGCTCAACGGCCGGGTGGCGATCGAGGAACCGGCGTACGCCTACGAGACGAGGCCATCCGAGGTGTTGGCGGGCGTGGCGCCGTTTGGCTCCACGGCTGACCGAAAGTTCATGGGGGAGATCTTGAAGGTGGAGCGCCTTCCGACGCCGCGGACGTTCGCGCTTCCGGCGGGGCGCCACGCGCACATGCGCCTGATCTTCCCGAGGGACGGCGCGGGGCGCAGCGAGCCGCTCCTGTCGTTGTCGTCGGGCCGGAACAAGCGGGTGTGCTTCGTCAGCTACCTCGGCGCCGGCACGATGCGGCTCACCTGCTGGGGACCCGGCGGCGTGCCGTCCAGGTCGGCGGAGGTGGCCTACGACCCCGCGACGGCCCACGACCTGGACTTCGTCCCCGGCGAGGCGGCCGATGTCCCGGCGAGCTTCGACGTGGCGTGCGCGTTTGACGGAACCCATGTGATCGGGCACCAGAACGTCGCCGCGCCAGAACCGCCGGTGGTCATCTCCGGGCTCAACGCCTTCGACGCGCCCGGGGTGGATGCGCGCTTCACGGGCCCTCAAATGGACGTCGAGCTGAGGTCCTCCATGTCATCGGCCAGCGATCGGCCCGAGTCGAGCGGGCCGGTTCACCTCGTCGTCAGGTTCCCGGCGCACAAGTCGGGCAGGCAGGAGCCCCTGCTCTCGACGGGGCGCACGGGCGCCGGGGACTTCGTCTACGTCGTGTACGCGGACGAAGGGCACGTGCGCCTTGGCTTTGACCATTGGGCGTACGGCGGGAGCCTGAGCGCGCCCATCGCCATCGACTATGGCGCCCCGCATGAGATCTGGATCGGCATCGGCTCGCTGTACCCCGGCGCCGATGACGACCGGGCGTGGCGCGGGCTGGACCCGAGCCTGCGACGCAGCCTCGCGGGCGAGGTCGACGTGAGGCTCGACGGCAAGAGCGTCCTCTCGCTCCAGCGGGCCACCTACCCCTCCGCGCCCGGCGAGGTCACCGTGGCGCAGAACGCGATCGGGGGCTCCACATCCGATCCCGGGTTCTCGGGGGCCGTCATCTTTGCCGAGCGCGCGGGCCCCGTGCCTGTCCCTGCGGGCGGCAGGTAGCGGCCCTCAGCGCCCCGGAACCTCCAGGCGCTCGACGCTCAGGATCGCACCGGTAAAACTCGGCTCGCAGTTTGAGCCGCCGATGCGGCTGCGGCCGATGTCAATCTCCCCAGGGGCGGCGGGAAAGTCCTGGACGGCCTTGTCGACGACCTTGCGCCCGTTCAGTTCGACACGAATGTGCCCGCGCAGGTCGGCCAGCGCCGCAGGCCGCAGGCCGTCCAAGGCGGCAATCCCCTTGGGGTAAAGGGCGCCGGTCGAGATGACCAGGTCCTGCTCCCCAAAGTAATCGACCTCCACGGGTTCCGACTTGTACCCAAGCACCCCCCAGACGTCCACGCCCACCCTCACATGGGAGGCGTCCTGGTAGACCAGGTAAACGAAGGTCCCCGCCGACTTCTTGCCCGTCACGAGAACGGGCTGCTGGCGGTCCGTCTGCCCCCTAGGAAGGACAAGACGGACGTGCAGCGGGCCAGCGACCGGACGTCCTGCGCGCCAGAGGCGAACACCGGCGCCAAGGGCGGCCAGCGCGAGGGCCACGAGGGCCAGCTTCCAGCCCCGGCGAAGCACAGCTAAAACGGCCCTCCTGAGGAGCCCTTTGACCCGGCCGAGCAGAGGGTCCATCCCCGGCGCGAACACCAGCAAGAGGACGGCGGCCGCAACCAGAGAGGCGCCCTTGGTTATGTAGAACGCAGCCCGCAACGCGGCGGACCCGACGTAGTCCAGGACCACGGCGGACTCCCCTGGGGGAACGGCGAGCATCGCGAGGCCGTCGGGCGACCCCTGAACGCGGACGGCCGCGCCGTTCACGGTCGCTTGATACCCCTCTAGATAAAGCCTCGGCGTCTCGACGTAGCACGCCTCGGGTGCGCGCACCCGCAGCCGCAGGGGAACCAGCGACTCGAGAACCACCGGAAGGCCGCGCGTGTCAATCTCCTTGAACGTGAAGTCGGCGAAGGGCCCGGACGCGGTCCCTTCCGCCGCTTCAAGGAACCGGACCTCGACCTCTTCGGGCCGGCTGTCGGTCGTCCAGAGCGCGATGGGGCGCCGCAGCCCCTCCGCGACCCCGAAGCCCCATGACGAGGCGGCGGGCAGGACGGTGTATTCGCGGTAGAGCGACCGGCCCATCAGCTGGAGCGTCCCGGCGCGCGGCGGCCCCGAAAGGGCGACGGTGAGCTGGTATTTCCGGCCGGGCTCGAGGATCAGCTTCGGGGCCGTCGAGACCGAGCCGTCCGCGTTCGCCACCGTCTCCAGGGAGCCCTTCTGCACGGGGCCCGCCTGCGCCTCGGCGGCCTTCCAATTGCCCGAGATCGGGCCGGCATCGAACCGGCGCAGCAGCCGGAACTCCATTGCCGGGTCCATCGGGCCGCTATCAAAGGAGGGCGGGGCCCCGAGGATCGCGTAGGACACGATCGTCAGGTTGATGTTCTCGGGGCGGTGCAGGAGCGCCGACCGGCCCTCCGGAAGGCGGGCGGAGAAGCCGCGCCCCACGAAGCGGTAGGCCTGAAATCCCGTCCAGGCGGCCGCGGCCAGGATGGCGAGGAACACGGCATCGCGCGCCTGCCTCGGGATTGGCCCGCTTCGGGGATAGACGGACGCAAGAGCGAAGAGGATGAGCGCGGTGGCGACCAGGTAAAGCCGCTGCATCGGCCACTGGTTGGTGAGCGTCACCGTGACGGCCGGCACATGCTTCCATATCCACTCGGTCAGGAACGGCACCGGGGTCGTCAGCACGAGCAGGAAGCCGGTGATGACCGTGAGCCATAGAGGCAGGAGCCTGCGCCGCACCAACGCCCCGGCGCACGCCAATGCAAGGAAGGCCCAGTACAGGTACCCGAGCTGGAAGTCCCCCAGCGCGTTCGCGGCTGGGCTCACCGGGCGCAGGGAATCCGCGAAGACCCTCCTGACCTCGCCGAGGAGCAGCGCGACGTTAGAGTCCTCCGAGATCTGCCCGTAATTCCTCACGGTCAGGGCCGACATGAAGCCAAACCCGGCCAGGCACCCGCAGAACGCCGCCCCCGCGGCCAGGTACAGCCACTGCCTCACGCGAATCCGCCCGGCGAGGATGGGCGGGAGCAGCAGGAGCGCGCTTACGATCGTGAGCCAGAACGCCACGGGAGGATGCGCCTCCCAGGAGACGCCCAGACCGATCGCCAGGAGCGCGACCTCCTCAAAGCCGCACCGCCGCTGCAGGCTTATGGCCGCGCACAGGACGACCGGGACCCACGGCAGCGTCATCGCCGTCATGTAAAGGTCCATGGCGTACACGGCCGCGAGCACCCCCGGGGCGAGCCCGTAGCACGCCGCCAGGACCGCCGCCGTCGGGCGCGACGCCGCGGTCGCCCGCCTCAGGCAGACATACATGCTGAAGACCGCGGCGATCAGGCTCGCCGCAATCTCCAGGTTCTGGATCGCCCAGAAGTTCAGGCTGCGGCCCGTCGCAAGGTCGACGAGTCCGGCAAAATGCCCGATGTAGGGTGCGGTCCTGAGCGGATGAATCCGCCCGTTGAAGGCGTACGCGCTCTGGCCCACGAGCGGCGGGTACACCCCGGCCCTCGCCTGGGTGACGAAGTCGGCTGTGCTCAGGCTGTAGTTGAAGGCCTCGCCCGTGCCGACGCCTGACGTCGTTAGGAAGGGCCCCGCGGCGAAGAGGCCGACGGCGAGGAGGGCGACAAAGATGGAGGTGATCTCCTTGCGCTCGGCTGGCGACGTCCGGTGGGACCAGAGACTGGCGCCGAGCCCCGCAAGCAGCGGAACCCCAAGGAAAGCGAGAAGGCCGACCATTCGGCCCAGAGTAACCCGACTACCGCCAAGTTTGGCGAGAATTTTTGGGCCGCAGGCGCGGCACGGCCGTTCGCTAGGGCCTCACGGAATCGAGCGGCGCCGCCCCAACGCCGGCAATGCTTCCGTCAAACACAGGGCCGGTGCTGCTGCCTCCGATCAGGTTGGCGCCGAGAATTATCCGCCCCGCGGGCGTCGGGTGGCAGGGCTCCGCCGAAGCCAGGACCCGGCGCCCGTCGACGAGAACGACCAGCATTGAGCGAAGCCTAAGCAGCTCGGGCTCGCGCACGTACAGGGCGCATTGCGGCGGCGGAAAGAGCGCACCGAAGCTCAGGATCAGCTCGTGCTCGGTCCGGGCCGGCATTCTGAATCCCTCCGACCGCACCAGCGGCGCGCCCCAGTGATCGAGGACGATGCGGGCGAGGCCGTCGGACCCGAATTCGAGGAAGACAAAGTCCCCGATTCCCGGGAAGCCGGACGTGACAATGGGCCGTCCGCTGCCAGGCCGCTCGTCAGCCACGGACAACCTGAGGCGCAGGGGGCCGGGGTAGCCCTCCCATCCGGGCCTCGCCAGGCCGGGCCCGAGGGCCCCCTCTTCGAAGGCGTCCGCCAGCCGGGCGACCCGCAACCCGTCTATCGTCCCGTGAAAGCGCGCCCCGGATGCGCCCACGCCGATGCTGTTCGCGCCGAGCTCCACCTGCCGGGCCTCGGCCGGATGCGGGGCCTGCCAGGCCACCAGGACCGCCCGGCCGTTGACGGCAACCTCGGCCATGGCGCGAAGCCTGAGCAGGTCGGGCGAGTCCTCGTAGATCCCCGCCCCCTCCGGCGGCATGAGCGCCCCGGTGCTCAGGAGGACCTCGCTCACTTCACCAGGGCGGACAGGCACGGGCCGCGACACGACAGGGTCGCCTCCCTCGTGCTCGAGGAGGAAGCGCAGATGCGTGTCGTCGTCATAGCGGACGGAGAGGGCATCCCCCGCGCCCGTGACACCCGACACGAGCAAGGGCTCGGTCGTTCCCGACGGGCCTCCCGGAAACCGGACCCTTAGCATGATTGGGCCGGTGCGCCCCTCCCATGCATCGTCGGGATTCTCCAGCATCTCGAACAGGCGCGTCCCGAATGCCGGCAGGCTTTCCGGCCCGATCGCGCGCGCCGGCGCCATGTCGCCCTGAAAACGGACGCAGCACAGGGAGCAGGCGACGGCGTTCTCGCCCAGCGAAACCCCCTCCGGCAGGGCAGGCTCAAACTCCCGCTCGCCGAGCAGCGCCGGCATCCCGTTGACCCGAACGTCGATAAGGCCGCGCATCCGCTCAAACCCCGGGTAATGCGCAAAGACCGGGGCGCCGCCGGCGGGAAGCAGGGAGCCAATGAAGACGTCCATCACCTCCCAGCCGCAGGGCGAAGGGGACATCGGCTCGGAACGCAGCAGGCTGCGGCCGCGGCTGTCAAGGCCCACGCGAAACCGGCCCCCTTCCTCCCGCTCGACGTAAAGCATGTCGCTCGAGCCGGGCCCCGCTATGCCGAGGAGCGGCTGACTCGCAAAGGTGCCGGGCCCGGCCGCCGGGAGCCGGAACCGAAGGCGCAGCGGGCCCGGGGCGCCCGCCCACTCCGCAGGCCGCTCGCGTGCGATCTTCGCAACGGCCGCCGCGGGAACCGCCGCGGCGACCTCGTCAAGCGGGACCCTGGAAAACGCCGCTACCGCGCCGGTAAAGTGGGTCACCGTAGTCGGGCTCCCGATGAAATTGGCGCCGAAGACAATGTCGCCGGGGGCGCTGGCGTGGAAGGCGGCCGGCGTGGAGAACGCCACGCGGCCGTCCATCTCCACGATGAGCCGATCGCGCAGTCCCTCAAGGCCCGGCACCGTCCCGTAGCGCCCCCTTCCGGGCGGCGGCACCAGCGATCCCGCCGAGATCACGAGCTCGTGGGGCCTCGAAAAGTCCACTTCCATAGGGGCCGAGACGAGCGGCGGCGCCCCCTGGTGGTCCAGGCCGAAGGCGACGTGCCTGGAATCCAGGTAGCTGACGAAGACGAGGTCCGCCCCCTCCTTTGGGCCGCAGACCACGAGGGGCTCCGGGCCCCGCGCCTCATCCGGACGGAAGGTCACCTTGATCCGCACCGGGCCCGGGTAGCCGTCGCTGTCGCCGCCCTCGGCCGGCAGGCGCGCGTCGAAGCGGATCAGGCGCATCGAAACATCCAACCGGTTCAGGTCCCCGCGCTGGGCGGCGGAATAACCCTCGTACTGGTACGGCCGGTAGGCCATCGGGTTTGCGCGGACGAGGAGGTCCTCGTGCGGCGGCAGGTCGTAGCGGAGCGGTTTCCCCCACAAGGGTTCCGCAAACAAGAGGAGATAGAAGCTGTAGCCGCTTCCGCGATCGTTCCTCATTTCACGCTCCGCCAGCACCGTGAACTCGGACGGGAAGACCTGCCGGAGCGGGGCCGCGAAGTTAAAGGCCGCGAGGAGCACAACCAGCACGGCTAGGCCCACGGACCACCCCCCCCTGAATCGGCGCCGCTCAAGGAACAGGGTGATTCCCTGGGCCGCCGCAAGGCACGCGAAGGGCACCGCCGAGCGGGTAAGCCTGCCATAGACCATGAACACCGGGACGACGTCGGAAAAGAAGACGAGCCCGCCCAGGATCATCGCCAGGCCGCCGATCCACCATCGCAGCCGGCCGGCCCGCAGGCTGCGCAGGCCTGCGGCGACGGCAAAGGCGAGGGCTGCAAGGACGAGCAGGGCCAGCCCGCGCTCCGTGAACCAAAGGTACTCGGCAATGACCCTGTGGCCCATGCGGAAATCCCCCTGCTTCACGCTGGCGGCGAGCGCCGCGTAGCCCGACAGCACGCGCCCGGACGCGGCGCCGCCGGCCGCAACGACCAGCGCCGCGGACAGCCCGAGGCCCAGCGCCGCGAGGCCGCCCCGCATCACCGCCTTCCTCGAGCCCCCGTCGCCCAGGGCCGTGTAAAGGACGAGCACCGTCCCGCAGAGGAGCCAATAGCCGTTGTACGTGAGGAACCCGAGCCCGGCGACAACGCCCGTCAGCACCGAGTTGCCCGGGGTGCCCCGGCCGAGGGCCAGCCACAGGGCCGCCATGAGCTCAGCCAGCGCGATGTCATAGGGAAGGTAGAACCGCGAGTAGATGAAGAGACTGCTGGACGCGGAGGCCAGGAACGCGGCCCAAAGCGCCTCGGACTCCGAGGCGCCGGAGCGCACGGCGATCGCCCAAATCAGGAATATCGTCCCCACCGAGAAGAGGGCGAAGTAGCCCCAGACCAGCGCCGGATACGACCCCCCGGTCCACGAGCTGAGCAGGGCCGCGGGCAGGGCCAAGGGACGGAACAGCACGTGGTCGGCGTGCCCGAAGAGGTCCCCAAGCGCGTCCCTGAACCTCCCGTGCGACAGGTCAAGGGCGGCCGCCACGGAAGAGCCGTAGCGCGACTCGTCGGGCCAGAAGCCCTGCCCCCCTCCCGCCCCGAGCCAGATCCTCAGCGCGAACGAGACCGTCAGAATTCCGGCGAGCCAGCGTCTTGCCATCAGAGCTCGGGAGCGTTCCTAAAGATCCTGAATTGCATCGCGATGAACGTGACCGCCATCTGCGCCGCGTTTGCGGCCGCGGCCGCGGCCCACCCGGGGAGATTCGTGAACACCGTCAGGGCCTTGAAGACCGCCGCCTGTATGGCAAAGGTCACCGCCACCATCACGACGTACTCGGAGACCTGCCGCGCGGCGTCGGTGCGCTCGCAGCCAAACGTCCACGTCTTGTTCAGCCAGAAGTGCAGCGCGACCGCCGGCGGGTACGCCAGCAGGAACGCGGCATCCTTCCCAAAATGGCGCCCCAGCAGCCAGTTCAGCCCGCTGAACACGACCATCACCAGGCCGCCCACGGCGGCGTAGCGCAGAAGCCTTGGAAGAAGGGCTGCCATCGACCCAT
>CAYQOH010000037.1:15604-18048 GCA_964419075.1 uncultured Opitutaceae bacterium | reverse complement strand
ACCGCTCGCTCATCATCCTCGACGAGATCGGCCGCGGGACCTCGACCTACGACGGCCTCAGCATCGCGTGGGCGGTGGTCGAGCACCTGCACCGCGACCCCGTCCGCGGCCCCCGCACCCTCTTCGCCACGCACTACCAGGAGCTGACGCAGCTCGACAAGCACCTGCTGCGGATGCGCAACCTCTCGGTCGCCGTGAAGGAGTGGAACGACGACATCGTCTTTGTGAGGCGGGTCGTCCCCGGAGCGGCGGACCGGAGCTACGGCATCCAGGTCGCGAGGCTGGCCGGCCTGCCCCCGGCCGTCATCGACCGCGCAAAGGCGATCCTGGCCCGCCTCGAGGGGGACGACTCAAGCGTCTCGCTCCCCGCCCCCCAGGCGCGCCCGAGGAAGAAGATCACCGTGGCGCCTGCCGACGCGGGCCAGCTCAACCTCCTCTAGCACCGGCGGCGGGCGGCAGCCCCCGGGGCGCCAGGGAGGGTTGCCCCCTGGGGTCCGACGCCCCCTCCCAAGAGGGGGCCCGCTCGCTCCGGAGCGGGTCTCCTCTAGCGGGGTCCGCTCCAGGGTTTCCGCTCCAGGGCCTCGATGCGGGCCTTGAGCCTCGCAAGCTTGGCCTTCCTGTGCTCGTCGGACCTGCAGACGGCTACGGGTGCGGCGCCGACACCGGCCCCGATCAGCACGGGGACCAGCGGGAACACTGACGGGATGAACGCGGAGATTGGGGCAATCCCTTGTTGGGTTTGAGCCGTCGAAACGTTCACCGAGGCAACGGGGCGCCTCCGCTCCTGGGGAGATTGCCGGAAAGCAGCGATTTCCCAGCCGTCGCCCGTCGCCGATCCCCCGGGCCGTTCGCCTTCAGCACACCCGGCGGAAGCCGAGGCCCATGAGCGCCGCGGCCTTCTCGAGCGTCGACGCCAGGTGGCCCACGCCCACGGCGCAGTGGTGCGCGGGGCCCCCGGCGCTCCAGGCCTCGACGAACCCGCGCGCCCCGGGCGCAAACCGGTAGCGGCTGTTCGTGTTTCCGATCTCGAGGATCTCTCCGGCCACGCTCTCGCCTTGCGCGACCTGCAGCCTGAAGCGCGCCTGAGGATCCTCCGCGACGGAGAGGAGCGTCACGGGCCCGCGCCTCACGCTCATCTCGACCGAGAGGCCGCGGCCCACCTTGCCGTGGTAGACCTGGAGCGGCCGGACCTTGGTCCTGCCCTCGCTGATCGCGATGTGGCCCGGGCCGTCGTGGCCCATCAGCACCAGGTCGTCCCGGAAATCCACCGCGTAGTACTCGGTGAACGAGCCTCCCGCCCCGAGCGTGTCCAGGATCTTCATGGCCAGGGCGTTCTTCACCTCGTATTCGCCGGCGACCGGGATGTGCCGGGCGGTGAGGAGCGACGTGCCGAGGATGATCGAGCTCATCGTGTCCTCGTTCGCCGGGTTGCCCGTGCCCTGGTAGTAATAAGCCAGGGCCCCGAGCCGGTGGCGCGCCACGAAGGCGTCCAGCGCCACCGACGTGCGCGCGGCCCGCTCCAGCTCGGCGGGCGAGCAGTCCGGCTGAACGTCGAACACCTGCCGGAATTCCCCCACGCGGCGCGCGACCGCGGCGGCGCCGGTTCCGGCCGCCAGAGCGCCCAGCTCGTCCACCTCGAGGAACTCGAGGTGCGTCCCGAAGGCGATGGAGACCTCGGTCACGTCGGTCATGATGTCGAGCATCCCGCCGTAGTAGTGGCCCATGAGGCCCAGCCGTGTCGAGGCCAGCGCCGCGCGCACGCGCGCCGCCGCGAGCCACTCCTCGATCTCCCGCCACACGGGCTCCTCGCCAAGGACACCGGTAACCTGGTGGAACGCGATCCCGGCCCGCGCCAGGACGTTCGCGATCTCCGGCACGGGGCATGCCGTGCAGAAGGCGAGCCATTCGCCTGTCATGGCGGTCCGGTCCTTCAGCCGATTAAAGGCCGCGTAGTCGATCGCGGCCGCGGGTTGCAGGTTCAGGACAACCACCGGAACGCCGGCGCGCTGGACCAGCGGCAGCACCGTGCTGGAGAGCGCGTACGTCGTGACGTGCATGAAGAGCGCGTCGACATCCTGCCGGCGGCATTCGCGGCCGGCCTCGGCCGAGCGCTCGGGCGTGTCCACGAGACCAAGGTTGACCACCGTGACGCCCGGGCGCTCCAGCCGGGCGGCGACCTGCGCCACCTGACCCTCGAGCCTCTCCCTGAGGCCCGCGAACTGCGCCCAGTAGGCCTCGAGGCCCAGGCCGCACAGGCCCAGCCGCAGCGGGGGTTCGTTCGTCATCGGAGTTCGTCCCCCTTGCGGCCGGACGCCGGGCCGGGGATCGGCCGACGTTGACGCGGACGGGGCCGATTGTCCATCCCCGGGCCCATTTTGGTTTGTCTCGCGCGCCCGCAACGCGCAGGAAGAGCCCGCATGCCGAAGCCCCCAGGCACAGCCGCA
>CAYQOH010000037.1:13471-15504 GCA_964419075.1 uncultured Opitutaceae bacterium | reverse complement strand
CTCGAGGTCAACGGCCGCAGGGTGCAGTGGGGTCCGGCCCCCTGCGACCCCAGATGGGCCGAGGCCGACCCCCTGGACCTGACGGCGCTCCTCGACGCCGGTGACAACATCCTTGGCGCCGCGGTGGTCTTCTTCGGCGGGGGAGACGGAACGTCGCCCGTGGGCCGCCCGGGGTTCCTCTTCCGCCTCGAGATCGAGCACGCGGGCGGCGAAGTAGAGACCGTGGTGTCGGACGGCGCCTGGCAGGCGTCGCTTTGCCGGGCCTGGCGACCCGGCCGCCCCAAACGCTGGTACCTGCGCGCCCTGCAGGAGGAGTTTGACTCCCGGCTCTATCCCTGGGGCTGGTCGAGCCCGGGATATAGGCCCGATCCCTACTGGCTCGCGGCCCTTCCGCTCGAGGGCTCGCCCAATCGGCCGTCCCTCTCCACGAATTATCCCGACTACCTCCTGGACGTGGGCAGGGGCCCGGCGGGCACCTCGCTGCGCCCGCGGAGCATCCCCCTTCTTTCCGAGACCCTCGTGCCCGCCGCGGGCCTCGCCGAGAGCCACCTGCTAGAATGGCGGGTTCCCTCGTCCGACTACTTTGACTTCCGGGTGCCGGACGCATTCCGGGCGGAGCGCGCGGAACTGGCGGCGCACATTTCGCCCGGGAGCTGGCGTGTGGAACTGGACGGCGCCCGGTCCGCCACCCTCACCTTCGAATTCGCGGAGCAGGTGGTCGGCTGGCCCGGCTTCACGATCGAGGCGCCGGCCGGGACGACCGTGGAACTCCTGGTCCAGGAGGCCCACGCCCCGGGGGGACCGGCACTCCTGAACACACACTTCGACTCCTGGACCCGGTTCATCTGCCGCGGGGGGCGTGAGGAGTTCGAGACCTTCGACTTTGAGAGCCTGCGCTGGCTCCAGCTGCACCTCCACGGGGCCGCAGGCACCGTCATCGTGGGCGGCATCCGGGTGCGCCGCCGCGCCTTCCCCTGGCCGAACAGGCCGCACCTGCGGACCCGCGAGCCCGTCCTCCAGCGGCTCTTTGACGCGTCGCTGAACACGCTCGCCAACTGCGCCCAGGAGACGCTCGTGGACGGCATGGCCCGCGAGCGCCAGCAGTACAGCGGCGACGGCGGCCACCAGATGCACGCCGTGCACCTTGCCGCGGGGGAGACCCGCCTCGTGGCCCGCTACCTCGCCACCTGGAGCCAGGGCATGACCAAGGATGGCTTCTTTCTGGACTGCTGGCCCGCCTACGACCGTTTGGCCCGGCTCGCCGAGCGCCAGCTGGACCTCACCGACTGGGGCCCGCTCCTCGACCACGGGGTGGGCTTCACTTTCGACTGCTGGCACCACTACACCTACACGGCCGACCTGGCTGCGCTTCGGGAGCCCTACCCCCGGCTGGTCCGCTTTGCGCGGTACCTTCAGGACCGGGTCGGACCCGACGGACTCCTATCCGTCGAGAACCTGGGTGTCCCTACGGTTTGGATGGACGTGGACGCCTACGGGCTCCAGCGCCACAAGCAGTGCGCCTTCAACCTCTACGCCGCCGCGGCGATGGAGCACGCGCTTGCGCCCCTGTGCCGCGCCTTCGGCGATCAACGCCAGGCCGCAGCCGTCGAGGCGTTCGGCGGCGGGCTCGCCCGCGCGGCGGTCGCCCGGTTCTGGAGCCCAAGCCGGGGCCTCTTCGTCGCCAACCTGCCATGGCTGCTCGAGGAGGGGTCGCCCCGCACCTGCGACCGCTCGCTCGCGACCTCGATTCTTTTTGACCAGTGCCCCGGGGGCAGGATCGCCCCCGCGCGGGACGCGCTTGTCGCATGCCCCCCGGAGATGGGCTTCTCCTACCCCGCCAACGCTGGCTGGCGCCTGTGGGCGCTCGCTAAGGCCGGTCGCGGCGACGCCATCGTTGCGGACCTTCGCCGGCGCTGGGCGGTGATGGCCTCAGTCAGGGCAAACAACACGCTCCAGGAGGAATGGGAATCCCAGCCCGACACTGCCGCGCAGTGGAGTCACTGCGCGGTCGTACCGCTCTACATCGCCTTCCA
>CAYQOH010000037.1:0-13371 GCA_964419075.1 uncultured Opitutaceae bacterium | reverse complement strand
ACGGGCGCCCGGTGGCGGCCAGGAGGGCGTAATAGTTGTCCACGAGGAATCCCTCGTAACCCTCGGCCGTGCCGTCCCACTTCCTCCAGTCGTTCGTCCTCCCGTCCGCCCCTACCCCCTCGAACTCCCGGTGCTCGAACGCGTCCATGAGCGGAAAGAGGATCTGGTCGGCGCGGTCGCGCCGACCCACCCGGTCGAGGGCGGCGATCGTGAAATACGCGAAGCAGGCGGTCGCCCCTCCGTTCTCGTAGATCTGGAAGCCATCGAGGTTGTCCTCCCTCAGGCCGCCCCCCCACCGCGGCTCCAGGTGGGCATAGTCCCTGCGGGGCACCGGGACCAGGTTGCCCGGGATCCCCATCCGGAACCGCGTGTAGCCGACCTCGGCCATCTTGCCCCAGATCCGGTCCATGATCCCTGCGGCCCTGTCCTCCGGTACGAGCCCGTAGAGGACGGCGGCCGCGTTCACGAACGTGAAGTAATCGTCGTGCAGCTGGCCGTCCGCACTGCGCCACCCAGCCAGGACCCCGGTCGCCGGGTTGAAGAAGGTCCGGAAGTAGGCGTCGTGGAGCCTGGCGGCCGCGGTCGCGTAGCGCGCCGCCTCGCCCGCGCCGCCCGCGACCTCGGCCATCCGGCGCATGCCCAGGAGGGCGCGGTACGCGAGAGCATTGGCGTAGGCGTCCTCGCAGCCGAACCCTATCGTGTCCCACCAGTTGGCGGGCCGCACTCTCGGCATCCCCTCGTTCCAGCTGCCGGAATTGCCGGTCTCGGCGTACCTGATGAGGCCGTCGCCCGTCCGGTCGGTGGCCAGCATCCGCTGCGCCCACTCCCGGATGCCCGCGTAGTGTGCGCGGAGCCAGACCCGGTTGCCCGTCCCTTCGGTGCAGTCGTCCGCTGCGATGAGGAGCGACGGAAACGTGTCCGACGACTCGTCCAGGAAACCCCCGCCGCCCGGGGGGCCGTAGCCCGGCATGCCGTAGGCCTTCATCCCGCCGAGAACGCGCTCCAGCGACTGACGCACGATGTCCAGGGCTTCCAGCCCCTCGGCCAACGCCGGCGTCCGCCGGGCAACGTCGGCGTATTCGTAGTAGCAGAAGGCGCAGGTGTCGCTGGCCGTGTTGTTCGAGAGCACCCGGCGGTTCGGGTTGAGCTGGAGCACGTTGAGCCAGTTCCTTCGGAAGCCGTCGTAGCGCGGGTCGTCCGCGCCAGCGACGGGAGGGCAGACCGTGGCCACGTCCAGCAGGTAACCCGATCCCGCACCCGCTCCGGCCGGCGCGGGAAATGATACCCGGACCCAGCCCGGCCCGGACGCGTAGCCGAGCGCGCCCGCCGGCCCGGTTGGGGTGATCCTCAGGGTGCCGTAGCCCGGAAGGTGGAGGATCGCCGGGAGCCTGATGTCCCCCTTCTCGTCGAACACGCCGAGGAGCGTCCCATAGCATGCATGCGTGTCGATCGTGATAACAAAGGGCGCGGCCCGCCGATCAGGGACGCCGTCCCACGTGAGGCGCAGGTTCCTTTCGCCCGCCACCAGATTCCAGCCCGGGCTCGAGGGGGCGGCAGGATCGGGCGCCCCAAGGACGTTCCGGCCCACCTTGCCCCTGCCCAGGCTGTCCACGCCCAGGAAGAGAAGCGTGCGGCGGTTCTCGGAAATGCCTACGCTAAGGAAGCGGGAGGTGGCGAAGGATCCCGGTGGACGGCTGCCCAACGCCGAAGCCGGAACCTCCGCGCCAGCCCGCACAACGCAGGGCGCCAGAATGATCCACGCTGCAAGCGCGGCGAACGCGGCCGAGCCGCAACCCCCTGGCCCGCTGCAGGGACGCCGACCCAGGCGGAGGAGTCTCCATGGAGTGGTCATGCGGGGTTCACACCATAGCACACCCGCATGCCAGGGGATTCCAGTCCGAAAGTGGAATCCTGGATGGAGGCCCGTGAGCCTCCCGTTCCCGCAGCGGCGCAACAGCCCCTACCCCGGTCAGGGCCTGCGCGCGCCGTCCCGCAGGCCCTTCCTCGAGAACAGGGCGCGCCAGCGCGCGCCCAGCGGCTTAAAGACTCTCGCGACGACGAGGATGCCGATCGGGTTTGAGTCGGGAAACGACTCGACCACCTCGAGGACCTCGATCCGCCCTTCCCACACCCCCTCGCGGTTGCCGATGTCTATCAGGTCGACGATGCTGCCCACCTCGAACGTGTGGAAATGGATGTTGATCTCGAGCCCGGCCTCGACACTGGCGTGGTAGGTTGCGGCCAGCCTGTCGCGGGCCTCCCTCTCCTGGCCCGGCGGCGTCGACGGAGAAAAGACAGCCCAGTCGACGCCGTAGACGAAGTCGTCGATGTGCGTCCCGTCCGACTGCGTGACCCGGTTGCGATAGTCCTCGAGCATGTGGCCCGGGTCGGTCAGGGGGCGCAGCCGGTCGAAGGTCCTTCGCCGGTCGGGGACCACCATGTAGAGGATCCCGCCGTGGCGGGTGACCCTGAGCCATTCCGAGAGGGCCAGGAGCGGGTTGGCCACGTGCTCCAGGACATGCGACGTGGCCACGAACGGCACCGAGGAGTCAAAGAACGGCAGCTCGCACGCGTCTCCGTAGTAGTCCGCCAGCGTCGGCTCCCCGGCGTAGCTCGGGAACCGGTCCAGGTAGACCGGCCTGATCCCGGGTATGGGCGTCTTGAACGCCCCGATTTCTATTCCCCGACCCGAAAGATACCGCGGGACTAGGTCGGAATGTTCCATGGCGCCGTCGACGGCCCTATCGGCCCGCGGGAGGCTCACCGGACTCGGGTGCCGGATCCTGCGGCCGGCCCGGCACGCCGGGGCTCACCTCGTCGAGGAAGCCCTCGTCCCACGCGATGGCCGTGAACCCGCTGTTGACCCTGGGGTCAGTGCAGCCGGCGTACAGGTTCTTCAGGCCCCACGCAAAGATGCGATGGGAGGGTTGGCCGGGCATCCCGATCTTCGGGGCAAGCAGGTTCCAGTCCCGGATCCTCTCCTCGCCCGAATCGGGCCGGCGCGAGAACCACAGGGCGATCGCCTCGTCGGACCCCTCGCGCTGGATGGCCGGCATGACTTCCTCCTTCGTCAGCTTGAAGTGCCCGAAGAACACGCCGTCGATCCCCATCGGGCTGCAGAATGCGCGCTGGAAATCCACCGGCAGCGTCCCAGCGAGATGCAGGCGCGCCTTGTCGACAAAGCGCGGCAGCCACATGCAGCCGGCGAGCTTCTCGTAGGGGCTCCTAAGTAACGGCACTGTGACGAAGGGCCCAGATCTGCTTCGCCTGGGCCACGGTCTCCGCGAGCACGGCCGGCGTCAGCGCCTGCTTGGGATCGTCGCCGATCCCGTGGCTCGGCTCCACGTGCGCCTCGATGCAGAGTCCGTCCGCGCCGTAGGCGACCGCGGCGAGCGCGCACGCGGGCACATAGGACGCCCGGCCGACCGAATGCGAGGGGTCGACCACGACGGGAGCCCAGGTCTTCTCCTTGAGCAGCGGCGTGATGCTCTCGTCCGGCTGGTTGCGGTACCCGTCCAGCGCCGGGGCCGTGCCCCTGGGGCAGAGGATGACGTTCGGGTTCCCGAAGGCCGCGATGTACTCCGCGGCGGAGATGAATTCGCTCAGCGAGCCCATGTGCAGGCTTCGCTTGAGCAGGACGATCGTGCTGCGCCTCGCGACGGCGCGGCCGATCGAGCGCAGGAGCGAGTAGTTGAGCGCGTTGCGGGCCCCGACCTGAAGCATCTGGACGCCGGCCTCGAGCGCGACATGAAGCTGCTCCTCGTCCATCACCTCCGTGTCCACCGGCAGCCCGGTGACGCGCGAGGCCTCCATCAGGATCTCGATCGACTTGCTGTCGCCCTGGAAGGTGTAGGGGTTGGTCCGGGGCTTCCAGACGCCTCCGCGCAGGACATGGGCCCCCGCCTCCTTCACCGCCACCGCGGTTTCCAGGAAATAATTGGGATTCTTGGGGTCGATGGTGCACTGGCCCGCGATGACCGCCAGCTCCTCGCCCAGGGTGACCCCGCCAATCGTGATCCGGTGGCTCGCGAGGTCCGACCTGCGGTCCATCAGCTTGAAGGGGGACTGGATCCGGTCGATCCGCTCGACGTAGTCGAGCCCCTCCAGGCGGTTGATCATCAGCTCGTCACGCTCGTCGCCCACGATCGCATAGATCGTCCGGACGGCCCCCACGATGGGCTGGATCGAGCATCCAAACTCGCTGACGATCGACGTGACTTCCGCTATCTGCTCAGGAGTGAGGCGGTTGGACTTGGGCAGGATCATGGAGGGATGGGCGCGCGGGGGGGAACGCCGATCCTGCCAAAAACGGACCTAGCCGTCCATGAATAACTCAGCCGAGAAGCCCGAACTCGGGGGGAAGGGGCGCCGTGGCGGAGAACTCGAACCCCTTGCCCCCGAAGTCGTACTTGAAGGCGATGGCGAGGGAGTGCAGGAACATCCGCTTCGGTCGCCCACCCCTGGCGAACTCGCGGTTGGCCGCAAAATCGCCGTAGGTCCTGTCGCCGACGATCGGGAGCCCCCGCTTGGCGCACTGCACCCTGAGCTGGTGGCTCCTGCCTGTCCGCGGCTCGAGCCGCACCAGGGACAGGCGGACCGGGTCCGACCCGGAGCGCACCAGCGTCATCACGCACTCGGCGTGGAGATTGCCCTCGCCGGCCGCGGCCCGTACCTGGCCCCCGAGCTTCCTCACGTTGAGCACGTCCTTCCAGGTTTCCGTGGCGTGCCTCGGCTTGCCGAACAGGAGCGCCTCGTAGGTCTTTCGCACGAGCCTGCGCTGGAACTGCGCGCGAACCTCGTGGGCGAGCGCCCCGTCCGCCGCCGCAAGGATGAGTCCCGACGTCGCGGAATCCAGGCGGTTGACGAGCCAGAGCCTGCGCACGGCCCCCTTGGCGTCAGTCCATTCAAAGCGCTCCTCCCGCTCGTCGTACCGGGCCCGGACCAGGGACCGGCTCTCGTCGCCGGGGCCGTTCGGGTGCGAGAGCACCCCTTCCGGCTTGTCCAGCGCGACCAGCCCGTTCGCATCGACCACCACCGTCCTGACCCCTGGGCCGAACGGGACGTCGGGCCGGTAGGCTTCGGGGGGCGAACTCATTCGTAGTAGAACCTGAACGTGAGCTCCTGGGACTTGCCGAGGACGGCGATCATGTCGTCGGTCCAGTCCCCGTAGGGGGCGGTCATGGTGATGGCCGAGATGCAGCTCTGCTTGCCCTGCTCGCTCGAGGTGCTCTCAACGTCGATGATCTCGGTGATCCTGCCCTTGGAGTCCATGGTGAACTTGACCGTGACGTAGGTTCCCGAGGGGGGCTCGGTCCGGCTGTCGAGCAGGATACGGTCCCATTGTATCTGTATGGCTTCCATCATCTTGTGAAGATACGCACCGTAACTGCTCCACTTGGCGCTATAGGCGACGGGCCCGATGTTGCTCGTCCCAAAGTTGTTCTCCTCAAAGATCGCGGGCCTCGTGTGCGCCTGTTCAAGGACCGGGCGGGCCCTGGGCTTCTTCGGGTCGACAATGGGCAACGCGCTTGTGGCACCCTCGATGACCGGGGCGTTCCTCGTCCCCTCCACTTTGTCGGGCATGGGCTTCGTCACGTCCGCCACCTTCCCGACGTTGCTGCCGATTCCGTCGGTGCCCTCCTTCAGCTTCTCGTATCCGGCGAGCGGATCCTGCGCCTGCTTCGGCGCGGTCATGGTCTTTGACGGCGTCGTCACGCTCTCGACGACCGGAACGGACTCCATGGGCTTGGTCAGCTGCCCGCTCACGGTCTGGTTGGACTGGATGTCCTTCTTGCCCTCGAGCTTCGGCTTGTCGTTGTGCTGGTCCAGCTGGGGCTTCTCCTGGGCAAGCACCTGATTCTTGGAGCTGAAGTTGTTCGTCTTGTCGGGCACGACGTCCGGGGCATTCGGGTTCGCCTCGACGTACTTGTTCGGCGGCGGCGGCTTGGGCAGCGGGATGAAGGCGTCGGGGGCAATCTCGATGTTGAATTGGCGGGCGGCGAGCTTGTCCTTTGCCGAGGCCTGGACCTCGTCGGTGCGCAGCAGGTAGGGGGCAAAGGCGAAAAGGAGAAGATGGACGAGCAGGACGCCCACGATTCCGACCACGACCGAGCGGTTGTCGGGATCCCGCCAAAAGCGCAGCGCGGCGCTCCTCAGGGAGGCGAAGGGCGACGGTGCGGTGAGGGTATGCGTCATCAGGCGGACTCGGAAGGAGATAAGAGTGAACCCAGTAGGACGTCCCTGGTCAAAATATGTTTCGTCACTTCCATCGGAAGGCCCATGATGTTCGAGAACGAGCCCCGGTAGCTGGCGATGATCAGGTCGGTCTGCTCCTGGATGGAATAGGCGCCCGCCTTGTCCAGCGTGTCGACCAGGCGCAGGTAGTCCTCGATCACGGCGTCCCCGAAGGCCTTGAACACGACCTGGCTCGAGACGCCCTCGTCCACCCTCACCCCCGCCGCGTGGCGCCGCACGGCGACACCCGTGAAGACGGTGTGCTCGCGTCCCGAAAGCCTGCGGAGCATGGAGCGGGACTCATCGAGGTCCCGCGGCTTGTTGATTGCAAGGCCGTCCAGGAACACCGTCGTATCCGCGCCCAGGACAACCGCATCCGGGTGCCTCGAGGCGACCCAGTCGGCCTTGAGCGCAGCGTTGTGCGCGACCATCACGCGGGGGTCCGTCGAGGGATCCTCGTGCTCGGTCACCTCCGCCACGACGACGTCAAAGGGCACGCCGAGCTGGGCAAGCAGCTCGCGGCGCCTGGGGGAGGCTGATGCAAGTATGAGGCGGCAGGTTCGGGTCACAGTCGGATGCATAGCAGGCTGTCGAATATGTTGAAAGAAATGCCATGGGCGTCCATGGTAACCCCTTACATCCAATCGCATGCGTCTGGGACTTGCACAGATCAATACGACGGTCGGCGACATCGCGGGCAACCGCCAGCGCATCCTTGACGCCTATGCGACGCTCGTGGGCCGCGGCGCCGAACTGGTCGTCTTCCCGGAGCTTGCGACGTGCGGCTACCCGCCGCGCGATCTCCTGTTCAAACGCCGTTTCGTTCCGGACCTTGAGGAGTCCCTGTCGGTCCTGGCGGCCGCGATCGGGGAGGTTCCGGCGCTTGTCGGCACCGTCGAGTCAAACCCGAGCGGGACGGGACGGTCCTTCTTCAACAGCGCCGCGTTCTGCCACCGGGGACGGGTTGCCGCATTCGCGCGCAAGTGCCTGCTGCCGACGTACGACGTCTTCGACGAGGACCGCTACTTCGAGCCCGCGGCGCATACCACGGTCGTCACCCACGCCGGCATGAGGATCGGCGTGACGATCTGCGAGGACATCTGGACCCACCCAATGATCAGCACCCGGCGCCTCTACAACGGGATGGACCCGTTGAAGCAGCTGGCCTCGCAGAAGTGCGACCTCATGGTGAACCTGTCAGCCAGCCCCTGGAACCACGGCAAGGCGGGCGTTCGCCAGACACTGGTGACGGACGCGGCGCGCGCCCTGGGGTGCCCCGTCGCCTACGTGAACGCGGTCGGGGGAAACGACGAGCTGATCTTCGACGGCCGGTCGCTCGTGAGCGACCCAACGGGGCGCGTCGTGACCGGATTGGCGGCGTTCGCCGAGGAGCTTGCTGTGGCGCAGACGGCGCCGGGGCATGCCCCGGGCGCCTTCTCGCCCACCTTCGAGCAGTCCGAGATGGCCGACATCCTCTCGGGCCTCACGCTCGGGCTGCGTGACTATGCCCAGAAGGTGGGCTTCCGCACCGCGCTCGTGGCGCTCTCGGGGGGGATCGACTCGGCCGTGGTCGGCACGATCGCGGCGGCGGCGTTCGGGCCCCAGAACGTGGTCGGCGTGTCCCTGCCCTCGGAAATCTCGTCCCAGCACTCCCGCGACGACGCGCGGCTGCTCGCCGCGAACCTCGGGATCCGGCTTGATACGATCGGAATCGCGGACGTCGTCGCCTCCTGCGAGGCCGCGCTCGCCCCGATCTTCACGGGCCGTCCCCGCGACGTCACGGAGGAGAACATCCAGGCCCGTGTCCGGGGTGTCCTCATGATGGCGATGTCGAACAAGTTCGGGGCGCTCCTCCTGACGACGGGCAACAAGAGCGAGATGGCGGTGGGCTATTGCACGCTCTACGGCGACATGTGCGGCGGGCTCGCGGTCATCTCGGACGTGTACAAGACGCAGGTCTACGCGCTCGCGAACTGGATCAACGCGGACGCGCGGCGCTCCGGGCGCACCCCCCCGATTCCCCAGTCGAGCATCGACAAGCTTCCCAGCGCCGAGCTCCGCCCGGACCAGACCGACCAGGACAGCCTCCCCCCGTACGACGTGCTCGACGCCGTGCTCAAGGGGTACGTCGAGGAGGGCCTCTCGCGCCGCGACCTGGTCGCCCAGGGCTTCTCCGAGGCGGTCGTCGCCGACGTGGCCCGCAAGGTCGACCTAAACGAGTACAAGCGCAAGCAGGCGGCGCCGGGCCTGAAGATCACGCCCCTTGCCTTCGGCGTGGGGCGCCGCATACCCATCGTCCAGAAATACATCAGCTAATGGAATCCTCCGAAGCCCTCTTCGCCCGGGCGCTCAAGCGCATCCCCGGAGGCGTGAACTCCCCGGTGCGTGCATTCCGCTCGGTGGGGGGCGCGCCCTTCTATGTCAGGTCCGCCCACGGCGCCACGCTGGTCACCGTCGAGGGCCGCGAGCTCGTCGACTTCGTGTGCACCTGGGGGCCCGCGATCCACGGCCACAACCATCCCCGCATCAGGGGCGCCGTCGCGGCGGCCCTCGAGGACGGGACGAGCTTCGGAACGCCAAACCCCTTCGAGGTGCGGATGGCCGAACTCATCTGCAGCTTCGTGCCGTCGGTCGAGAAGGTGAGGATGACCAACAGCGGGACCGAGGCGACGATGTCGGCGGTCCGCCTGGCCCGGGGCTACACGAAGCGCGACAAGATCATCAAGTTCTCGGGCTGCTACCACGGCCATTCGGATTCGCTCCTGATCAAGGCCGGGTCGGGCGCGCTCACGCACGGCCATCCGGACAGCGCAGGCATTCCGGCCTCGTTTGCGCGGGAGACGGTCGTCCTGCCCTTCAACGACGCTTTCTCGCTCGACGCCGCGTTCGCGGCGAACCCCGGGCAAATCGCCGCGGTCATCGTGGAGCCGTACCCCGCCAACGTCGGGCTCATCCTCCCGCGGCCCGGGTTCCTCGCGCACCTGCGGGCGTCCTGCACCGCCAACGGCGCCCTGCTGATCTTCGACGAGGTGATGACGGGATTCCGGCTGGCGAAGGGCGGCGTCCAGGAGATCGAGCGGATCGTCCCGGACCTGACCGCCCTCGGGAAGATCATTGGCGGAGGGCTGCCGGTGGGGGCGTTCGGCGGACGGGCGGAGATCATGGACCTGGTCGCGCCGCTCGGGCCGGTTTACCAGGCGGGCACGCTGAGCGGCAATCCGCTGGCGCTGGCCGCCGGGATCGCGGCGCTCGACCTGCTCGAGGAGACCAGGCCCTATGAGCGGCTAGAGGCGCTCGGCCGCAGGGTGCGCGACGCCCTCGCGGGGGCGTGCAAGGCGAAGGGCCTGCCGTCCCAGGTCCCGCAGACCGGCTCGATGTTCAGCATCTTCTTCACGCCGCAGGCCGTTCACGACTATGCGGGCGCGCTGACGGGGGACGCGGCGCTCTTCGCGCGGTTCTTCCGCGGGTGCCTCGAGGCCGGCGTCTACCTGCCGCCCAGCGCCTACGAGACGGCGTTCATCAGCACCGCGCACGAGGGGGAGGCGATCGACCGCGCGTGCGACGTCATGGCCTCGGTCATCCGGGGCCTCTGATGGCCCGCCTGCGCACGGGAGCCTGAAGATGGGCCGCACGCTACTGACCCTCTGCCTCATGGCGTGCGCCGGCGCCGCCGGCGCGGCGCAGCCCGCCTCGGGGGACATCATGCCGCTCTCGGAGATCAGGGCCGGGCAGCGCGGGGAGGTGTGGACCGTGTTCCAGGGCGTCAAGCCGGAGCCGTTCGCGGTCGAGGTGTCGGGCGTCATCCTGAACGCGCTCGGGCCCGGCAAGTCGATCATCCTCTGCCGACTCACGGACCCGCGCGTCCAGGAGATGGGCGCCGTCGCCGGAATGAGCGGAAGCCCGCTCTACATCGACGGAAGGTTCGCGGGCGCGCTCAGCTACCAGATGCAGCACTTCGAGACGGTCCGGTACGCCGGCTTCACGCCCGCCGCCGACATGGGAGAGGTCGCGGAACGGGTGGGAACCGGCGCCCCCGCACCCGACGGGCAGCCGGATTCCGAGGGCCCCGCGCCCGGTGCGGAGTCCGCGTCCCCGCTCAGCGCGATGAGGCCCGTCTTCGCCCTGGGCGGGGTCTCCCCAAGGACGGCCTCAATCATGGCGCCCCGCTTCGAGGCGCTCGGCCTCTCGGTCGTGGCGGTGGGTGGCAGCAGCCAGGGCCAGCAGGCCGCGGCGCAGGCCGCGGCTGCCGCCGTCCGGCCCGGCGACGCAGTTTCGGTGGCCCTGACGACCGGCGACATCACGCTCGCCGGCACAGGAACCGTGTCGCGGGTCGACGGGAACCGGGTCGTCGCGTTTGGCCACCCCATGCTCGGCCTCGGCGACGTGCAGCTGCCGATGTGCTCGGCGGAGGTCGTCGCCATCCTGCCCTCCACCATGGAGTCGTTCAAGGTCGCCAACGTCGGCCCCGTCATCGGCTGCATCAGCCAGGACCGGCTGTCCGCGGTGTCTGGACTCCTCGGGCCCGGCCCGGAGATGACCGATGTTGAGGTCGTCGCCGGCCGGGCCGGCGCGCCGCGCAGGACCCTCCACTTCCAGGCCGTCCGGGAAAGGCGCCTCGCTCCGACAATCATGCTCATGGGGATTGTCGAGGCAGTCTTCGGCTCGAACGACAGCGAGCAGGGGGAGGGTTTCCGGATCGTCACCACCGTGACCTTTTCGCCGACCCGGCAGATCTCCCGCGAGTCGGTCTACGCTGGGCAGCAGGGTTTTCTCCTGGGCATGTTCGACTTCGTGGCCGCGCTCTCCTCCGAGCTCCAGAACCCGTTCGAGAAGGCGCTGCCGACGTCCGTCCAGTTCCAGGTCGAGCCGCTCGACGCGAACCCGGCCGTCACGGTGGAACAGTTCCTGGTGTCGCGCACGACCGTGCGCGCGGGCGAGACGCTCCAGGTCACCCTCGGCTGGAGAAGCTTTCAGGGCGCGCGGGACTCGAAGACGGTCAGCATCCCCGTCGACCCGTCGTGGACGGGAAAGACGCTCGAGGTATGGGTGGTGCCCGGGCGCGTCCTGGACGAGCTCACCGGCCACGGGAGGATGTTCAGGCCCGGCCAGCTGAGGAGCTTCGACGCGTACCTGGACGCGATGAGGGGCGAAAGGCCCGGGGACGGCCTGTGCGTCGCGGTCGTCGAGAAGTCGGCCCTGTTCTTCGACCAGGCGTCCTCGACCCCGGACGCGCCCGCATCGATCGCGCGAATCGCTGGCGCCGCGGACTCCGCGCGCTACCAGAGGCGCGACGCGCTTGTCCCGCTCTGGGAGACGCGCATCCTCGAGGGCAAGGTCTCGTTCTCCGACTTCCACAGGACCGTGCGCGTCGTCGAATAACCATCGGACAAGGACCCCCATATGCCCATAGAAGACCAAGGCCGGCGGGCCCTAGCCCTCGCACTCGTCCTGTCGGCCGCGTGCGGCGCGTCGGCAGATCCCCTATCCAAGAAGGTCGACGTCGACTTCTACCGCGACGTGTCGAGCCGCGACCTGCACGGCCTGGCGACGCGCTCGGACGGGCGTCTGGTCGCCGGCCCCGTCCTCACCGATCTCAAGGGGCAGGCTCCCTGCGAGCTGCTGTGGTGCCTGGAGCCCGCCGCAGGAGGAAAGTGGCTCGTGGGCGGCGGGCCCGGTGGCCGGATCATGGAGGTGGCGGCGGATCCCCTGGCGGAAACCTTCACGTCCAGGGACCTCGCCAGGATCGGCGACGTCCAGGTCTACGCGGTCAAGGCGCTTGCCGACGGCACGGTCCTCGCCGGCACCTCGCCGCGCGGCGGCCTCTACCTGGTGCGGGACGGAAAGGTCGCCGCGCGCACGGGGCTTCCGGCCGACTCGATCTTTGACCTGATCCTCGCGGACGATGGCAAGAGCGCCCTCGCGGCGACGGGCAACCCCGGGCGCATCTACAACGTCGACCTCGCCAAGCTCAGGGCCGCCGGCGTCTCAGAGGAGCGGACCACGGACACAAAGGCCCTGGCCGCCCGGGGCGTCACGCTGTTCGGCGAAGTGACCGACCGGAACCTGCGCCGCCTGGCCAGGCTGGCCGACGGCAGGATCGTGGCGGGATCGGCCCCCATGGGGAACGTCTACCTATTCGAGGCCTTCGGGGGCGCCCCGTACGTCGCGCAGGAGAACCACGACGCCGAGGTGACCGACCTCCTGCCCGACGCCAAGGGCGGCTACTACGCCGCAATCGTCTTCTCTGGCGGGGAGATCCATCCGGTTCAGGCGACCATCCAGGTGACCGAGCCCGTCGAGGGCACCGAGACCGCGCTGGTCCCCGGGCCCACGCCCAACCCGGGCCCGTCGCCGACCCCGGCGCCGGGCGGCGCCGCGCGCAAGCCGAAGGAGAACACGCTCGAGGTGATCAACGCGCAGCCGCAGGTGGAGCGCTTCTCGGGGCGGAGCACGCTCACGTGGTTCTCGTCCGAGGGTTTCCCCGAGACGCTCACCTCGCGCCCGGGAGTCGCCTTCTACAGGATGGGCCGGGTGGGCGACCTCATCGTCCTGTCCGGCGGCGAACTCGGGGAGATGTCCGGATTCGACCTGAAGGGCCGCCTCGCCCTCACGTTCTCCGGCAGCGTGTCCTCCCAGGTGAACGCGCTCGAGCCCGTCCCGGGGTCGCCCGGCCGGTTCTTCGCCATCCGCAACAACGCGCCGGGTTTCTCGATCCTGGACTTCAACGCCGCCTCGGCGCGGACCGCCCAGACGAAACGGGTGGACCTCGGCGCGCCCGCCCGCCTGGGCGCCCTGAGGTTCAACCGCCTGCGGGACGTCGATCCGGCGCAGCTGTCCGTGTCGGTCCGCACGACGAACGGCTCGGGTGAGCCCGAGGGGTGGAGCCCCTGGATTGCGATGGCCGAGAACGACGGGTGGCGGGCCGCCGCACCCGCCGGCCGCTACGCCGAGGTGAGGCTTTCCCTGCCCGCCGCCGCGCCGCCGTCGCTCGAGCTCGACAAGGCCTCGCTCTATTTCCTCACGCAGAACCACCGTCCCCAGCTTCAGGATTTCAGGGTGCTGTCCCCGAATTTCGCGGTCGTCGTCCCCCCGGAGATGCCGGCCCCGGTCGTGACGACGGTCGGGCAGCTCATGCAG
>CAYQOH010000036.1:0-18479 GCA_964419075.1 uncultured Opitutaceae bacterium | reverse complement strand
AGGGCGCCCGTCGTCAGGTCCACCTCGGTGCGCACGTGCAGCAGGCTCTTCTGCCGCAGCTCGCACAGCACCCACTCCCAGTAGCCCGTCACCGAGACCCGGCGCGGCCGCCCCGAGACGTTGCGCAGCTTGAGGACCGTGAACTTCACCGGTGCGTCCATCGCCACGTACACCCAGAGCTCGGAGGCCATCCCGTTCTCGGTGTGCTCGAACACCGAGTACCCGAACCCGTGGCGGATGACGTACGGCGTCGCGCCGCGCGCGGGCAGGGGCGACGGGGACCACACCTGGCCGGTCTGCTCGTCGCGGATATAGAGGGCCTCGCCCGTCGTGTCCCGGACGGCGTCGTTGCTCCAGGGCGTCAGCCGGAACTCGTGGGCGTTCTCGGCCCACGTGTAGGCGCTGCCGCTTTCCGAGACGACCGTCCCGAATGTCGGGTTGGCAAGCACGTTGACCCAGGGGGCCGGCGTCATCTGCCCCGCCCGCAGGGTGATGACGTACTCGTGGCCGTCCTTCGTGAACCCGCCGAGCCCGTTCGGGAAGATGAGCTCGCGCGGGGCGACGTACGCGGACGTGTCGGGCCGGGCGGAGCGCGTGGGGGCGAACGCCGCCACCGGCGGCTCGACGAGCCGGCGCTGCTCGAGCTGCTGCGCCAGGGTTCCGTTCGCGTCGTCCAGGAGCACGCGCGCCGAGGCCTGGAGGAGCAGGAGGTCGTCGTTGGGAACCTGCTCGAAGCGCCGCACGAAGATCCCTCCCGGCTTGTCCAGCATCTGCGCCCCGATCCCCGAGGCTATGAGGTTGGTGATCTGGTCGTGCAGGGCCTGGCGGTAGACCGAGACGTCGTCGCCCAGGATGACCAGCTCGACCGTCAGCCCCTTGATGCGCCAGTAGGCGTGCGCCTGCACGAGCTGGCGCACCGTCTCCATCCTGTCGGCGCTGCCGACCCGGAGCAGGACGATCGGCGCGTCGCCGCTGATCCCGTAGCTCCAGAGCCCGCTCTGGCCGCGGCGGTTGCCGCCCAGGGCGGCCGGGGCGGCGCGCCGTGCGGGGTCTGCGAAGATGAGGGCGCCGGCCAGCCTTCCGTAGAGCTGCGCCTCCCTCTCCGTGACGCCCAGCTGGCGCAGGGTCACCTGGCTGTGCGTCCAGGCGAGGTCGAAGGCCCTCTCGGTCATTCGCGGGCCCTGGTACTTTTCCATCTGCGCCATGGCGACCTCGCGGGTCTCCGCCATGCCGATCAGGACGTCCACGACCGCGGTCCCGTGGGGCGGCAGCGAGACCGAGTGCCGCAGCGACACGATGGGGTCGAGCACGAAGCCGACCGTGTTGGACAGCGGCGGGGCGCCCCGCATCGCCTGCGGGTTGGCAAGGGTTCCGCCGCGTCCGATGAACCTGAGGCGGTCGGTCTCGCAGGAGACCTCGCCCAGGCCGCCGCCCTGGACCACGAGCAGGTGCAGCATCCACGGCGGCTTCTCCTCGGGATAGCGGGCGCGGCGGGTGCAAAGGACGGCGGAGGACTTCCGGACAAATTCCGTCTGCACGAAGAGGCTCTCGAAGGCGGGGTGCGCCTCGTCCGCCGCCTGCGGCGCAAGCGCGACCTCCGCGTAGCTGGTCAGCTCGACGACGCGAACCTCGGATGAGCGGTTGGTGAGCGTCACCCGCCTCAGCTCCACGTCGTCCTCGGGCGAGACGCAGATCTCCGTGCGCGCCTCGAGGTCGCCGTGGACCTGCCTGAACTCGGCGCGCGCCTGCGCGAACACGGCCTGGTACTCCCGGGTCGCGTGCAGGGTGGGCTGGTAGGCCGTGGACCAGAACTCGCCCGTCGCCGGGTCGCGCAGGTACACGAAGGTCCCCCAGGGGTCGAGCGTGGCGTCCTCGCGCCACCGGGTCACCGCCTGGTCGCGCCAGCGGCTGTACCCGCCCCCGGCGCTGCTGATCGCAAGGTGGTACCGGCCGTTCGACAGGAGGTGCACCTCCGGCGACGGCGAGTTGGGGTTGGAGTAGGCCCGCGTCAGGCCGTCGACCTCGTCAGTGAGCGTGCTCCTCGACTCGAAGGCCAGGTCCTCGCCGAGCACGCTCGCAGCCGCCTTGGGAACGCGCTCCTGCAGGAGCAGGTCCGCGGCCTTGAGCAGGGGGCAGGCCATGAAGCGCCGCTGCATGGGGTTGTCCCGCAGCAGGTTCGCCAGGGCCAGCAGGCTCATCCCCTGGTGATGGACCATGAAGGAGCGGATCGTGACGCTCGTCTCATCCGGCGGCATCCGCGAGGGCGTGTAGTCCACCGCCTCATAGAATCCGTAGGCGCCCGCGCGCCCCTCGGACGCCAGCCGCTGCAGGTTTTCGCAGGCCTCCACGGGATCGACCATGAGCGCAAGCGCCGAGGCGTAGGGGGCGACCACCATGTCCTCGGACAGGCCCCGCTTCAGCCCGAGCCCCGGCACCCCGAAGGCGCGGTACTGGTAGTTCAGGTCGACGTCCGTCCGGTTGTAGCACGACTCGGAGATCCCCCACGGCACCCCCATGAGGTTCCCGTAGTCGATCTGCTGGCGCACCGCCGCCCGGCAGGTGCTGTCAAGGAGCGTGTTCTCGTAGACGGGCATCACCAGGAGCGGCATCAGGTACTCGAACATCGAGCCGCTCCACGAGACGAGCGCCGGCTCCCCCCTCGAGGCGATGAGGAGCCGCCCCAGGGAGAACCAGTGGTCCTGGGGAGCCTGTCCCAGGGCGATGGCAACGTAGCTGCACAGCCGTGCCTCCGAGGCCAGCAGGTCATAGTAACTCGGGTCGAGGCGGCGCTCGGTGACGTTTAATCCGGTCGAGAAGAGGTCCCTTTCCGGGTCGAACAGGCAGGAGAAGTCCATCTCGGCCAGCTTCTCGGCCCGCCTGGCCAGGTCCTCTATCTCCACCAGGCGCTGGCGGGCGCGGTCGCCCGCCACGCGAAGGGCGCGCGTGGCTTCCGGCTCCCCGGCGGACTCGGGCCCGAGGATGTGTCCCAGCTCCGACACCTCGCGCAGGGTTGGCGCTCCGTCGAGCCCGGCGATCTTCCCCTTTGCCTCCGCCGGCCAGGAGCCCTGCGGGCCGTCACCTCCCGCATCCGGCAGCGCGAGCCAGGGGGCCGCAACGCGCAGTTCCTCAAGGTGCTCCTCGCACCCCCGCTTGAGGCCGACGGCCCAGGACTTCGGCTCCTCGCCCCCGGCCGCCATCGTGCCGGCGATCTCCGAGGCCTGCAGCGCGGCGCCCTCCAGGAGCGCAAAGCCCGCCCGAAGGCCGGCGGGCGCCTTCCCCAGGTCGGCATCAAGCTTGGCGAGCGCGGCGTTCCCGGGGCACAGCTCGGTCAGGATTCTGAGCGTGTCGCGCAGGCCCTCAAACACCTGGGGGGGAAGAATCCCCTCCTCGGGAAGCTCCCTGAGCCCCGAGCTGAGCGTGAGCAGGTGACCCGCGAGGTTGCCGCTGTCGACGCTGGACACATAGAAGGGCTCGAGCACCTTGAGCGTGCGCGTGTCGTACCAGTTGTAGAAATGGCCGCGGTGGCGTTCGAGGCGCTGCATCGTCGCAAGGGCGTCGCGCGAGCGCCGGATGAGCGCGCCGGTGGGGATGTACCCCATGTCCCTCGCGGCGAGGTTGCCCAGAAGCGCCAGGCCCATGTTCGTCGGCGAGGTCCGCGAGGCGATCCTCGGCGACGGGATCTCCTGGAAATTGTCCGGGGGCAGCCAGTTCTCCTCTGCCGAGACGAAGGTCTCGAAGAAGTGCCACGTCCGGCGCGCCGTGCGCCTGAGGAACGCCAGCTGCTCCCCGGTCAGGTCCGGCGCCGCCGCATCGATGGGCAGGCTGATCCACCAGGCGATCCAGGGAGCCACAATCCAGAGGCCGAGGATGGGTGCGGCGATCCGCAGCTGCGCCGGCGCGAGCCTCTCCAGTAGGCCCCCGGCCAGCAGGGCGACGGCCGGCGCGATCCACATCGTGGCATAGAAGCCGGCGAGGCCCGTCCTCGGCGCCTCCTCCGCGTCCTTGGAGGTCTGCCATTGGAGGAGCCTCTTGTGCGTCACCATGAGCCGCAGCAGCGTCCTTGCGATGGCGTCGACGCTGATGAACGCGTCGTAGGGCAGAAACGCCAGCGTGAGGAGGGTCTGGCCGAGCTGGCGGGCGCCCGTGCCCAGCGCAAGGCGCAGGTGCAGCGCCAGCGGCAGGTCGGACGACTTGCGCAGCACGTCGATCCCCACCGCCATGATCCCGGGGATCAGGAGGACGGCGAGCACCAGCAGGGTCCCCAGGGCCGCGCACCCGGGAAGGAGGAGCCAGCTGCCAAGGAGCAGCAGCACGAGGGCGGCCGGGACGAGGCTGCGCCTCAGGTTGTCGAGGATCTTCCACTGCGACAGCGCGGAGAGCGGGTTGGCGATCCGCCGGGCGTCCGGCCCCGGAACCCGGGGCAGGAGCCACTGCGTGATCTGCCAGTCGCCCCGGATCCACCTGTGGCGCCTGTCGACGTCCACGTTGTAGCGCGACGGGTGCTCCTCGTAGAATTCGACGTCGCTCACGAGGGCCGAGCGGGCATGGCACGCCTCCAGCAGGTCGTGGCTCAGGATGGTGTTCTCCGGGAAGCGCCCGCCCATGGCCTTCTCGAAGGCGTCCACGTCGTAGATCCCCTTCCCGATGAAGGAGCCCTCCCGGAAGACGTCCTGGTACACGTCGGACACCTCGCGCGTGTAGGGGTCGATTCCCGCGTTGCTGGCGAAGAGCCGGACGAACCAGGACCTCCGGGCGCTCGGCAGGCTGACGCCTATCCGCGGCTGCAGGATGCCGTACCCCTCGGTGACAATCCCGCGGGCCTCGTCGAACACCGGGCGGTTCAGCGGGTGCGCGATCGTCCCGACCAACTGGCGTCCGGCGTCGCGCGGGAGCTGCGTGTCCGTGTCGAGCGTGATGACATACCTGATGCCGGGAAAGACCGCGGCGTTGCCGACGACCTCAAGGAAGTTCTCCCGGCCGGCGCCCCGCAGGAGCGCATTGAACTCGGCGAGCTTTCCGCGCTTGCGCTCGTACCCCATCCAGAGGCCCTCGCCGGCGCTCCAGCGGCGCGGGCGGTGCAGCAGGAAGAAAAGGTCCTGCGCGTCGGACAGGTACTTCCGGTTGAGCATCTCGACCCCCGCCCTCGCGCGCTCCAGCAGCTGGCCGTCGCCCGGCATGACCTCCTCCGCCGCGTCGCGAAAGTCGGACAGCAGGGCGAAGTGCAGGTGCCTGTCGCGGTTCGAGAGGTGATGAATCTCAAGGGTCTCTATCAGGCGGTCGACACCCTCGAGGCTCGAGAGCATCGTCGGCACGACGACCATGGTGCCGCAGGCGGCCGGGATGCCGGCGGAGAAGTCCATCCGCGGCAGCAGGCTCGGCTTCACCAGAAGCGTGGACAGCCAGTTCACCAGGGCCACGGCCAGCTGGCTTGCGCAGACGGCCAGCACGGCGGCCAGCAGCACGAGCTTCCACGCGGGCAGCCCCGGCGCCCGCGCCAGCTGAAGCGGCCCGAGCGTCGCGAGCACGGTCAGAAGCCCGATGCCGCCCACATAGAACAGGAGCGGGAACCGGTGGATGGTCCGCTCGACGATCGAGCGGTGCGGCCACCGGACCTCCACGCGGCGTCCGAGCTCGGGCCGTCCCTTGTCGACCAGATAGTAGCCGACATGGGCGCTCCGGTCCGAAGGTCCCAGGCGCCGGGCGCTCTCCGCAGCAAGCTGGACCGCCTGCCGCGCCACGTCCGCCTCCGGAAGCCGGCCATGCCGGGCGAAGGACTCGACCGCGTGGCGATAGCGGTCGCGCGTGGCGAAGTCCATCGCGCCGTAGACACCCGCCGGGTCGGAGCGAAGGGTCTTCTCGACCAGGCTGAGCGTCTCAACGAATGCCTTCCAGTCCGTGGCGCTCAGCAGGCGCAGGCTGGCGATGCTGTGGCTGATGGAGACCTGGTCGGCCGCCTGGTTCTGGCTCTCCTGCTGGACCAGCTGCTCCACGGACATCCCCTCCTCCGCCAGCCGCTGCTCGAGCCATCCCCGGGCGAGGTGCAGGACGGGGCTCTGCCGCGCCAGCCGCTGGTTGAACTCCGCGACAAACGAGCTCGTGAGCGCGATGTCGGACTCGGCCATGTCCGCCACCACGATCACCAGGTGCGACGGGCTCCTTTCCGCCATCTCCTGCAGGCGATCCACCCACAGGTCCGCAAGGTCGCGGTCCTGCCGGCCCAGCGCCAGGCGCGCGGTGATGCGCTGGAGATTCTCGATCAGGCCAAGGCGAAGCATGATGGGGATGGCCCACAGCTCCCCGAGCTTCAGGCAATTGATGGTCTGGTAGGAGGCGATGAAGGCGGTGAGCGGCGCCACGTCCACCTGCGCGTCCACGTGCGCGATCATCTCGAGCACGATGTCGTAGACCCGCGGGAGGCCCTCGGAGGGGCCGCTCAATAGGCGCGGCAGCTCCCGGCTGTAGCCCCGTGGCAGGTGCCGGCGCGCCATCTGGATCTGCTCCTCGATGAGGTAGAAGTTGTCCAAGAGCCACTCGGCCGCGGGCGTGATGCGCCGGCTGGGATCGACGGCAAGCGTTGCGCGGTTGAAGGCCCTCAGGCCCTGCTCATTTGCGCCCAGACGCGCGAGCAGGCGGTTGGAGCCGGGCCGTATGGCGGCCCGGTGGTCCGCGGACAGCATCCTTGCGTGGCGCGAGAGCTGCTCGGCGCTGAAAAGCTCGGCCCGCAACGGAGGCTCGCCCGCGCGCGGGCGCGGGCGGGTCTGCCTGGAAATCCAGGCCTGCCAGCGTGACGAGGGACTCTGCATTGAATGAAGTTCTTCCGGTCAAGATCCCGGCAGCCGGCCCTGCCGGACCGGCTTTTAATCCGGTTGGACGGGCGGCAACTGCGTCGAAATCACGGCTCCGGCCTGCCGACCCTCGCCGCACGCCGGCCGCCTGGCGCCGTTCGACGCCCACTACGGCAGGAATGGGGAAGAACGGTGCCAATCGGACTGCGCGAAGGGAGGGCTCTCCATTGTGCGCGGGTGCGGCGGGCAGCGGTATGGGGTGTTCCTCCCAGTTGCCTACCCCGAGGCGCTCGCTCGCGGCCTGCGGCCGCTTCGCACGCGGTCCGGGGCGCTAGGGTTAGACCCCACAGACCAAGGGGCGAGGATTGCCTAGCATTGCGGCGCCGGGGAGCACCCGCCGCGGCACCGTCGTTGCCGCGCCCGAACGCGGCCTTCTCAGGCGCCGGTCCCTACAGACCCTTCCCTTCACCATGAATGACAAACTCGACACCCTGCTCGGCCAAATGCGGCAACTGGAAAGGGAGATCGTGGAGGAGACCCATAGGAAGGGGGAACAGTTCTGCTTCACGTTCAAGGACCGGAAGGCCCATTTCACCGAGGCCGCGAAGACGGAACACCGGAGGCTGCGCACCGGCCTCCACCACTACCTGCTCCACTCGCGGTTCCTGGTCGTCATCACCTCGCCCGTCATCTGGATGTGCGCGGTGCCCGTCCTCCTCTCCGACTTGGTCGCCTCCGTCTACCAGGCGATCTGCTTCCCGATCTACGGTATCCCTAAGGTCCGCCGCAGCGAGTATATCGCGTTCGACCGCCACCGCCTCACCTACCTGAACCTCGCCGAGAAGCTGAACTGCGAATACTGCGCGTATGCGAACGGGATCCTCGCCTATTTCACCGAGATCGCCGCGCGCACCGAGCAGCACTTTTGCCCCATCAAGCATGCCAACTGCTCGAAGTGCGCCCACAGCCGCTACAAGAAGTTCGTCGATTTTGGCGATGCCGAGGGATACCGGGAGCACGTGGAGCAGGTTCGCCGGGCCTACGATGACCTCGAATCACCCGCTGCCGCCCCGGGCGAGCCAGGCACCCCGGACGGCCCCGCCGGCTGATCCGACCCTGGAGGCCGTCGCCTAGGTCTTTGATTGCAGTTTTGCGATCAGCTTCTCGGCCGCCTCAAGCTTGGTCTGCAGGTCCGCGGCCGACGCCTTGGAGTCGGCCAGCTGCGCCTGGAGCGCCGCGCTGTCGGCCTTGGCCTCATTCAGCTGCTCCAGCATCACCTTTGCCTGGGCCTGGGCAATCTCCACCTCACCCTGGTGCTTGATGGAGACAACCTTCGCATTCTCCATCTGCGACTGGAAATCGGTCGCAATGATCCTGCTCTTGTCCAGGTCCGCCTGGACGTCAACGTCGCCGGCCTTGACCTTGTCCAGGTCGGTCTGGCGCTGGGCCGACTCCACCTTGACTTCATCCATCCGCTTCTGGATCCGCGCCGTGGCCGCCTTGGCCTCTGCGATCTGCGTCTGCAGCACGAGGACGGCGGCCTGCGCCTGGTTCAGCCGATTCTGGCCCTGCACGATGGATTGGTTCCGGTCGCCAAGCTGGCCCCATTGCACGAGCAGGACAACCAGGAGGACCGCCGAAAGCGCGCCGAAGGTGATGGCCAGTATGGGCCTCTTTGCCGGGACGGGAGCGACGGGGGTCGCAGGCCTGGCGGCGCTGTCCGGCGCCTTGGCGGGGCTGGCGGCCGGAGCTGTGGTTTTCTCGGGGGCGGGTATGGGAGCGTCGGACATGGTGGAACCAAGCTACTCCGCGCCCAAGGCCCGCGGTATGGGGTGTTACCCGACATGGGACCCGGAGGGCGGCGCCTGGGGCGTAGGGGGCCGGGTCTTGCCGAGCCGGCGTCCGGAACGCCTAGAGCGACGTTTCCGACTTGCCCGTCCGCGAAGGGAACAGTTCCTCCAATTCCCCCATCACATCGTCGCTCGCCTTGTTCAGGCGGGACAGGGGATCGGCAAGGGCAATCGCGTCGGCCTCGTCCTTCGCGAGCCGCGGCACGTGGTGAAGCTGCCGCTCGGCCTCGAGCCATATCTCCTTGTCGAGGCCATGGGGGCATCCCCTCTGTCTCCAGAGCACCTCCGCCTCCACGGCGATCTCCAGGTGGGTCGGTGCCAGCCTCTGGCCTGCCGAATATGGGGGTGACGCTACGGGTTTGCTTTTCTTCATGTTACTGCTTCCGCCAGGCCGGTCTTATGGTGGGGGTCCTCAGGGCGCGCCGTCTTCGCGGCGCACGTCGAACGAGTCCCGATTCAAAAATCGGGGCGGGGATGAGGTTGCATCGCCCGCCCGATGTCTTGGCCCCTGGCCCTTTCCCGGACTAGGTCCGTGGGCGCAGGAGCCGGGTCGGCCCCGAAATGGGCCGCACCCGATTCAATTCCAGTAGCCTTCGTAGAATCTGTAGGCGTTCCCCTGCTGCTCCCAGCGCGGTGAAACCCAGACGGAAGCGGAGCTCGGGGGCAGCTCCCAGTGGCCGGCCATCCACTCATACCGGTCGTCGCGCCATGTCCAGAAGCCCGCGAGCCAGACATGCTGGGGCGTCGGCTGCGCGAGAACGACCTCCTGCTGCAGCGCCGGCGGCGCCTGGGTCACGATGGTCGTGCTCGAGGTGGGCGCGACTTGCGACGTGGTCACGTAGGCCGGGGTCCCGTAGCCGGGATTCGCAACCACGACCGTCGGACTCGACACCATTGTCGGGGTCGACACCGTCGTCGTCGTGGTCACGGCACGCGTCGGCATCGGGGGGGGCGGCGCCGAGACGACATGCGATTCCGGCTCGGTCGAGCAGCCGGTTAAGAAGAGGCCGAAGGCCCCGCAGCATGCGAGGAGAGGAGCGAGCTGCCACGCGGCGCGAGCGGAAACCGCCGGCGAAGGAACACCAAGAATAGGATTTCTCATGGGCTGACCATATCCCGGCTGCGGCGGCGTCGCCATGGGGTGTTCAACCCAAGATTCATGAAGCGCCGCGGCCGGCACGTGAATCCGCCCCGCCTTGGGAGCGGCGCGGCGCCGGTCCGGCCCTCTTTGTCGAACTCGGGAACCGCGGGGCCCCTCCGTCGCCAGGACGGCATGCGCCGGGTCTACCTCCCCGGGCGGCGGGTGCGGGTAACACCCCATTCTGCCCCGGGATGCCGTCGGCTATGGTGGCGCGTCGGACGAACCATGAAATGAACTGGCGGTCAATTGAACGGATTCGCGGCGCCCGCGCCCATTAACACCATGAACAAAACCCTTCTTTGCAGACTGGCGGCAGTCCTCTCCCTGGCGATGCTCGGGACCGCGTCCCCAACCCCGGCCGGTGCCTCGACCTTCCCGGCCCTCAACGATCCCAAGTCGCCGGAGACGCACGCCGGGAAATTCGTCTGGGCGGAACTCTTCACGTCCGACGCCGCGGCCGCGACCAAGTTCTACACCGCGGTGTTCTCCTGGACGGCCTCCACGGTCGTGGAGCACGGCGACACCTATACGGTGTTCAGCAATGACGGCCATCCCGTCGCCGGCCTGAGGCAGCGCACCGTGGCCAAGGCCGGGCATCCCGCCCGCTGGATCCACTACGCCTCGGTGACCGATATCGACGCAGCGCTCTCCGTTGTCGCAAAGGCGGGCGGCGAAGTCCGCGCGCCGGCCCGCAAGTTTCCCAAGCTGGGCTCGCTTGCCATCGCGACGGACAGCGAGGGCTCGCCCTTCGGCCTCCTCCAGTCGAGTTCGGGTGACTCCGCCGACAACGAGCCCGCGAACGGCGGCTGGAACTGGTGCCATCTCTTTGTCAAGAATCCGAAGGCAGCAGCGGATTTCTACCGCCAGGTCCTCGGCTACGAGGTCGCGCCCGATTCCCGCACCGGAAGCGGGAGCGAGCTGCTCCTTTCGACCGGAGGCGTGAATCGCGGGGGCGCGTCCGTCCTGCCCGATAGCGAGGAGGCCAAGCCCGGCTGGCTTGGCGTCGTTCGCGTCATCAGCCTCGACGAGGCCCTCGCGCGGGTGCCGTCGCTGGGAGGGGAAGTCATGGTGCCGCCGCATGACGCCGCATTTGGAAGCCGCTTCGCCGTAATCGCCGACCCCACGGGCGGCACGGTCGGCATCGTGCAATACGTCGACAACGCCAACCCGGCCACCCGCCCATGAAAACCACGTACAAGATTCTTCTCACCGCCCTGGTCGTCACGGGCTTTCAATTCGCATTCGTCGGCTGCGTCGCAGACGTAGGGGTTCGCGGCGGCTACTACGGCGGCGGCCCGTGGTATCACGACGGCGGATGGATGGACGGCGGCCGCTATGGCCATTCGCGCGGCGGCGTGGGCCTGGACCTTCACCCGCCCGGATTCAGGCGCTGACGGTCGCTGGGTGCTCGCGCGGCAAGGGAAGGTCCTTGCGGTGCGGTCCGGCGGACCCCGGCGCTCGGCCGGGCCGCATTCGGCAGCCCGGCACGGGCGCCTAGTTGAAGACGCCCCACGTCCAGTTGCGGATCTCCGGCAGGTCCTCGCCGTGCCTGTCGATGTACTGCTTGTGCTCGACCAGCTTGTCCTTGAGCTGCTGCTTCAGGTAGGCGCCCTTGGCCCCGGACTGCGGCAGACGGTCCACGGCGTCCATCACCAGGTGGAAGCGGTCCATCTCGTTCAGGACCGTCATGTCGAACGGCGTGGTGATCGTGCCCTCCTCCTTGTAGCCGCGGACGTGGAAGTTGCCATGGTTCGTGCGCCGGTACGTCAGGCGGTGGATGAGCCATGGGTACGCGTGGAACGCGAAGATCACCGGCCGGTCCCTGGTGAAGAGCTCGTCGAAGTCCGTGTCGCTCAGCCCGTGCGGATGCTCGGTCTGCGGCTCCAGCTTGAACAGGTCGACCACGTTCACCACCCTTACCCTAAGCTCCGGCAGGTGCTCGCGCAGGATCGAGACCGCCGCCAGGGTCTCCAGCGTCGGCACGTCGCCGCAGCAGGCCATGACGAGGTCGGGCGCGGCGCCCTGGTCGTTGCTGGCCCACTGCCATATCCCCACGCCCTCGGTGCAGTGCTTCACGGCCGCGTCCATCGTGAGCCACTGCGGCGACGGGTGCTTTCCCGCGACGACCACGTTCACGTAGTGGCGGCTGCGCAGGCAGTGGTCCATGACCGACAGCAGGCAGTTCGCGTCGGGAGGAAGGTAGACCCGGACGACCTCGGCCTTCTTGTTGACCACGTGGTCGATGAACCCCGGGTCCTGGTGCGTGAAGCCGTTGTGGTCCTGGCGCCACACGTGCGAGGCGAGCAGATAGTTCAGGGACGATATCTTCCGGCGCCACGGCAGCTGGGAGGTGACCTTGAGCCACTTGGCGTGCTGGTTGAACATCGAGTCCACGATGTGGATGAACGCCTCGTAGCAGTTGAAGAGCCCGTGCCGGCCCGTGAGCAGGTAGCCCTCGAGCCATCCCTCGCACTGGTGCTCGCTGAGCATCTCCATGACGCGCCCGGTCGGGGCCAGGAACTCGTCGTTCGGCTGCGTTGCCGCGTCCCACTGGCGGCGGGTCACCTCGAAGAGGGATTCCAGCCCGTTCGACAGCGTCTCGTCCGGCCCGAAGACCCTGAAATTGCGCTTCTCCTCGTTGAGCTTCGTCACGTCGCGAAGGAAACGCCCGAGCACGTGCGTGTCCCCGGGGCCCACGGCGCCCCGGGCCGGCACGGCCTGCGCGTAATCGCGGAAGTCGGGCATCCTCAGCTCGCGGAGCAGGATGCCCCCGTTGGCGTGGGGATTGGCGCCCATGCGCCGCTCACCCTTTGGCGCAAGCTCCGACAATTCGGGCTTGAGGCGGCCCGCCTCGTCGAAGAGCTCCTCGGGCCGATAGCTCTTCAGCCAGTCCTCGAGCTGCTTCAGGTGCTCCGGGGGGGACTTGGACGTCACGAGAAGGGGCACCTGGTGGGACCTGAACGTGCCCTCCACCTGCAGTCCGTCGACCACCTTCGGCCCGGTCCATCCCTTGGGCGAATTCAGGACGATCATGGGCCATCGCGGGCGCACCTTGTTTCCGCGGACGCGGGCGGCCGCCTGGATGTCCTTGATCCGCCCGACCGCCGCGTCGAGGGCTGCGGCCATGGCCTCGTGCATCGGCCGTGGCTCGTGCCCCTCGACGAAGAGGGGAGCCCACCCGTACCCCCGCAGGAGCTGCTCGAGTTCCTCGTGCGTGATCCGGGCCAGCACGGTCGGATTGGAGATCTTGTAGCCGTTCAGGTGCAGGATCGGGAGCACCGCGCCGTCCGTCGCCGGATCGAGGAACTTGTTCGAATGCCACGCGGTCGCGAGCGGCCCGGTCTCGGCCTCCCCGTCCCCCACGACGCAGGCGACCACCAGGTCCGGGTTGTCGAAGACCGCGCCGAACGAGTGGCTCAAGGAGTAGCCGAGCTCGCCGCCCTCGTGGATCGAGCCCGGGCACTCCGGGGAGGCGTGGCTCGGGATCCCGCCGGGGAACGAGAACTGGAGGAACAGCCTGCGCAGCCCCGCCTCGTCCTGGCTAATGTCCGGATAGATCTCGCTGTAGGTGCCCTCGAGGTAGGTGTTGCCCACCACCGCCGGGCCGCCGTGCCCGGGACCCGAGACGTAGATCATGTCGAGGTCGAACTTCTTGATCACCCGGTTCAGGTGCGCGTAGATGAAGTTCTGCCCGGGGGTCGTGCCCCAGTGGCCGAGGAGCATGTGCTTGACGTCCGCCCGCGTCAGCGGCCGCTTGAGCAGCGGATTGTCGAAGAGATAGATCTGGCCAACCGAAAGGTAGTTGGCGGCGCGCCAGTAGGCGTCGATCAGGTCCACTTGCTCGGGCGTGAGTGAAGGGGTGTCAGGATTCGTGCTCATAGTAGATTGATTCGCCCTGTTGCCAGCGCGGAGTATGGCGCAGCCGGCCGATGGGCGCAACCCACCCGTCACCACGGGCGCCCATACCGGGCCCAGGTTGAAAGGGACCCTACCCTCGCGCGAGCAGGCGCGACATGGGGTGTAACCCGAACGCCGCCACATCCGGAAGGCGCTACGCAATTCTGAGACGCCTGAGCACCGGCACCTTTGCAAAGTCGAGGAGGACGGCGAAGAGCGCCGCGCCCAGGAGCAGGCCTCCCACCACGGAAAGGGGAATTGGGGCCATCGCCAATCCACAGGTTGCAAGCGTCGACGCGATGAGGATGTCCACTGCGGACGATCCGACCAGCCAGGGGCTTGGACGGGAACACCATAGGTGCCGGCGCTCCCGATTCGTGTACGTCGTCGCCTGGTTTCCAAACACGACGGCCACGAAGGCCAGGGTCCTGAGCGCATCAAGGCCGAGGCCCATGCGGTACTTTCCAAACGCGACGGCGGCCGTGCAGAAGGCGAGTTCGGCGATCCCCATGACGACGCCCGCGACCGTCAAGGTGCCAATTCGCCAGGCATTGGGCACGGGCGACGGCCGCACGTTGTCCGTGGCCAGCGACATGCCGAGCAGGTCGCCGGTCAGCATGATGATCACCATCAGCATCGGGGTCAGGATCGCGTGCCCGGTCATGACGAGGCCCGCGGCCAGCAGGAGGATCTGCACGGTCTTCTTGGTGACCGAGTTGAGCGCATAGGTCAGGATGCGCTGGAACGCCATGCGGCCCTCCTTCACCGAGGCGACAATTCCCCCGAGCCCCGGCTTCGTGAGCACGATCCCCGCGGCGGACTTGGCGACATCGGTTGCCGTGGACACCGCAACCCCCATCTGCGCCTGGCGGAGCGCCGGCGCGTCGTTGGCCCCGTCGCCGCACATGCCGACCGTGTGGCCGCCCTTCTGAAACGCCTTCACGAGGTCGTATTTCCCCTCGGGCAGCACGCCGGCGAAGACCGCGAAGTCCTCCGCCCTTACCTTGTCGGGGATCGGCCCGGGCGGGCAGACCGCCCCGTCGAGGCCCACGGCGCGAGCCACGATCGCCGCCGTCACGGGGGCGTCGCCCGTGATCATGACCGTGCGGACGCCCAGCGTGCGCAGCTCGGTCACGAGCGCCGCGGAATCCGCCCTGGGCGTGTCGCCCAGGCCGATCATGCCGGCGAGCCTGAGCGAACCGGGCGGGCCGATCGCCACGGCCAGGACCCGGATTCCCTGCGCCTGCATCTGGCGTGCGATTGGGCCTGCCTCCGGCAGCGGCTGCGTGAGGACCACGACGGCCTCGAATGCGCCCTTCACCACGCGCACGGTCGCGCCGCCCGGCTCCAGCGCCGTGGCCTCGGACATCTTGGTAGCCGAGTCGAACGGCACGAACCTGACCGGCTTCGGCAAGTCGGACGGCACGGACGCCGCGGCCGCTGCTCGAACGGCGTTGTCCACGGGGTCCTGCCCGCCCTCCGAGCTTGCAAGGGCGGCCATCCCGAGGACATGCGCCTCGTCGAAGCCGGGCATCGGCCGCGTGGCGGAAACCTTGAGCTCGTTGAGGGTCAGCGTGCCCGTCTTGTCCGCGCAGAGCACATCGATGCTCGCCGCCTCGTCCACGGAGGATAGCCGGGTAAGGAGCACGTCACGGTGCGCCAGGTTCCGCGCGCCAAGGGCCTCCGCCAGGGTGAAGGTCGCCGGCAGCGCCACCGGTATCGACGCCAGGATGCCCGTGAGCACAAGCGGGATGACCTCGCCGGACGGCAGGTTGAGGACGTGGGCGTAGGCCGCCATGACCGCGATCACGGCGCCGTTGAAGATCGCGAGGTTTCGGACGACGCGCACAACGGCCTTCTGCTGGGTGCTCTCGACGTGCGCGATCCGCACCAGCTCCGCGGTGCGCCCGAACTTCGTGCGCGGCCCGGTCGCGGTGACCTCGGCCACGGCCTCGCCGCGCCGCACCAGCGCGCCCGCATAGGTCTGGAGCCCGGTGCCGGCCTCGACGGGTATCGACTCGCCGGTGAGCATGGACTGGTCGAGCAGTACCCCGCCCCCGGTGATGCGCACATCGGCGGCCACCACGGCGCCAACCGAGAGCTTCACGACGTCTCCGGGGACGAGCTGCGACGCGGCCACGGTCGCCCAGACATTGTCCCGAAGCACTGATGCGCTGAGGGCGAGCCTCGACCTCAGCGCGGCAAGGGTCGCCAGGGCCCTTCCCTCCTGGAGAAACCCGAGGACCGCGTTGAAGGCCAATAGGACCAGAATGACCGAGGCCTCGACGACCTTTCCCAGGACAAGCTCAAGCACGATTGCCGCCTCGAGCATCCAGGGGACCGGCGCCCAGAGCTTGGCCAGCGCCCTGCGAATGGGGCGCTGGGTGGTGTCGGGAATCGTATTCGGGCCGAACTTTTCAAGCCGCAGGCGCGCCTCCGCGCTCGTGAGACCTCCGGCCGGAGGTGCTTTCTCGGCGGGCGGGGGCGGGGTCATGGGTATACCCGGCCGGCGGGCCGCCGCCGCTCCGCTGTGGATTTCAAGAGTCGGCTCCCACTCGTGGTCCGGCCGCCGGCCCGTTGGGCCTGAACTCGCTCGTCATGCCGCACCTTGCCGGGTCGCCGCAGGCCCAGCAATGGGGTGTTCCCCCCAAGGGATGCCGAGCCGAGGCGCGCCAGGACGGGTTACACCCCATATCCCCGGTGGGAGCATTGGCGCATTCTGAATGGTCGACGGATATCGGGTCCCATAGCCCCGGTCGGGCCCCGCCCCACCGCCGCAATCGCACAGCAAACACATGAATTCTCCCGCGCCGCACACCGCATCGCCCTCGGGCGGTGGCACCACCAAACCCATTCGCAAAGGCCAGCAGAGCCGCAGGCCTCGCACGAACCCCGCCCAGCCCGGGCGTCGGGCCGAATCGGCCGCAAGGGCTCCGGGGGAGGGCCGGGGGAGCTTCATCCTCTACACCTGCACGGCGCTGGCGCTTGTCTGCCTGCCCGCGGGCTCCGCTCCCCGCCACTCGCTCGAGGACGCCGCCCACTTGACCAGCGTGCACCCGGAGATGCTCAGGTACTACTGCCGCCTCGGGCTGCTTAATGCCCGACCCGACACGGTGACCGGGAAGCCGACCTTTGACAACGATGCGCTGGAGGAGATCAGCCGGATCGAGCACTATCGGCGGTATCTCGGCGTCCATCGCCGTGCGCTGCCCCTGATCTGCCAGCTGCGACGCGAATGCGAACGCCTGGAGATCAAACTCGCGTTCCTGGGCGACACATGGTCCGAGGGCGCATGGGGTCGGCGCATGTAGGCGCGCCCGGACGCGCCCCGGCGTCGGGTAACACCCCATGGTGTCGTCGCGGCGCAAGCGGTTAAGCTTTCGCTCGGCACACGCGCATCATCCCCGCAGGCCGGAACACCGCCTCACTCATGAAGAAACACACCAAGGCCAAGGGTCCCCGGGCTCGCTCTGAGCCCGGCGAGGACGACATTCGCGTCTACGCCTACCATCTCTACCTGCAGGGCAACCGCGCGCCCGGGCACGACGCCGAGGACTGGCAGGAGGCCAAGGCCTGCCTGAAGGCGAACATACCCTCGACCGTGTCGAGGACCCGTCTCCACCGGTACGTCGAAGGCCTGTAGGTCGGCGTGCCCCCGATCGCGCCGCGCTCTCAGGCCAAGCCCCCCGAGAAGCCATCCCGGCCCATGGCCCCCAACTTCTGAATCCGATGGTCTCCGACAGCACACCACCGGCTGGGGTCGAGGCGATTGTCGCAGCCGGCGTGACAAAATGGTTTGGCGAGGGCGAGACCCGGGTCACGGCCGTGAACGACGTCGGCCTTGTCGCCCACTTTGGCGAGATGCTGTTCATCGTCGGGCCCTCCGGCAGCGGCAAGACCACGCTTCTAAGCATGCTTTCGGGCATCCTTCGACCCAACGCGGGCAAGGTCATGGTCAAGGGGGCCGACATCTGGACGCTGAGCAACGACCAGCTCGCCGACTTCCGGCTCAACACGGTCGGATTCGTCTTCCAGGACTACCATCTGTTCCCCCGGCTCACCACGGCCGAGAATGTGGCGATCCCCCTGATCCTGAAGCAGCGCGACTGGAATGAGTCGATCGGCGAGGCGCGAAGATACCTCGAGATCGTCGGCCTGAAGAACCGCAGCGAAATCCTTCCCGTGAAACTCTCGGGCGGCGAACAGCAGCGTGTGGCGATCGCCCGCGCCATCGTCGGCGGCCCGCAGATCCTGATCCTCGACGAGCCGACCGCCTCCCTGGACGGCGACACCGGCAGAACCATCATCTCATTCGTGAAGGAACAGATCCTCAACGAGAACCGCTGCATCCTGATCGTCACCCATGATGCGCGCATCAACGAGTATGCGGACCGGATACTCCATATGGAGGACGGACACCTCTCCGCGGCAGACAAGGGAACCGAATGAGCGCCACCGAACCTGATCCCGAAGCCAAGGCGGCCGTGTCCGAGGCCACGGCGGCGTCGCCCAAGGCGGAAGCGCCGGCCGAGCCGAAGCCCGGGACGGCTTCGTCCGAGGGCAAGCCCGCCGCCAAGGCGGCCGATGCCTTGCCGGACGACAAGGCGGCGAAGCCCAGGCCCGATCCCAAGGCCCTCGAGCTTGCCAAGCCCGAGGCAAAGACGGCCGACCCAAAGCATGACGTCAAGGCCGCGGAGCCCGCTGCGAACGCGCCGAGGCACAAGTTTGACGCCAGAAACAGCATCATCTTTGGCCTCTCGATTCTGGGCGTCGTCGCCGCAGTCATCGCGGCCTACATCTTCGGCA
>CAYQOH010000035.1:0-18521 GCA_964419075.1 uncultured Opitutaceae bacterium | reverse complement strand
ATGCGCACGTTGAACCGCAGGATGCGCTCCAGCCTGCCGTTGCTTGCGATGGAGTAGTTGTTGCGCCGGCCGGCCGCTGGGTTGCGGGCCTCGAGCTCAAAGAGGTGGTGTGCTCGCCAGACCGACGCGTAGGGCTCGGGGATGTCGAATCCGGCGAAGTGGATCCGGTCGTACGCAGGAATGTCGAACTGGAGGTAGTCGCCCGGCGTGAAGGCGAAGCCAGCCGCAGGGTCCACGGGCTCGAGGGCAAGCTCCTTGATGAAGGTGGACACGTTGGCATTGCTCACCACGCGCAGGCGGCAGGCCGTCGCCTCGCGCGCGCCACTGCCGCCCGGCTTCGTGACGTTGACGTAGATCCCGCCCTGCCGCTCCTCCACCGGATAGGTCGCCAGGCCGCGGCAGATCGGGGCGCGGGCCGGCGAGCCGTCGGCCAGGTTGAAGCGGCCGTTGTGCTTCGGGCACTCGATGATTCCCCCCTTCACCAGCCCGTCGGCCAGGTGTGTGTTCCCATGGGTGCACATGCCGTCGATCGCGTGGAGCCGCAGCCCCTCGTCGCGGCAGACGGCGTAGCTCTTCCTCCCGTGGTCGAAGCGAAGGACTTCGGAAGGCCCGAGGTCGGAGGCGGCGCAGGCCCGCACCCATCCCTGCGCGTCCGGTGCCGCAGACTCGGCCGGGGCCGCGGCCCTCGCGACCCCCGGCCCGGGCAGCCTGCGTTTCACGCAGAACGTCGGGTCCTCCACCTGGCGCAGCAGCGAGGGGACGATCTCGCGCCAGGCCGCCAGGAGGCTCGGGTAGGGCGCGGGCATGTCGTCCTTCACGATCTCGTGCAGGCGCGGCAGGGCATGGTAGGGCACCAGGGGAAACATGTGATGCTCCACATGGTAGTTCATGTTCCAGTACAGGTAGCGGTTGACGAGGCCCATCCGGACGGTCCGGCAGTTGAGGCGGTGGTCGAGGACGTTTTCGGCCAGGCCCGCGTGCTGGGTGAGCCCGTAGACGCTCACCAGCCATGCGCCGTAGAGGTTGGCGAGGCCCACATAAAGGAGGGGGAGGATGCTCCGCAGGTAGATGGCCAGCCCGATCACCGACGCGTAGATCACGACGTAGATGCGGGCCTTGAGGTATATCCTCCGGAACTGCGTCTCCGGGATGAACGTCCTCTCGTCGGCGCCCATCCTGCCCGCGGAATGCATCAGGATGTGCCCGAAGTACCGCGGGTACACCGTCAGGTTGAAGAAGGCCATGGCGATCGCGCGAAGATTGGGCGGCCTCGGCACGGCGATCTCAGGGTCCCGGCCGACGATGATGGTGTCGCTGTGGTGGCGGGTGTGGCTCCAGCGCCAGACCGTCGACTCGCGCATCACCATGAAGGAGGCGATCTCGTAGAGGGCGATGTTCATCCAGTCGGTCTTGAAGGCGGTGCCGTGGCCGGCCTCGTGCCAGCGCGAATCGGAGGTGCCCGCGTAGAGCATGCCGTAGACCGCGAAGGGAAGGATCGCCCACCACGTGCCCCACAGGGCGTAACCCGCGTAGCCCGAGGCAAAAATGAGCCCGAACCAGATCACGGTGTCGCGCAGGGCCGGTCCGTCGCGCCGCTCCAGGAGCCGTCGCATGACCGGGCGCGGGACCGGCGACTGATACCAGTCGGCCTCGGCAAGGCCCGCCTCGACCGCGCGCGCGGCGTTCACGCCGACAAGGCTGTAGTCCAGCTTCTCGGGCGGGCGCGAAGGCGCGGAGGCTCCCGGGGTGTCGCTCATTGCGCGGGGGTTGTTGCGCCCGGCTTGGGATCGCGCCTCACCACCAGGATCGTCCGACGTAGGCGGGCTTTGGGACGCTCCAGCCGGCCGCCGGCGCATCTTTCGCCAGCGCGTCCGCCAGCAATGGCGAATCGGCCGGGGGGTCGCCGAGGTCCGGGACGTTCATGAGCTCGCCGTCGCGCCTTGCCGATTCGTGGGCGATGATCCCGGGGATGTTGTAGCGGGCCGCAGCCCATACGTGGTTGGGCGGGAGCATGCCCGCCGTGCAGGCCCGCACGAAGTCGTCGACCAGGAAATGGTGGGAACCATGGTGCCCGGTGGGCAGCACGGCGAGCTCCGGGGGCAGCCGCCACACGGGATGCACCGGCGCCATGCCCGAGTGAAAATCGTGCTGGGTTCCGTCCTGGGGTTCCTTCGCCGCGTCCCTGGCGGAATCGACGCGGCTGCAGCGCAGGAGGTCGTTCAGGGGCGTTATCTCTCTCTCTCGGTTCACCCAGACATCCCCTTCCGGCTGCTCCTCGAAGCAGCCCTCGGTGCCGAACAGGCTCAGCCTCACGGAGCGTCCGCCCCAATGCCCGACCCGGCGAAACTCGTTGATGCGCGCCGAGCCCCCGTCGCTTGTCCGGAAGAGCGCGGTCTCGTTGCTGAACGCGTTGTTCCATTGGTTGAGCCCGAAGCCGAAGATCCCGTCGCCGCTCTTGTCCACCTGGCCGAGGCATGCCACGCGCGTCATGTGGGCCCCCGTGACGCTCACAATCATGCTCATCGTATGGGTCGGGTAGAGCATCGGCGGAACGCCCGCCGTCCTCTTCCAGTCCGGCCCGCCGCTGTACTGGTACGCCTGGTAGAAGCCGTGCGACATGTCGTGCATGTACTCGCCCTCGCCGTAGACGAAGCGGCCGAATTTGCCCTGCCTCCACATCTCCCTGCAGAATATGGCCGACGGGTAGTAGTAGCTGGTCTCCCCGAGCATGTAGGTGAGCCCCGTTCGCCTCACGGTGTCCACAAGCTCGCCCAGCTCGTCGACCGTCATGCCCGCGGGGACCGACGAGTAGACGTGCTTGCCCGCCCTGAGCGCGGCGATCGCCTGCTGCGCATGCATCCACCGCTGCGTGAAGATCGCGACCGCGTCACAGTCACTGGCGAGCAGCTCCTCGAGCGAGCCGTAGGTCTCCCGGATTCCGGCCGCCGCGGCCTCGCTCTGCCTGCGCTCGGGAATCACCTCCGCGACCGAGAGGCCGCGCACCCGCGGATGGGCCTTGAAGAGCGGCATGAAGGCCCGGGCAAAGCTGCCCGCTCCGAGGATGCCGATCTTAATGGACTTCATGGGTGGGGGCGCTTCCTGAAAACGAGAGCATTGCCCCAAGTATAGGTCGATTCCCTCCCAGCTGCCTCCTAGGGAATCCCGAAGCTCTCCAGAAAAATAAGGTCGCGGGTGACGTCTCGCGCATGCGCGGACGTCGGAGGTGGCCGCGGCTACTGCCCGGCGCGCGGGGCCCCGGAGGGGAGGTAGTCGAAGCTGACGAACCTATCGAGCGGCACCGGGGCGCCGACGAGCCCCAGATCGGCCAGCGTCTTCAGCAGGGCAGTCATGCGCTCCGGCGTGAGGAGGCCCATGTGTTCGCCCTTCGAGGGGTCTCCCTCCACGAGCATGTAGCGCTTCATCGCGGCGATGGAGTAGTCCATGAGCGCGGGAGTCTGCGAGGGGTTCTCCGCCTGGATCAGCGCCCGCGCCTCGGAGGCGTCGCCGTTCAGGTACTCCCTGTATCCGCGGATCGTGGCTGCAACGAATGCCCGCACGGCCTCCGGATGGCTTTCCGCGAAGGCGCGGTTCGTGAAGACCACCCGGTACGGGTCGTAGCCCCCGCTCGCGATGAGGAGCGCGCGCGTCTTCACGCCGTGAATCTCGGCGAAATAGGGCTCGTTCGTGATGAAGCACTGCTGAACGAAGTCGCGGTCGGCCATGAAGCGGGCGATGCCGTAGTCCGTCGGGATGACGTTGAAGTTGACGCCATAGTGCTTTTGCACGAACGCAGTCCAGTGAGCGCCGGGCCCGCTCATCACGGACCTCCCTTCGAGGTCCTTGAAGGACTTCACGGCGCCGTCCTCGTGCATCATGATCGCCTGGGGATCGTGCTGCATCTGGGCGCAGACGATCAGCAGCGGAAGGCCCTGGCGCGCCGCGAGGATGACGTCGTCGCAGCGCCCTATCGCGAAATCCATCCGCCCGGTGCCCACCGTGGGAAGCGGAACCGAGCCCGGACCCCCTGGGGCAATCGTCACGTCGAGGCCCGAGTCCCGGTAGTAGTTCTTGACCACTGCCTGGAAAAAGCCCCCGTGCTCCGGTGTCGGATACCAGTCGAGCTGGAACCTAACCTTCAGGAGCCCCTTGCCGGCTCCGGCGCCAGGCCCGGCGGCGGGCGTTGCCGACTCGGCGCGCCGGCCGCAGCCCGCCGCGCACGCGGCCCCGAGCAGCAGGGCGCACAGCCTGAGACGCGCGGAAAGGTTGGATTTCATGTGGGAAGCGGCCCCCCCGTCCGAGGGGCCGGGTGCCTGCCGTGACTCGAAGTGATTTCCGGAGCCGGACGCAAGAACATCCACCCCCTTGCCGGCGAAATCCGGCGGTATCCCGCGGGCGCCGGCGCGGGTCGTTATTTCGTTTGCTATCAACCGTCGATCGTGGCCTTGCTCGCGGAGAGCAACCGATCCCGAGACTCACTTGTGCACCTCCTCCGCCGAGCCCGCATCCCATTGGCCTGCCTTCCGGAGCCGCTCAACCTGCCGACTGGGTCGGCGGACGGGGCCCTCGAGCCCTGGCGGGAGTGCGACGTCCTGGTCGACGGCGGCCGCGTGGCTGACGTGCGGGACTCCTCCGCGCCGTCGGGCGGCGCGCCCGGTGCCCGCGTGACGGACCTCGGCGGAGTCCTGGTCTTCCCGGGGCTCATCGAGGTCCACACCCACCTCGACAAATGCCACACATGGGACCGGGCACCGGGCGTGCACAGCGATTTCTGGGAGTCGAACGCCGTGCTGGGCGCCGACAGCGTCCGCTGGACGGAGGAGGACGTCTACCGCCGCGCGGACTTTGCCCTGCGCACCGCCTGGGCTCACGGCACCTGCGCCCTGCGGACGCACCTGGACACCAATCGCCGGACCGGGGCCGGCGCGCATGCCGCCCTCTCGCGCCTGCGCGCCGAGTGGGCCGGCCGCATCCGGATCCAGACCGTGAGCCTCTTCAACTTCGCCGAGTTCTTCGGGGGCGGGGCCGACCACATCGTGGGCCTCACCGCCAAGCACGGGGCGACCGCCTTCGGGGGGTTCCCCCAGCCCAATCCGGACCTTCCGCGCCAGCTCGACAGCATCATGTCCGCGGCGCGCGAGCTTGGAATCGGCCTCGACCTTCACGTCGACGAGAGCGGCCTGGTTGAGGCCGAATGCCTCCGGGCCACCGCCGAGGCCGTCCTGCGCAACCAGTTTCCCCACCCGGTGGCCTGCGGGCACAACTGCTCGCTTTCGGTCCAGCCTCCCGAGCGGGCCCGCGAGACCATCGCGCTCGTGAAGGAGGCCGGCATCGGGATCATCTCGCTTCCCCTCACGAACATCCACCTGCAGGGCAGGTCCCGCGCCCCGGCGCCGGCCGGTGCCACGTTCGGCACCCCGCGGACGCCCCAGTGGCGGGGCCTGACCCTGATCCACGAGTTCATCGATGCCGGCGTGACGGTCGCCTGCGGGGGCGACAACGTTCGCGACGCGTTCATCGGCTGGGGGGACTTCGACCCCATTGAGGTGTTCGTCCAGAGCGTCCGGCTTGCCCACCTGGATTCGCGCATGGCCTTTGCGCCCTCTGTGGTGACGACGGGCCCCGCATCCATCATGGGCCTGCCGGGATTCGGACGCGTCGCGCCCGGTTCGCCGGCCGACCTGGTCGTCTTCGCCGCCCGCGGACTCTACCCGCTCCTTGCGCGCCCCTCCACGCCGCGGCGCTTCCTGCACGGCGAGGCTTTCCGCGAGGCGTCCCTGCCCGACTTCGACGAGCAGGCCTCGTGGCCCAAGGGTTAAGGCGCCTCAGGACTCCACGCGACGGCGGAATGCCTGGGGCGTGGTCTTCACCTGGCGCACGAACGCGGCGTAAAACGAGCTCTGTGAGCTGAAGCCGCTGGCGAGCGCAACGTCGATCACCTTGTCGTCCGTCGTCAGCAGGAGCCTCTGGGCGTGCGTGATCCGGTACTGCAGCAGGTAATCGCGGATCGTCACGCCGCAGTGGCGCCGGAAGAGGGGCATTGCGTAGTTGGGGTGGACGCCGGCGGCCTTGGCGATCTCCGCCACGGTCAGGTCCTCCTGAAACCTCTCGGCCATGCACTTCGCCATCCGCTCGACCCTCTGCAGCCCGATCGTGGACTCGCCCTCGCCCCAGCGGGTCGCGGCTTCGGCCGCCTTCGAGTAGCTTTGGTCGGCGAGCCACAGGAAGCACGCCTCGAGCTCGAGAAGCAGGCGCCTCTGCTGGGGCCGCGTGGGATTGTGGAGCTCCTTCACCCACGCGCGCAGCTGGAAGCGGTCCCCGAAGCTCGGGGGGGCGAACCACCAGCTTCCCTCCATCAGCTCCCGCACAAACCGATCGGGCAGCCCCCAGGCCCACACCCACGCCAGCGGGACCGTGATCCACGCCATCTCCGTGCCGGGATCCACCTGCACGAGGCTGTGCGGCGTGGATCCCCAGAAGAGCGCAAGCCGCCTCGCCTCCAGACGCCGCATCGATCCCCGGTGCAGGTACGTGACCCCCCCCCTGAAGACGTAGTTCATCTCGACCTCATGGTGGTGGTGAATCAGGCCCATCGGCTTGGGAAGGCTCAGCAGCCTGGCGTTCAACCCGAAGGTCTGGAAGCGGACGTCGGTCATATCCTTATTTCTCAGGAAACATGGGTGCCGCCGTCCGTGAATCAAACGGCAAATCGGCCCCGGCCTCCGAGCGACCGTGCCCTCCGGTGCGGAAATCGGCCGAGCGGGCGCATTGGCCAAACGGGGCTTGACCTTATTTTCTAGGAAGGGTTTCCCATGCGGCAGGAGGCAGGGCGCCGAAGATTTGCCTATACTCCGCGCCACGCTCCGCAAACCGGCAGAGCGTCAGCACAATGAAATTCACGACTTTTGTCCATCGGGTGGTGAACACCAGCCCGGGGTCGTCGCCCCTTATTTCAAGAAAAGTGCGCAAGGCCCGCCATGCTCATGCCCCGGGGCAAGAAAGGTCCGGAAGCCCGGCAGCGGCAGTCATCCAAACACACCAATGAACACGACCACCACCAAGCTGATACGTGTTAGTTTCGTCATGGCCTGCGCGCTCGGAAGCCTCGCCGTCGGTCTCCGAGCGCAATCGTCGACGCCCCCCCCGGCCACGGATTCGACCACCCCGCCCGCCAAACCGGTGGACAAGGTGACAACGCTCGAGAAATACACCGTGAGCGACGTCCCGATCGAGGACCAGGTTCTCCCGACGGTCCGCCCGGTGGGCGACGTGATGGGCGACGACCGGAACATCCTCGACATCCCGCGCTCGCTGACCGCCGTGAACACCGCGCTCATGGAGGACCGCATGGTGAAGAACGCGATGGACTTCCAGCAGTTCGCCCCCGGAGTCTATTCCGCAGCGCAGTACGGCATTCCCGCGGTGCCCTACATCCGCGGCGACCTTTCCCAGATCTACATGGGCGGACAGCAGATCCCCTTCTCGCGCAACTCGACACCCCCGAGCTTCAACGGCGTGGACGCGTTCAACATTGTGGAGGGGCCGGGGTCGGCCGTGTACGGCCCCCAGCTCGAAGGCTCGGGCGGCTACGTCGACTTTGTGATGAAGCAGCCCTATTTCGACCGGGATCGTTCCGACGTGACCCTCACCATGGGCTCGTGGGCGAGCGGGCACTCCTATTCGAACCCCGAGGCCACGATCGACGTCGGCGGACCGATTAGCGACAAGCTCGCGTACCGCATCAGCTACCTGAGTCGCTACGGCATGGGCTACTACCTGAACGACCACGATCAGACCCAGGACGTCTACGCGGCCCTGACCTACCTGCCCACCCCGAAGCTGACGGTTGAGGGCTGGGTCCAGGTTTACGAGGACCGGACGAACGAGATCGCGGGCGTCGGCCGCGTCACCGAGGACTTCATCAAGAACGGGAACTACATCGCGGGCCCCGCGAGCCCGACGACCATCGGTTCCACCGCCTACTTCGGCTACGACATCATCACGTTTCCGAATCCGCCGCCCTTCACGTTTGGCAGCCAGACGGACGGCTCGTACGCGACCGTGAACGCGGCAACGGCCCACACAATCAAGCTTTCACCGGACGTCGCGCTCATCGCGCCTTCCGACGTGGCGCGGGCCTTCGCCGCCATGGGGCAGGTCAAGGAGACGCTCGCCCTCACTCCCGATTCTTCCATCGTCAACCGGACGTTCGTCAGTTCCGGTCACTCGAACAAGTCCGAGGAGGTGGGCTATAGCGAATACGTGCCCCGGGACATCTCGATCCAGGACCGCCTGGAGTACCACGACAGGTTCAACGTCTCGAGATTCGAGAACAGCCTCATCACCGGCGTCGATTTCAAGTACCTGGCCATGACCTCCTACCAGGACTACCAGACGGAGCCGGTCGCCTACTACGACCTTTCGCAGCCCCTTTCCCAAATCATGTATCCCGGCTATGCGTACGAGGGAAACACCTGGGGCGGCGGCCTCCGGGTCCCCGGGACCACCGGTTACAGTGCCGGTCCGCCGCTTTCCAACATCTCCAACGTGGTTGAGACCGAATACGACACGGCCTTCTTCCTCCAGGATGACATCAAGCTGACGAAGAAGCTCACCCTCACGGCCGGCTACCGGATCGACAACATTGCCGTCCACGGGGAGAACCCTCCGGTCATCGAGGAGGGTTACTACAACAGCTTCTTCACCTACGTCCCGCTCGCGAGCCCCGTGTATATTCCCGAGGGCGGGTCGTCCTCGACCATCACCGGCTACAACAACAGCAGGACCGTCAACGACCAATCCTTCTTCGTCAGCCTGACCTACAAGCCGACGGAGGACTCGACGCTCTACGTCACGTACGACCACGTCGACGGCATCCTCGGGTCGTCCAACTTCGGTGGCATTGATGCCGTGTACCTGGACCAGGTGCTGAGCACCAAGAGCACGCTCTACGAGGCCGGCTACAAGCAGAGCTTCCTGAAGAATACGCTCTATTTCTCCGCGGACTACTTCCAGCAGCTCAAGTACGGCTCGCAGATCACCGGCGGGAAGTTCCCGATCAAGGACAATGGGCTCGAGCTGGAGGCCGTGTACCAGCCCAGCAAGGCGTGGAACTTCAACGCCAACCTGACCTTTCAGGACGCCACCGCGTTTGGCGTCTTCTATCAGTCGGCCGGCAACTACCTTGACTCGTTCGACCCGGCGACCCCGGTCGACGGGACCCATGGGACGGGCGTCGGCACGCCCAACTTCACGCTCTATTTTCCGCCGGGCGGGCGGATGCGCGCTCCCGGCATCCCGCAGGTCGAGGCCAACGCCTTCGTTGAGTACACGAGCCCCCTTGGATGGGGCGCGGGCGTCGGCCCCCAGTACATCGGCAAGCAGTACGCAAACGACGAGGACACGCTCTACATTCCCCCCGAGGTTGAGTTCGACGGCTTCGTCTTCTACGGCAGGAAGAACTGGGACGTCCGGGTCAACGTCAAGAACATGCTCAATTCCCGGCTTCTCGATCCGATTGACGTGAGCTACGCGGGCAACAGCCTTGTCTTCGTTCGCCCGCCGATCAGGGCCTCCATTACCCTGCGGCTGCACTACTGATCTGGCCAACCCGGCCGTCAGGGTCCACGATTCACGGCAGGCTGCGGCTCGCGCCCGGGTCGCGGCCTGTCTTGCCGTCACCCCCTACCCCGCGATGATCAGGCCCTTCGACAACAACTTGCCACGAAAGCTGCGCTTCGGCCGAGGTGTCAGCGGGGAGCTCCCGGCGGAGCTGAGCCGCCTGGGCTGCTCAAGGCCCTTCGTCATCACCGACGCCGGCGTCCGCGCCGCGGGGCTGGTCGAGCGGGTGACCGGGCCGTTGGACCGCGAGGGCCTGCGGGGCCCGGTCTTTGACCGGACGGAGCCCGAGCCCCCGTTCCGCTGCGTCGCCGACGCCCTGTCCTCGGTCCGAGATTCCTTCCGGCCGGACGTCGTCGTTGCGCTTGGCGGCGGGAGCGTGATGGACACCGCGAAGCTCGTCGCGGCGACGCTTCTCGACGGTCGCGAGGCGTCGCTTCTGGCCGGCATCGGGAAGGTCGGCCGCAGGCCGCTGCCCCTCGTGTGCATTCCCACCACATCGGGAACGGGATCCGAGGCCACGCCCGTCGCCATCTTCACCGACCCGCGCACGGGAACCAAAGTCGGGGTCGTGGACCCGTGCCTGGTCCCTGATCTGGTCCTTCTGGATCCGGAGCTGACCGACGGACTGCCGCCTCTTCCGACCGCGGCGGCGGGCATGGACGCCCTCGTCCATGCCCTGGAGGCCTTCATCTCGCGCACGGCCACCCCCCTTGCCCGGGGTCTGGCGCTGGAGGCGGCCCGCTGGATAGGCCCGGCGCTTCCCGCGGTGTGCCGTGACGGCGGCAATGGCCCGGCGCGCGATGCCATGCTGCTCGGGGCCAACCTAGCGGGCCTTGCCTTCGCGAATTCCTCGTGTTGCGCCGTCCACGCGCTGGCCCTGCCGCTCGGCGGCCGCTTCCACATCGTCCACGGCGTTGTCACGGGTTGCCTCGCGGCGGAGACCATGCGGCACAACCTGCCCGTCATAAGGGAGGACGTCGCCGTGTTCGCCGGCGCCCTCGGTTGGACGCCCGGCGACCCGGACGGATTCCCGGACCAGCTCGCCGCGCTCGCCGACTCGATTGGCCTCGCCAAGGCGCTCAGGGCCGCGGCGGTGCCGGCCGGGGCCCTGGCGGGGCTGGCCGCGGAGGCCGTTGCCAACAGGAGGCTCATGGACCCCAATCCCCGGCCGGTTGCGGAATCCGAGGCGGTGGATATCTATCGCAGAACCCTAGGACTCAATGCCTGACACGACCCAAAGCCTACTCTCAGGGCTCGGCGTCCGCCCGGGACTCTTGATTGACGGCGGCTGGCGGGCCGGCGCCGGCGCGGGCTTCTCCGTTAGGAATCCGGCCACCGGGGCGGAGATCGCCACGGTCGCGCTGGCGGACGCCGGGGATTTTCGCGCAGCCATTGACGGCGCGCAGAGGGCATTCGGCTCGTGGAGCCGGGAGCCGGCCAGCCTGCGGGGAGACGTTCTGAAGAAGGCGGCGGCGCTCCTGGCACTCAGGCGGCAGGACGTGGCCGTTCTCCTAACCCTTGAGCAGGGCAAGGTTCTCGCGCAGGCGCTCGCCGAGGTGGACTATGCCGCGAGCTTCTTCCAGTGGTTCGGCGAGGAGTCGCGGCGGCCGCATGGGCGCCTCCAGCCGCACCCCCAGCGCGGGCGCGAGTACCGCGTGAAGCTGGTTCCGGCCGGCGTCGCGGGACTCGTTACACCATGGAACTTTCCCCTGGCGCAGGGGGCGAAGAAGGTCGCGGCGGCGCTCGCCGCAGGCTGCACGGCGGTGTGGAAGCCCTCGGAGCTGACGCCCCTTGTCGCCCTGGCGCTCGGAGCCATCCTGAGGGAGGCGGGAGTCCCCGACGGGGCCCTGCAGATCCTTCCGGCGCTCGGCGCCGTGGCCGGGGAGGCCCTCACGGGCGACGCGCGGGTGCGGGTGCTTTCGCTCACGGGCTCCACCGAGACGGGCCGTACCCTCATGAGGTCGGCGGCGCGGCACCTGCCGCGCATCGCCCTGGAGCTCGGGGGAAACGCCCCCTTCATCATCCTTCCCGACGCGAACCTCGACGAGGCGGCCTCCGAGCTGGTCAAGCTCAAGCTGCTTTGCTCCGGGCAGGTGTGCGTGACCGCAAACCGCGTCTTTGTGCCCGCTTCCCTTGAATCGGCGCTCATTGAACGGCTTGCTCCCCTGTGGCGCGGCCTCGTGGTGGGCAGCGGCCTCTCGGCGGGCGTGGACGTCGGGCCGCTCATTCACCGGAAGGCGTGCGAACGCGTACGCAACCTGGTCGAGGGCGCGCTGGGTGCCGGGGCCGAGCTGGTCCTAGAGAACCGAACCCACGAGGGCGACCCTGCCTTGTCGGGCGGCAGCTTCTTCCCTCCGACGATCCTCCGGGGGGTGCGCGACGACATGGCTCTCGTCTGCGAGGAGATCTTCGGGCCGGTCCTGCCCCTGATGGGCTACACCGACCTCAACGACGCCATTCGCAGGGCCAATTCGACCGCGTCTGGGCTGGCCGCATACGTCTACGGCGGCGACCTCGCCCTCGCCAACGCGGTCGCCGAGGAGCTGGAGGCAGGGATCGTGGGCGTGAACGAGTGGCGGCCCCTGAGGGCGGAGATTCCGTTCGGGGGCACGAAATGCAGCGGCCAGGGATGGGAGGGCGGCGAAGAGGGGTTGCGCGAGTTCTGCGAGCTGAAGGTGATTGCCGCCCCCACCCCGTCGGTGCCCAAGACGGGGCGCCCGGAACCACGGGGGCGCGATTGAAGGCCTGCCCAGTGACGGCGGGGGCGCTTGGCTCGGCCGCATAGGGTGCCTCGGGCCTACGACGATGACCTGCCGCGCCTTTGGCACGCTGCCCAGTGGCGAGGCCGTCGAGGCCCATACCCTGTCGAACGGCTCCGGCGCCTGCGCGGAGATCCTGACCTATGGCGGCATCGTGCGGTCGCTTTGCATGCCTGACGCCGAGGGACGCCTCCGCGACGTCGTGCTGGGGCATGAGCGCCTCATGGACTACGTTGCCGACCCTTCCTACCTCGGGGCCATTGTCGGGCGCATTGCGGGCAGGGTGCGCGGCGGGCGCCTGGTCATCGACGGGCGGGCCCTCGCGCTGGCATGCAACGAGGGTCCCAACCATCTGCATGGCGGGCGGTGTGGCTTCGACAAGAGGGTTTGGTCCGCAACGCCCGCGCCGAAGGGCGGCGGCTCATCCTCGCTGCGTCTCTCGTACCTGAGCCCAGACGGGGAGGAGGGATACCCGGGCACCATCAGCGTCAGCGTAACCTACACCCTGACCGCGGCCAACGAGCTCGTCGTTGAAAGCGAGGCGGAGGCTGACCGGGTGACGCCGCTCAGCCTCACCCAGCATTCGTATTTCAACCTTGCGGGCGAGGGTTCCGGGCCGGCCCTTGGCCACGAGGTTCAGATCCTCGCCACGGACTACGTGCCCGCCGACGAGTCGATGGCCCTCATCGGCCGCAGGGAGCCGGTGTTGGGCCGGGGCTCTGATTTCACGCGCCCGCGGCGGCTGGGTGACGCGCTGCCGGACGTATCGAGGGGTCATGGCGACCTCTATCTGCTGCGCCGGCCCGGGGAGCCGCCTCCGCCGAAGCCGACCCTAGCCGCACGGGTGGCGGAGCCTCTCAGTGGCCGCGCGCTCGAGGTGTTCACGGATGACTCCTGCCTGCAATTCTACACCGGCATAGGCCTGGGCGGAATCATCGCGGGGAAGTCCGGACGTCCGTACGGCGCCCACGCCGGCATATGCCTCGAGTGCCAGGGATATCCCGGCGCGTTGGGTCGTGGCGAGTTCGGCGACATCCTGATGCAACCGGGAACGACGCAGCGCCGGCGCACGATCTATGCGTTTTCCACAGCCTGACTCCCTCAACCGCGCGTTGACGCCAACCTCGAAACCCCCGACCCGCCTTGATCGCGACGCCAACGTCGGCGTACTTAGGCCCGCGCAAGACGGCAATACCCCATGAGCACCGTTCCCGATCCCTTCCGCAAGAAACGAAATGAGGCGGGCATCCTCGAATGCGAGTTTCAGGGTGAGCATGTGCCCATGATCCTCCGCCACGAGGACGTGCGCCGGGCGGCGAAGGACTGGAAGACGTTCAGTTCCGACGCCCCGTTCCGCGTCCCCATCCCTTCGGAGGAGGACGTCAGGACGATGCGCCAGCTTCCCATCGAGACGGACCCGCCCGACCACACGGACTACCGCGAGATCGTCGAGCCGTTCTTCCGCAGGGCCAAGGAACCCGCCGTGTCGGCCCAGGTCGAGGCCCTGGTCGACCGGGCGCTCACCGACGCCCTGGGACGCGAGTCGATCGAGGTGGTCCGGGAGTTCGCGCTTCCCCTGCAGTCCCGCGCGCTCACCTACCTGCTCAACATGCCCGAGTCGGAGGCACAGACGTGGATCAGCTGGGGCACCCATGTCTTCCGTGACGGAGGCGCCGGGCAGAAGAAGGGCGCCGCGCTGGAAGCCTACCTGAACCGGAAGCTTGACGAGGCCTGTGCGAATCCGGGCGACGACTTCTTCAGCGCGCTCACGAAGGCGGAATTCCGCGGGCGGGCCCTCACCCGGGCCGAGATGATGGGCTTCGCCAACCTCACGTTTGCCGGGGGCCGCGACACCATCATCCACACCATATCCTCAATCATGGCCTACTTCGCCGGCCACCCGGAATCGCTCGAGTACCTGCGGCAGGACCCGGCGCGCATCGCCCATGCCAGCGAGGAATTCTTCAGGGTGGTCTCGCCGCTCACCCATATCGGACGCGTCTGCCCGGTTGAGACCGACGTCCACTCGGTCACCGTAAAGGCAGGCGGCCGCGTTTCGCTCTGCTGGGCGTCGGCGAATCAGGACGAGAAGGCTTTCGACGAACCGGGCGAGGTGCGCCTCGACCGCAAGCCCAACCCCCATGTTGCGTTCGGCATCGGCGCCCATGTCTGCCTTGGCGCGCCCCACGCAAGACTCCTGGTTCGCGCGCTCCTGCAGAAGTGCGCCGGGCGCCTGCGGGGCGTCACCCTCCTGAACGCCAGGGAGCACGCCGAGAAGGAGACGGGCTACGTGCGCAGCGTCGGGTATGAGCTCCTGGAGGTCAGGCTCGCGCCCCTTTGAAGGGACGGATGGACGCACCGATTCAAGATTGGACCGCCCCGCACGGCCGCAGGGCGCCGCATCGACGGGCGGGCCGCGACCCGAAGGGGTCCCGCTGCGCCGTCCCGGTGGCACGTGGCGTGCTTCGCGCAGTCACACCAGAGCCGGCATGCTTCTAATAAAGAGAGCCCGCGTGCCCGCGGCCGTCCTCCCCTCGGCGGTCGCCGGCCCGGCACCGGATCCGGTGGATCCGTCTCTTGTCTGCGACATCGGGGTTGAGGGAAAGAGGATCGTTTCGGTGACCCGATCGGCGGACGCGGCGCACGCGGGCGGGGCGTCCGCGCAGGGAGCGCTGGACCTGGACGGGGCCATGGTCTTTCCGGGGTTCGTCGACGCCCATGTCCATCTCGACAAGGCGCACACGTGGGAGCGCGCCCCGAACCGGAGCGGGAGATTCTCCGAAGCGCTCGAGGTGCTGGCCAGGGACAAGGAGAAGTGGGACCGGGCCGACCTGATGCGCAGGGCGGGCTTCGCGCTCCACTGCGCATGGGAGCACGGGACCCGGGTCCTGCGCACGCATGTCGATACGTGGCTTCCGTGGGGTGAGGTTAACCATGCGGCGATGCAGGAGCTTCGCGAGGCGTGGAGCGGGAGGATCACGCTCCAGACCGTGCCCCTGACCGGGATCGCGAACTACTCCGGTCCCGAAGGCGACGCGGTCGCCGACCTCGCCGTGAAGTACGGGGCGTGCGCCCTCGGCGGATGGTCGCCCATGTCGCCGGAGCTGCCCGGGCAGCTCGACCGGCTGCTGGCCATCGCGAGCGACCGGGGCCTGGGCCTCGACCTGCACGTGGATGAGAACGGCGACCCCAGGGAGGAGGTGCTTCGCACCCTGGCCGATGCGGTGATCCGCAACGGGTTCGGGAATCCGGTCGTCTGCGGGCACTGCTGCAGCCTGGCCGTACAGCCGGCGGAGCGCCAGAGGTCCACGATCGCCCTGGTCCGGGAGGCGGGGATCCGGGTGGTCTCGCTGCCCCTCTGCAACCTCTACCTGCAGGACCGCAGGGGCGCCGAATTCCCGCGCACGCCCCGCTGGAGGGGGATCACGCTCATCCACGACCTCCTCGACGCGGGCGTTCCGGTCGCCTGCGCCAGCGACAACGTCCGCGACGCATTCCACGCGTACGGGGATCTCGACGCGGCCGAGGTCTACATCCAGAGCGTGCGCCTCGCCCACCTGGACTCTCGCCTTGCGCAGTCCGTGGGCGTGGTCACGTCGACCGCCGCCGACATCGTTGGGCTTCCGGACATGGGCCGCGTGGCGCCCGGGGCGCCCGCCCACCTTGTCGTCTTCCCCGCCCGCTCGTTCAGCGAGTTCCTGAGCCGGCCCGGGTCCGACCGCAGGCTCGTCGACGGCGAGACCGTCCGGGACGCGCGGCTCCCGGATTACGCCGAGCTCCGGTGAACGCACCCGCCGGCAAGGATTGCCCCAAGCCCATCACCCAAACGAGACATCCCCGACCATGAACCTCCGCCTCTGCAAGATCGTCATCACGTCCCTGTCGTCCGCCTTCCTGCTCGTCGTCGTGTTCAACAACCTGACCGACCCCAATTCCAACTACCAGTTTGTCCGGCACGTCCTCAGCATGGACACGACTTTCCAGGGCAACGCGGCAATGTACCGCTCGATCCGCGAGCCCCTGTTCCACAAGGCGTTCTATGCGTCGATCATCGGGTGGGAGGCCCTCTGCTGCGCCCTGATAGGCGCGGGCACGGTAAGGCTGTGGAACTCACGCAGGGCGCCGGAGGCGCAATGGAGGAAGTCAAAGCTCCTGGCGTCCCTTGGCCTGACGGCGAGCCTCGTCCAGTGGTACTTCGCCTTCGTGACCGTGGGCGGCGAATGGTTCCTCATGTGGCAATCGAAGACCTGGAACGGGCAGGATGCCGCCATGCGGATGTTCGTGTTCATGGGCATAAGCCTTGTCTTCCTGAACCAGGCCGACGACTGACGACCGCGCGAACGCTTGTGACGCCCAGCAGGGGCCGTCAGGGATTTGCGGCGCCGGATTCGACGGCGTTAAGGATCCACGGGAAGACCCGGCTCCGCGGATGGCTCGCGATCACCTGCAGCCCCGTCGTCAGTCCGGAGGGCAGCGGGACCGGCACCGTCAGCGCGGGAAGGCCAGCAAGGCTCGCGGGCGTCGTCAGATCGAGCATCCGAAGCCGGTTGGCCGGCGTGCAGTCGGCCTTGGCGAGCGCCGGGAACGGCGAAGCCGCCATGACGAGGAAATCGTAGGCCTGGAAGAAGCCCTTCCAGGCCAGCACCAGGGCCTCGAAGCTGGGCTCCACCGCCGCCACCTGCGCCGGCGATATTCCCCGGGCCCTCTCGAGGCGGTCCTGAAGGAGGGGTCCGTACTGCGCGCGGTGCCTCTCGACCCATTTCTTGTGGATCTTCCAGGATTCGGCGCCGGCAAGGACGCCGTAGACTTCCGCCGCCGGAGCGAATCGCCCCAGGAGTTCCCCGCGGGTGGACTCGTCCGCAGGACGCGCAAGCCCGGCCGCCGCCGCGCGGCATGCCTCGGCGACCTGGGGCTCGAGGTCGGGCATCTCGAGGTAGCAGCCGCGAGGGGCGGGGCCAGCCTCGGGCGGTCCGATAAGGGAGCCCATGACCGAACGCATGTCCGCAGCCGAGCGGGTGAACCAGCCGGCCGTGTCGAATCTCGGCGACAGCGCGACGGCATCGGAGATCAGGGCGTCCCCAGGAGTGCCACGGTAGCCGAAGATCCCGCAGAACGCGGCCGGGACCCGTATCGAGCCCCCCGTGTCGGTGCCCACCGCAAAGGGGACGACGTCCGCCGCGACAGCCAGCGCGGATCCGCTGCTCGACCCGCCGGTCGTGCGTCCCGGGAACCGGGGATGCTCGCAGTCCCCGTAGTGGGCGTTCTCGCCGGTCAGCCCCCAGGCGAACTCAAAGAGTTGGGTCTTGCCTGCCATGACGGCGCCCGCCGCGGCCAGGGCCTTCACGATCCTCGAGTCGGATTCCGGGCTACCTCGGACCTCCGGGAGAAACAGGGAGCCCGCGAATGTGGGCAGACCGGCGACATCGAACAGGTCCTTGAGCAGGTACGGGACGCCGCAAAGGGGGGTCCCAGGGCGCGACCTGGCGAAGGCCTCCGTAAGTTCCGATTCATCAGCAACCACCGCCAAAGCGGCCCTGCGTTGGCGAGGCGGGAGAAATGCCTCGACCCGCCGTCGCAATTCGCGAGCGGCTGCCTCCGGTGCAAGCTGCTGCCATTCGCCGAAGTTCACTGGGCGTCAATTTCGCCCAAGTACGTGCAAATCGCAACCAGTGAGTGCATTACCCCTTTCAGCCGCGGTGGCGGCAACCGGTTCAACGCCAACTTTGTTAGACTTGTCTAATTAACGTGTTGACTTGCACCCGAACCCGGGCCTGGCTTCGCGCCCCACCCTTCCCTTCCCCGTGTGCAAGGCCCGACGAACCGCCATCACCGTGATCCGATTCTCCAGACGCGTCGCGCGCCAGTGCTCGGCCGCGGATTCGCGCCTGCCCGATTGGCTGGTGTGCGACACGATCGCAAACGGCGCGAGGTTCGCCACAGGGCTCCGGGGACCCGGCGGGGGCGGCGTGGTCCGCTTCGAGCGGACGTTCGGGCCCGGCCTCCGGGGAGCCTTGCCCACCGTCCGGGTGCTGGCGGAGGTCGCCGGCGGCAGCTGCGTTGCGCTGCGGCTCCTCCCGGCCTCGGGGCGTGGAAAAAAACTGGGAATATTCGGGATTTTTGAATCGCGCCGGTTCAAAATGAATG
>CAYQOH010000034.1:11272-18648 GCA_964419075.1 uncultured Opitutaceae bacterium | reverse complement strand
ACTACGACCCGAACTTCGTGAACGTGAACTCCACGGACCCGAACTACGCGGCCGTTACGGCGGTGACCCATGGCGGTCTCAACGTCAACGAGCCGTTCTACGGGTCGACCGACACCCACGTCGATGCGTGGCTTGGGTATTCCCGGAAGATCTACCGGAACGTCAACTGGCGCATTCAGCTCAATCTGCAGAACGTGGGTGAGAAGGATCACCTCGTCGCTGCGGGCATCGAGCCTGACGGCAGTTACGCTCTGGAGCGTATCCAGCTCGGAATGGGCTGGAGGCTTGAGAACTCGTTCGACTTCTAAGGCCGCGCGTTCCTAGGCGGATCCACCGCCCGGGGAACGGGCAGCTAAGACTCAGGTCCGGCGGCGAAAGCCGCCGGACCTTTTTTTGGGTGCGTCCGGCGGGGCGGCCATGGGCCCGCGCCGTGCCCTTGCCAAGGCTTTGTCGAGAGGGGTCCTTGGGCCGGCCTCGGTTGATCGTGACCCGGCCGCCATGGCCCTGCGCGAAGGGCGCCCCTCGCGCCGCTTGTGGGGCGTTTGGACGGGGCGAGGCGCTCGCCCGGACGGCGCGCGGCGACACCGCCTCACCCCTGGTGTTGCGCGCCCTGGGTTTTTGCGCTGACGTGGGGCCTCCAACCGAAATGCAACGTGCCGATGCGCTCCAGTCGAAGAAGGCAACCTGCGTCCTCGTGGGCCTGTTGCTGGCGTTCCACGTGTTCCTGGCGCTGTCGGCGATCAGCCGCCGGGGGTTCTGCATCGATGAGGCCGACCACCTGACCATGGGGTATGGCGAGTGGATGACCCACGATTACCGTGTGGACACGGCGAACGGTGACCTGATCAAGCGGTGGGCGTCGCTTCCCCTGCTCGTGACCCGGCCCCATTTTCCCGGGGGGCCCGAGGATTCGTCCTGGCGCAACGGGGATTATTTCAAGCTGGGGGAGGAGTTCTTCTTCCGGTCGGGAAACAACCCGGATCACATGCTGCTCGCCGGGCGCGCCATGGCCGTCCTTCTGTCCGCCGCCCTGGGGTGGGTTGTCTTTGTGGCCTCCAGGCAGCTGTTCGGGACGCCTGGCGCCCTGCTCTCCCTCAGCCTCTACGCGCTGTGCCCCGTCGTCCTGGCCCACGCCGCCCTGGTCACGTCGGACATGTCCCTGGCGCTGACCCTGTCGATGGCGACGTTCCTGGTCTGGAGGCTCCTCCACAGGGTCACGTGGGGCGCGCTGGCCATGAGCGGAGCGGCGACGGGGCTGCTCTTCCTCGCCAAGCTGACCGCGGTCCTCATCGTGCCCATTACGGGCGTGCTGCTGCTGCTGCGTTTTGTACGGAACGAGCCCTGGCAGGTCGAGCTTGGGGGCGGGGTCAGGATCTGGCCCCGGCGCGGGAGGCAGCTGCTGCTGGTCGCCGCGCTGTGCGCCTTTCACATCGCGGCCGCCGCGTCGATTGTCTGGGCCCACTACGAGTTCCGGTTTGCGGGCAGCTCGTCGCCCGGCGATCCGCGGCTGGCCTGGTCGGACCAGCTCGCGGACTCCCATCCCGTTTCCCCGGCGATCAGGTCGTCGCTGGACTTTCTCCTGGCCCACCGCCTGCTTCCGGAGGGGTTCGTGAGGGGGGCGGGCGCGGCGAATCTGCGCAATCAGAGGCGACTGTCCTTCATGCACGGGCATTGGAGCTACGCGGGATGGCCGTCGTTCTTCCCCTATGCGTTCGCGATCAAGACACCCCTGGCTCTCTTCGCCATCCTGGGGCTCGGGGCCTGGGCATTGTGGCTTCGCCGGGACAGGCGGGACCTTCTCTATCGGTCCTCGCCCTGGTGGGTCCTCGTGATCGCGGTGATGCTCGCGGCCTCGCTGGAGCACATCAACATCGGCCACCGGCATATCCTCGCGGTCTATCCCGCCCTCTACGTGCTGGCGGGCGCTGCCGCGCTCCCGCTCGCCGTGAAGCCGTGGTGGCGCCCGATGCTTGGGGCGGCCGTGCTGGGGTTCTGCGCCACGTCCTTCTACGCACGGCCCGATTACCTTGCCTACGTGAACCTGCTGGGAGGCGGCATGAGCAACGGCTACCGCGACCTCACGGACGGCTCGGAGGACTGGGGGCTCGGGCTGCCCCAGCTGAAGCAATGGATTGATGAGCACGATGCCGGCAACGCGGTGCCCTTCTTCCTGGCCTACAGGGGGATGGACAGTCCCGAGTACCGGGGGATTCAATGCCGGAATCTCTTCTCCGCCGTGGACCGCGATGCCAACGTGGTCCCGCTTCTGCCGGGGTACTATGGCGTCAGCGCGTCGCTGCTGGAGGGCATCTCCGTGGCCCCGGGCCCATGGAACAGCGCCTATGAGGGGAATTACCAGATGGTGCGGGCGAGGATGGCCCAAGCCTCAGCCCTCGCCGGCGCCGGCCGCCAGGAGGCCTACGCGCAGTGGGCGGCGCCCTTCGCGGTCCTGCGGGCGGCGCGCCTCTGCGCCTGGCTGCGCAGGCCGCAAACCCGGCCGCCGGACGCCTTCGTGGGGCATTCCATCCTGGTATGGAGGCTGGCACAGGAGGACATCGACGACGCGCTGACGGGCCCGGTGCCTGCGGACGAAGCGGAGTGGGAGTCCTTCCAGCGGTCCAAGCGTGACTAGGCCGGGTGAACCGCCCGAGGCGTCATGACTCCAGACGGCGGCCCGCGCGACTCGAACACCCCCATGACCGCCCCCCGATGCCCGCGTGAACGCCGGCCCCCCTCCGCATCGCGGTTCGGCCCGCGCGCGCGCCCCTTGCCATGCTGACCCGGCGTCCGCCCGATGACTGCGCGCCCGCCGGCATCCGCGACCGCGGCGCGGGATGGGCCGGCCTTCTGTGCGCGGCGGCCCTGGCGGCCGCCGCGGTCGCGGCCTACAGCCAGACCTTCGCCGTCCCGCTGCTCTACGACGACACCCCCACGATCGCGGGGAACCCGACGATCCGGCACTGGGAGCGCGTTCTCGCCCCGCCCAACGACACCACGGCGGGCGGCAGGCCCGTCCTGAACCTCTCCCTCGCGATCAACTACGCCCTCGGCGGCACCTCCGTGTGGGGCTATCACGCCCTCAACCTCTCGATCCACGTGGCGGCCGGGCTGGCGCTCTTTGGAATCATCCGGCGAACGCGGGCGAAGGGGGAGGGGCGCGCGGCCCTGGCCGTGGCGTTCTCAACGTCGCTGCTCTGGCTCCTCCACCCCCTGCAGACCGAGGCGGTCACCTATATCGTCCAGAGGGCGGAGTCGCTGATGGGGTTGTTCTACCTGCTGACCCTGTACGGCTTCATCCGGGGCGCGCAGGCGGCGGGCCGGTCCGCGCCGCTCTGGTTCGGCCTCTGCGTCGCCTGCTGCGCCATGGGCATGGGGACCAAGGAGGTGATGGCCTCCGCGCCGCTCGTCGTCCTGCTCTACGACAGGACCTTTGTGGCGGGCAGCTTCAAGGAGGCGTTCCGGCGCCGACTGCGGGTGCATGCCGCCCTGGCCGCCACATGGCTCCTGCTGGCCTTCCTCGTCATCTCCTCGCACGGGAGGGGCGGAACCGCGGGATCCGGCGCCGGGGTGGAGGCGTGGCGCTACGGCCTGACCCAGTTCCAGGCGATCGCCCGCTATCTGCGGCTGTGCTTCTGGCCCCATCCGCTCGTCTTCGACTACGGCACGACGCTCGCGCGGCCGTCCCTCGGCCTCCTGGCGCGTGCGTCCCTTGTCATTCTGCTGATGGCGACGACCCTCTGGGCGCTTGTCCGGCGGCCGGCCGCCGGGTTTCTCGGGGCGTGCTTCTTCGCCATCCTGGCTCCCAGTTCGAGCATCGTCCCGGTCGCCACGGAAACGATGGCCGAGCACCGGATGTACCTGCCGCTCGCCGCGGTCCTCGCGCTGTGCGTCTGCCTTGTCCACCGGCGGATGGGCCGCGCCGCCGTGCCGCTCTGCCTCGTCCTCGCGGCGGCGTTGGCCGTGGCCACGTGGCGGCGCAACGAGGCGTACCAGGACGCCGTGACGCTCTGGAAGGACACGGCCGCCTCCTGCCCGGGCAATGAGAGGGCCCATGCCAACCTGGGCGCCGCGTGGCTGGAGGTCCCGGGGCACGAGAGGGACGCGGTGGGCGAGTACGAGGAGGCGCTCCGGCTCGCGCCCGGCGACGCGCAGATCCGCAATGATCTCGGCAGCATCTTCCTGAGACTGCCGGGGCGGCGCGGTGACGCGATCGCCCAGTATGAGGAGGCCCTGCGCCTCAGGCCCGGCTATTTCGAGGTGCGCAACAACCTGGGCAACGCCCTGTCCGGCGTGCCGGGGCGCCTGGGCGACGCGATCGCCCAGTATGAGGAGGCCCTGCGCCTCAGGCCGGACGACGCCCAGGTGCGCAGCAACCTGGGCAGCGCGTTGTCCCGGGTGCCGGGGCGCCTCGGCGACGCGGTCGCCCAGTACGAGGCGGCCCTGCGGCTCGAGCCTGACGACGCCGACGCCCACAACAACCTGGGCAACGCCCTGTCCGGCGTGCCGGGGCGCCTGGGCGACGCGATCGCCCAGTATGGGGAGGCCCTGCGGCTCGCGCCCGGCGACGCCGAGGTGCACAGCAACCTGGGCTACGCCCTGTCTCGGTCGCCCGGGCGGCTGAACGAGGCGGTTGCCGAGTTTGAGGAGGCGCTGCGGTTGAATCCGGGCTACGCCCGGGCGCACCGTGGACTGGGCATGGCCCTGTCCGGCATGCCGGACAGGCTGGGCGACGCGGTCGCCGAGTTTGAGGCGGCCCTGCGCCTGGAGCCCGGCGACGCCGAGACCCACTTCAACCTCGGGAACGCCTGGATGGGGCTGCCCGGGCACGGGAGCGACGCCATCGCCCAGTATGAGGAGGCGCTGCGCCTGAACCCGGGCCATGCCCAGGCGCACAACAACCTGGGCTACGCCCTGTCCGGCGTGCCGGGCGGGCGGGACGCCGCCGTCGCCCATTACGAGGCGGCCCTGCGCCTGAGCCCCGACTACGCCAAGGCGCACCTGAACCTGGGCATCGCGCTGGCGGGCGCGCCCGGGCGGATGGACGACGCGGTGGCCCAGCTTGAGGAGGCGCTGCGCCTTGGGCCGAAGGACGCCGAGACCCACTTCAGGCTGGCCGCGGCGCTCCTTGCGCTGCCTGGGCGCCGGGACGAGGCCCGGGCCCACCTTGAGGCGGGCCTGCGCCTTGACCCGACGAACGATGGCGCAAGGCGACTGCTGGGCAGCCTCGGGGGGAACCCGCCCTGAGTGGGCCGGCGCCCCGGGGCGCGGCGGCGCGGGAAAGGGGGGCGCGTGCGCCTGCCCTCAGTTCTGGGCCGCGCGGAGGCGCTCCAGGACCCGGCGGGCGGCCGCGTTGTCGGGCTGGAGCCGGATCACCTCGTCAAGCTCGGCCATCGCCTCGCCGGTGCGCCCGGGGATCTTGAGCAGCGCACCGGCGTAATAGAAGTGGATCGTGGCGTCGCCCGGCCCAAGGCGCAGCGCCTCCTTGAACTGCGCGATCGCCTCGGCCGTGCGCCCCATGGCGTTGAGGGTGTTCGCCAGGTTGAAATGGGCCGCAAGGCTGTCCGGCTGCAGCCGCAGCGCCTCGGCGAACTGCGCGACGGCCTCGTCCTCGCGGCCGCGCACCTTCGCCAGCGCGCACCCGAGGCCGTTGTGCGCCTCGGTGTAGCCGGGGTTCAGAAGGAGGGCCTTCTCGAAGTGCCCGACGGCCTCGGGCACCCGGTCGAGCGAAAGCAGCGCATTGCCGAGGCCGTTCTCGGCCTCCGGGATCCCGGGACTAAGGCGCAGCGCCTCCTCGTACTCGGCGACCGCCTGCGGCGTCCTGCCGAGGGACCTCAGGGTGTTGCCAAGATTGCAGTGCGCGCTCGAGTTGCCGGGCCTGATCCGCACGGCCCGTTCGTAGCTTGAGGCCGCGTCCTGCAACCGCCCCGGCAGGGCCTGCTGCGCGCAACCCAGGTTGTAGAGGGCCCGGTCGTTCAGGGGGACCCTGGCCGCCGTGTCGGCCCATAGCGCCTCCGCGCTCCGGTAGGTCCCGTTCCGCTCCCAGGTGCCCCAGAACAGCCCGGCGGCAAGGAGCAGGCAGACGGGCCAGGCGGCCCGGGGGAGCCACCGGTGGAGGGCGACGACGGCCAGGACCACCACCGGCGCCAGCGCGAGGTACATCCGGTGCTCGGCCACCGTTTCGGTGACCACCGGGATGAAGCTCGAGCTGGGTGCCAGGATCACGAAGAAGGACGCCCCGAGGAATCCGATGGCCGGCCGCCTGACGAGGCACCACAGGGTCGCGGCCGCGAGGCCGGCGACCACAAGGGCGCTCAGCACGGTCCACGAGGAGGGCAGGGCGAGAACCGCGCCGTAGTCAAAGATCAGGGGGTGGGGCCAGAAGCAGAGGCGCAGGTAATGGACCACCGCCGGCAGCTGGGTGAGGGCGTACTGCCCGGCCGATACGCCGCTTCCGAATCCGACCGTGGCGGCCCGCCCCCCCGTGGAATAGACCGAGGCCGCCAGCACGAGCCACGTCGCCGCCAGGCCCAGATACAGGCGCGCGCGACGGCGCAAGGCCTCCCGGAACCCGCCGGAGAGGAAGGTGCGGTCATAGAGGAGCACGACCAGCGGAGCCGAGGCCATCACCTCCTTCGTCGCCATGCCAAGGGCGCACGCCGCGATGCCGAGCGGGTACCAGATGCGCCTGCCGGGACCGTCCGCCTCGGCTCCCCGCATGACGCAGTACACGGTCAGGAGGTAGAGCAGGCCCATCAGGCACTCCGCCCGCTGGACGACATAGGTCACCGACTCGGTCAGCAGGGGATGCAGCGTCCACAGGAGGGCCGAGCAGAATGCGGCGGGAAGCGCGTGCGCGCCCCAACGCCGGACGAGGGTGCGCCTCACGATCCCGAACAGGGTCAGGCCGGCGAGAACGTGGATCGCCAGGTTCGCCGCGTGGTAGCTCCAGACGGACGTCCCGCTGACGGCGTAATTGAGCGCCAGCGAGAGATTGAGGAGCGGGCGGCCGCCCACGGTCGCATCCGCGGGGGGGACGAGCGCCGTGGCCAGGTGGCGCAGGGTGGCGTTGCGCGTGATCGAGGGCTCATCGTCGAACAGGAAGGGGACCGCGAACGTCCGGCTGTAGGCCGCGGCGGCGGCCGCCGCCAGGGCGGCCCCTGCGGCCAGGGCGGGCCAGTCCACGCGCGGCAGCGGGCCCGGCGCATCCCCCCGCGGGGGCGAGTGTGTCACGCCTATTGTCACCTGTCCGGGCATCCAAATAGAGTATGGAGGGCAATGGCAAGGGTGCTCGGACGCCGGCCGCGCCCCGCACCAGGGCCCCCGCTTCGCCGCGATGGCCATCCCGGCGCCACGCGCGCCCTCGCCGCCAGCTCCCC
>CAYQOH010000034.1:0-11172 GCA_964419075.1 uncultured Opitutaceae bacterium | reverse complement strand
GGCCTGCAAAGTTTTGCTCGTGTTTTTGAGCTGAACTCATCCCCAACCGGGACGGCGAGCCCCACGTCTACCATCCTCAGGAGAATCGGACCTGCGGCTGCGGTGTTCGTCGCGACCGTCCTCGCGTACCTGCCCTCGCTCCGGGGCGACTTCATCTGGAACGACAGCGACTACGTGACGGCGCCGGCGCTTCGCCCGGTCGGCGGCCTGGTCCGCATCTGGACCGATGTGGGCGCCACCCAGCAGTATTATCCATTGCTCCACAGCGCGTTCTGGGTGCAGCACCGGATCTTCGGGGACCACCCGCTCGGCTATCACGCCGTCACGGTGCTCCTGCACGCGGGCTGCGCCCTCCTGTTCGCGCTCGTCCTTAGGACGCTCCTCTCGGGCGGCCGGGTGCAGCCGGATCCCTCGCGCCCCGAACCCTACGCCGGGGCCGAATGGCTGGCGGCGCTGCTGTTCGCGCTGCACCCGGTGCACGTCGAGTCGGTCGCATGGATCACCGAACAGAAGAACACCCTGTCACTCGTCTTCTACCTCGCCGCGGCCCTGGCCTACCTGAGGTTCGACGACACCCGCCGGCGCCGGACCTACGCCGCCGCGTTCGCGCTGTTTGTTCTCTCGCTGCTGTGCAAGACCGTCACGTCGACGCTTCCCGCGGCCCTGCTGGTCGTGCTCTGGTGGAGGCGCGGCCGGCTCCAGTGGAGGCGCGACGTCCTGCCGCTGCTCCCGTGGCTCGCCGCGGGCGCCGCCGCGGGCATGTTCAGCAGCTGGGTCGAGCGCACCTACGGAGGCGCGCGCGGCGCGGAGTTTGATCTTGCCTTCCCCTTGCGCGTGCTCGTCGCGGGCCGGGCCGTCGCGTTCTACGCGGCCAAGCTCGCATGGCCGTCCGGCCTCAACTTCATCTACCCCCGCTGGACCGTGGACGGCGCCGAGGCGTGGCAGTGGCTCTTCCCGCTCGGCGTCCTCGCGGTCGGGGGCGCGCTCTGGCTCCTGCGCCGGCGCGCCCGCGCGCCCCTCGCGGCCTACCTGTTCTTCGTCGGCTCGCTCTTCCCGGTGCTCGGGTTTGTGAACCTCTACGGGGCGCGGTACTCATGGGTCTGGGATCACTGGCAGTACCTGCCGGACCTCGGCCCGCTGGCGCTTGCCGCGGTGGGCCTCTCGGCGGGCCTTGCGCGGGTGGCGCCGGGCGCGCGCGGGCTCGCCACGGCCCTGGCGGGTGCCCTCGCCGTCCTCCTCGGCGCCCTCACGGCGTCGCACTGCGGGATGTTCCGCGACGACCCGACGCTGTACCGCGAGAACCTGGCGCGCAATCCGGGCTCCTGGCTGGCCCACAACAACCTCGGCTGCGAGCTGGAGGCCGCGCCCGGGCGCCTCAGCGACGCCATAGCCGAGTACAAGGAGGCCCTCCGCCTGAATCCCGGATTCGCCGAGGCCCACAACAACCTGGGACTCGCGCTTTCGAAGCTGCCGGGCAGGCTCGACGAGGCGATCGCCCAGTTTGAGGAGGCGCTTCGCCTTAAGCCCGACTTCGTGGAGGCCCGCAACAATCTCGGGGTGAGTCTGGCGAGGGTGCCGGGCCGGCTCGAGGAGGCGATGGCGCACCTTGGCGAGGCGCTGCGCCTTAGGCCCGGCTATGCCGAGGCCCATTACAACATGGGCAACGCCGTGGCGTCCCTGGGCCGGGCGCCGGAGGCGATCGCCCACTACGAGGAGGCGCTGCGCCTGAGGCCCGACTACGCCGAGGCCCACAACAACCTGGGACTGGCCCTGTCTAGGGTCCCCGGGCGGCTCGACGACGCGGTCGCCCACTACCAGGAGGCGCTGCGCCTGCGGCCGGACACGGCCGAGACGCATACGAATCTGGGCAACGCCTGGTCGGTCACGCCCGGGCGCAGGGCGGATGCGGTCGCCCAGTACGAGGAGGCGCTGCGGCTCAAGCCGGACTATGCCGATGCGCATTTCTACCTCGCGAACGCCCTGCTTCAGGCCGGGAGGATCCCCGAGGCGATCCGACACTATGAGGACGCGCTGAAGGCACAGCCCGACCTGGCTGAGGCAAGCAACAACCTCGGGATGATCCTCTGCCGGACGGGGCGGCCAGAGGAGGGCATCGAGCGGATCGAGGCGGCGATTCGGATGAAACCCGACTACGCCGAGGCGCACTTTGCGAGAGGCGCCGCGCTGCTGCAGACCGGACGCCGGGTCGAGGCGGCCGCCGAGTATGAGAAGGTCCTGCAGCTGCGCCCCGGGGATCCCTCGGCGCTACGGATGCTCAAGCTTATCGGCGGCCCGCAATAGGCGCGGCGCAAGGCCGCGCCCGGCACGCCCGGGGACGGAGATCCCCCAAGGGCGCCTATGGGCAGGGCGCAGGGGTTGCAGCCGGGTGATGTTCACGGCCGGTATGAATCAGCCGGTGTCGCCGCAATCCGTCTCGCCGAGAGCTGCACCACCGCGCAGCCGCGCGCGACGGGCACCGCGAGTTCCAAGAGGCCGTCCTTGAAGCTCGACGTCACCTTCTGCGGCGCCTCGGTGCCGGGGAGCCACGCCCGAACGCGGGCGCCGTCCAGGCCGGGAACGTTGCGGACCCTCACCGTGACGGTCTCGGCCCTGCCGGCAAAAGTGACCGGCAGGGCGTAGCCACCGGGGACTTCAAAGAGGTTCACCTTCGCGCCGGAGCCGGCCGCCTCGACGCAGTGCGGGGCAAGGACCCATTTCTTCCCGCGAATCGCGTCCAGCAGCGGGCCATAGTCCAGGTAGAGGCGGTCCACGGCCGACTCCGGCGTCACCGTGTGGTCGTTGCCCGGGTACGGCGCGGTCGGGAATGCGCCCATGTGCAGGTGGCGCTGGAAATACGAGTCGGGATCCGGCTTGATCCAGTCGGAGCCGTGGGTCCACATCAGGGCGGGCTTGCGCAGGGCCAGGAGGCTCGAGCCGTTCAGCGAGTAGCCCCGGTCGCCGTACTCGTCGTAGATGCCGTCCACGTTTCGCATGTAGTCGAGGCGGTGGTGTTGCGAGTTGACGAGGATGACCTTGCCGGCCCGGTGCATCAACGGGCCGAGCCGGCCGAGCAGGTCAATCCAGCCCAATCCGAGAAGCCGTCCCGGCCTGCCCCCCTCATACAAGCCCACGCCGTCGTCGGCCCCCGGGGCGAAATTGACGTGCGCCAGCCAGAGCATCTGGTCGATGCCGATGCCGGCGGCGGCGGGCAGCTTCTCGATGTGGCGCCTGGCCAGTTCCAGGAGGTGTCCCTGAAACGAGGCGACACCGGGATCCATCACGACGGAGTCGCTCCAGGAGTAGATCATGTTCGGGCCGACCACCGCATCGGGCATGCGCCGGAACAGATAGGTGTTGGCGTCGGTCCACCAATCCTTAGGCGCAAGGTCCCTTCTTGCGGCGGCCGGCCCCCTGATCTGCGAGCCGAATTCCGTGACGTTGAAGTAGCTAAGGGAATAGAAGCCGTGCGTCCTCGCTTCGGCGCAATCATCATTCATGGAGCGGTAGGTGACGGTTCGGGCGAGCGCCGTGACCGATCGTCCCGAGCTGTCATGGCCGGCGCTCCTCCAGGGAGAGACCGGCGGCAGGTACATGCCAAAGTAGGGCCAGTCGAATGAAGCGACCCAGTTGCAGCGGTAGGCCATCCTTTTCAGTCTCGCCACCTCGGAAGGCTCGAGCGGGCCGAGGTGACGCGAATACGAGGCCGTTCCGCCCATATCGGCCACCCTTGAGTTGGGTGGGTCGAAATAGCCCGCGTAGCGCTGGGTCATCCAGCGCAGCCCGCCGCGCCAGTCGGCCTCGTGCGCGACGATGTCAGCGGCCAGGGTCACCTTTCGGCCGCCGCCAAGGCGGAGCAGCTCATGCTGAAAGCGCATGTTGCCGTCCGTCGTTGTCTGCAGCTGCAGCCACAACAACGGCTGATCGGGCGCGAGGACGAGGCTCAGGCCGGTGTCGGTTGCAGGCTCCAGCAGGGTGGCAATCGGAATGCAGATCGCCCCCTTGTCGTTGGGGTGACTTCCCGAGTCATCCATCAGGGGCTTCGGCCCGAAATTCCAGGAATGGTTCATGAGCGGCATGGGCACTAGGGGGTCGCCCCAGTCGTCACCGTTAGGAATCTTCGACGCGGGGTCGCCCTGAGCCGCGTCGGGAGCCGCCTCGTCCCATAGGCTCCCGTTTACCCATGCCGTCCAGAACCGGGTTCGTCTTGTCGCTGGGCAGCCGAGTTCCAGCAGTAGCGGCACCGTCCACGGAACCGCCGACGAGGAGACGACCTCCAGCTCCCAGCGGACGCTCGCACTGGCCGGGCTGAAGCGCTCCGTCACCACGCACGGTTGTCCCGACGGGCCGCGCATGACGCGCGAGAAACTCACGCCTCCGCCAGGGAGCCTCACGGCCCTTGCCGCCTGCGTCTGAACGCAGGTGGCAGGGCCCGCCCAGCCGCGGACCGCCCGGGTGATGTCCCCGGTTGAAATTGCGGTAATCGCTCCTTCCGCCGAGAGCGCGACAACGAGTCCGGGTGCTTCGACCTCGTAACCCGACGGCGGGCTCACGCTGGAACCGGCGGAGTGAACCGCGGCGGTGCTCGACGCCGCGGGCCCCGACCCGGCCGCCGAAGGCTCGTCATCGGCGCGCTGCGCGTGGGCCTGGGAGGCGGTCAACACTGCGGCCGCCAGGAGAACGGAAACGGAGAGACAGGCGGACCGCAGTCCCAGGAGGCCGTCCGGTTGGCCGTGGGGAAGGGTGGGGGTCTGCATCATCACGCGGGGGTATTTAAGGGGCTCGTAAGCCGGACATTAAGCGACTCCGTGCCTCGGGCCAACGCGCGGGACGCGGGTGCCCCATTGGGCATTGCGCCCAGGGGCGGCCACCTCGACTGCCGCGTCCTCCCGCAAATCGGTGCCGCCGCGCAGGCCGGCACCGCACCGCCGCCCGTCAGCCGGCGGGGGATGGCCCGGCTGCGATTGAGGAACCGCGTGACGACAGCGTGGACGAGCCATCATGCGGCGAAACGAAGCGAATCAATGCTGCCTCGTCAGCAGCAGCGCCCAATCCGACCGGTCAGGCGCCTGGGGCGATGTCCACTCCGGGCCATCAAGGGACGGCAGCGGAATAATCTCGCCCGTGGTGGCGCTGAACCAATGCGCCTGGTACGTCCCAGGCTCGAGATGGACCGTCACGCTCTGCCGGTCCGGAAGCGTGGAACGGTTGGGCAGGTACACCGCATATATCTCGCCCGGCTTCGCGAGGCAATAGGCTCCGCCGCTGACTAGTTCGTCGTGCGGATTTGTCGTCCACCAATCGAAGCTCTCAAAGAAATCAACAATGTGGCCGAAGCCAATGAACATGACCTGCGTGTCGTCACCCCGCCCGTTGAGCCAGCCGCCTCCGGAATCGGGCCAGACGTTCGTGCCCCGCTTGGCGCTCTCGCCCGCCGTCTGGTAGCCTCCGGCCATATAGATGTCCCATGCGCAGCGGCGCAGTGTGTCCGCGGACTCCCCGTCCGGCGCGGGCGCCCACATGGGGTAGTGGTCCTCGTAGCCGTACTCCTCGTTGGTCTGCGGGATGATGCGGCCCAGCTTCTCCTGCGCCGCCCGCTGCTTCAGGATGTAGGCGTGCTGGCTGCGGTTCCAGTCCTGGAAGGAACAGAAATCGAACCATTCCGAGGTCCTGTCCTGATGCGTGTCCACGACAGGATGGCTGCTGGCGAGGTGCTTGTACGGATCCCACTTCTTGACGAGCGTCCCCGTGTCGTGGGTCCACTCGTCGGAGCGGAATCGATCCAAGTCATCGCCCATGTCCCACGTGATGTTGGAGAAGGCCCCAAACCGCGAAATGGCATAGCGAATGTAGCGGTACTCATCCTCGCTGCCCGCCGCGGGGTGGACCTTGTTGTCGTTCATGTCCAGGACGAGCGAGATGATCATGTCCCGGTCCCGCGCGTAGCGGAGGGTTCGGTCGAACTTGCGCCAATAATCGAGGTAGAACCTGCTGTAGTCGAAGTCCGGATGCAGCATCTCGTCGGGATGCTTGGCCGGCCAGGGCGTCGGGAACATGGTGAAGTTGTCGCCATTCATCACCGGTTCTCCAAAGAACAGATCCTCCCTTCCCGCAATCGTGACCCGTAGCCGGTTCACTTTGAGGCGGTGCAGCCGGTCGATCGAATACTGGATGATATGCTCGTCCTTCCAGTCGACCAGGAAATAGGCAGTCGTGCCGTTGAAGAAGTAATGCTTGCCGGATCCCTCCCAGATGAAATGCCAAGGAAACTTGGGATCAACACGGATGGGACCGTTGCGGTGGCCGTCGGAGACGTGAAAAACTCCCGAGTGGGTCGCCTCAAAGGCACCCTGACGGTAAGCGAGCGTAAAGGTGTAGTCACCGGGCGAAGAGGGCATGAATCGGATGCGGAAGAGACCCCCATCGTCGGAATCACAGAATCCCGAAACCTCATGCTTGTCGGTTCCGTCGGCCCTGGCGAACGTGCCGTCAAGCGTGGCATCAATGAACGGATTGCGGGCGTCCGGGTGTTCGAGGGCCGCGGTGACCTCAAGGAAATCATAGGCCTCGATGCTGGCGGGGGCCTGTGTGAACGTCACACGGGTGGGGCTGGCGAGGATTGCGGGCGCCATGATGGCCGACGCCAAGCACGCAAGTCCCAGGGCGAGGCGCCTGGGACCAGGTGCGGAGATGATGTGCATCGTTGTCATAAGTGTCGTTCGATCGATTGAAGGCTCGGAAGCATGCTGGGGCCGCCAGGGGTGGGACCAAACTTCAGCGGCTGACCTTCACGTCGGGGCATTCGGTCGGGAATGCATAGTCACGCTGAAGGTCATCACGGGCAGTGGGGATGCGTTTCGGTCTCAAACGGGGGTTGATGGAGGACCAAGGCCCTTCGCGAACCGTGATTTCACGGGCACCGCCGTGCAAGGCGAGTCGGGGCGCGAAGGATCAGGTGAACAGATGGTTACTTGGCGATTACGCGCCGGTTTCCGGAGTTTGCAATTCCGAAGCGCACGAGGGATCCCTATGCATGGGGCGCATGGCGCGGCCTTGAGGCGTTCTCGGCGTCGATGCCCCTTGGAAGGCCCTGTTGTCTGATCCATGCGCGGCATTCGGGCGCAGTTCGTCTCCGCCGAAGTCAAAGATAGGGAGATGCTTGGGAAATTCCAAATCGAAGGCAACGGGACTCGACCCGACGTGCGCCTGTCCGGGCTTTCGATCCACGCTCCCGGGCCTACGCCGAGCACCCGCTTGACCGGCCCGAACGTGGAGATTGCTCGTCGCACCGCGCATAATTCCCGGCGAGTATGCCGGTCGTCGTTCCCTGTTCTCTTCATTGAGACCGTCCAAGCCCCGGTGCGAACTCGCCGGAATATGGGCTCGTGAAGCCCATGGGCGTCCCCAAGCTGGCGGTGGCGCCGGAATTCCAATTCCAGCGTGAAGATTCTTCAACCCGGGAACCCCATCAATTGACGAACAAGAGCCATTCCTTCGTAGCGGACCTGGCACGTGCGATGCCGGCCAGCGGTCGCGTGATGGGCATCTCGTGCCTCCTGGCCATGGCCGGATGTGCCGAACTTGACTCTAGGAGCCCGTCACCGAAGCCCTCGGAGAATCGGGTGGCGGGAGTCCGTCAACCGGAGATCCTCCTCAATGGAAGCTGGCAGTTTCAGCTTGATCCTCAGGAACACTTCTGGGAGCCGGGAAACTCGGCCCAGGCGTGGCGGGAGATCGTCGTCCCTGGCGAGCCGCAGATGCAGGGCTTCAATGTGGTCGGCGACAAGGAGTTTGCCTACCAGCGACGTATTTCGATCCCCGCGGATTTTGCGGGACAGAGGGTATTTGTCCGCTTCGAGGGCGTCTACGGCGAGTCGCGGGTCTGGGTGAACGGGCATTTTCTCCGCAACCACCTTGGCGGGTTCACCACCTGGGAATGTGAGCTGACGGATTTCGTGAAGCCCGGCGGGGAGGCTTTGCTGTCGGTGGGCGTCACCGACCGTGTGGACGATATCTCGGAAGCCACGGGGTATGCGAAGCACTGCATTGGCGGGATATTGCGTAGCGTGTCGCTTGTGGCCCGACCCCGGACGGGGGTGCGAAACCTGCAGGTTGAAACGCCACTTGCGGCGGGTTTCAGTGCGGCCACGTTGCGCGTCACGGCGACGGTGGATTTCAACGGGAGTCGCGAGGCGGTCCTGCGCTTTTCACTCCGGGACCCCCAGGGTCGCACGATTGCGTTGTCGCCAGACTCGCTTTTGGTGCGGGCGGCAACGCCCCGCGGCGATGTGGAGATCCCCGTGGAATCGCCGCAGTTGTGGGATGCGGAGCATCCCCGGCTGTACACCCTGACAACCCGTTGCGTGGTGGACGGGAAAGAGGTCTCGATACAGGCGCAGGAGATTGGATTCCGCGAAATCAGGATCACCGGATCGAAAATGTTGGTCAACAGCCAGGTTGTGAAGCTGCGCGGAGCCTGCCGGCACGACATGCACCCAACGCTCGGACGCGTGTCCACTCCGGAATATGAGCTGCAGGACGTGCTGCTCTGCAAGGAGGCCAACATCAATTTCATCCGCACGTCACACTATCCGCCGACGGAGAACTTTCTCAGGCTGTGCGACGAGCAGGGCGTCTACGTGGAGTGCGAGTCCGCCGTCTGCTTCAACCAGACCTATTCAGCCGAGCCCTACGCGAGCAGGCTAAAGAACGTGACCCACGACCCCGCCTACACGCCCTGGTACCTCGGTCAAGCTCGGGAGATGGTGGAGTCATTCCGCAATCACCCCTGCGTGATCATGTGGTCGGCCGGAAACGAAAGCCGTTATGGCGTGAACATCGGCAAGTCACTCGACCTGATTCGCGGGCTGGATGGCACGCGCCCGTGCATCTTCGCCTTTTCCAAGACTGCGGCGGACGATGGTGCAAAGGACAACTTCGACCTTTGCAGCATTCACTATCCGAGCGTGACGGGAAGGCTTGAAGCGAGTGAGAACCAGACCGGAATGGTCAGCTGGTCCACCGATGGGCGCCCGTCCATCGGAGACGAGTGGGCCCACGTCCCTTGCTACTGCAAGGACACGCTGAAGAGGGACCCCGGGATACGGGACTTCTGGGGCGAGAGCCTCAGCCGCATGTGGGCCTCGTGCTATGATTCCGAAGGCGCCATTGGAGGGGCGATATGGGGTTATGTGGATGAAGTCTTCCAGCTGCCGGAGAGCTGCGTCGGATACGGGCCGTGGGGAATCGTGGACATATGGCGGCGAAAGAAGCCCGAATTCTGGAACACAAAGAAGGCGTATTCGCCCGTGCACCTGCAAACCGCCGCGTTCAGTGTCACGGAAGCTCGGCCGGAGTTGTTGATTCAGAATCGCTACAATCACACCAATCTTAGCGAGTTGATGATTCGCTGGAACTATGAGGGGCAGAGCGGCGTGCTGAGCCCTCCGGCCCTGGCGCCCCATGCCTGGGGTAAATTGGTCCTGCCACCTCTGAAATGGCGCGACGGGACCCGGCTCCAGTTGGATTTTGTTGAGCGCGGCGGCCGGATGGCGGACACGTACGGCATTACCGTTGGCACCCGAAAGCCGATAGCGTCGGAGCGGCCCGAGACCCAGGTGCATGTGGAGCCGTCTTCGACCGAGATGACCGTTCGGGGAACGGGGTTCTCCGTTACATTCGACAAATCAACCGGGCTGATCCGCGAGGCGAAGCGTCTCGGTGAAACCGTACTGAGGGACGGGCCGCGGCTCAACATCAGCGCCACGGATGAACTTAGCTTCTTGTCCAACGCAGTCATCAGGCAGTCCTTGAACGAGCCCTTCGTCATGGAGTCGATGACGTTTGACGCCCAGCCGGATTGGGTTCGCGCCATCAGCAAGGGCAGGGTGGGAGAGCGGTCGGTTGTCTATGTGACGACGGTCCGCGGCAACGGGCGGATGACCGTTGACTTCAGGGTGAGGCAGCCAAAGGCGCTAAGCTGCGAGGAGGCTGGGCTTGCCTTTGTGCTTGGACCCGGGTTCGAGGCGGTCTCATGGGAGCGGGATCACGGCCTCTGGAATAGCTATCCGGACGATCACATCGGACGGCCGAATGGCCGGACGCCCTTTTATGCGCCGCAATTTGCGTCGGTGTACCGGCAGCCGCCGACGGCGTCTTGGGCCATGGATAGCCGGGACTATTTCCTCTACGGCTCAACACAGGAGGGCGGGGCGCTGACCCGCGATGCCAAGAGCCTGCGCACGTACCTGCGCACTTACGTTGTCAGCGGGAAGGACCGCCAGGTCACGGTGAGAGGGACGGGCGTCGAGGGCGCGAGAATTCAAGAACTGGAACCCGGGAAAATTGCGCTGATCGTGAACGCCGTCTGGGACTATTTGAACCTTGGCTGGGGAAACTATCAGCGAGGATCTGTGCTGCCCGAAGACTATAGCGGCCAGGTCACGCTCGATCTAGGACCCTGACGGGCCCGAATCATTGCGCCGCGTGCCATTGGCCGTTCCCGCTGTTTCCCCGTCATCAACCTAAGGGCGGGCACCTTAGCGTTCAACGCAGGATGTCCGTGATGGCGCCTGGATGAGGACCGAGGGGCCGCTACGGCGACAGTTTCTGCAGCCTGCTTCCGTTGGGGCCGCCGATGGAGATTTCGACCTCCTTCTTTGAGTCCGTAAAGTGGAACTCGCATTCGAAGTCCATTGCCGGCGCGTAGAACCGGGTCATCGACATTGCGTGGAGAACCACGTCGCCCTCACCAATGTTCGCCGTGAGCAACCCGTCGGCGGCGCGGCGCACTTGCAGCGAGCGTTTCGCGTCCTGTCCGTAATCGCCCGCGTAGGCGTCCAGAAGCGCGTCCGGAAGCATGTATTCCTTGTGGCGGTAACGGGCAAGCTCTCGCACCCAGACGTTTCGGAAACGCACGGGATTCCCGTGGTCCTGCAGCGAGATCGGAAGCCTTTCCGGATGGGCCTTGTAGGGCACCCAGCCGAATCCGTCGGTGCGCCCGGTGAGCTCCACGTTGTTTTGCACGAGCACACCGTTATGGAAGACGGTCTCTCTCGCTTTGGAGACGAGGTTCCCCTCGGCATCGAAATGGGGCGCCGTCCAGAGGATGTCGTAGACCTCCCATTTCCCGGGCGGTAGCATGACGTTCACGAGCGGCGGGTATTGCCCGTAGAT
>CAYQOH010000033.1:0-19379 GCA_964419075.1 uncultured Opitutaceae bacterium | reverse complement strand
AGGAGCTGCGCCAGCTGCGTCAGCGCATCCTCGTCCACTACGAGCTCCACCCCCTCTCCCACAGGGACATGATCCACTACATCCAGCACCGCCTCACCCTGGCGGGAGGTTCGGGCAGGCCGTCGTTCACGCCATGGGCGCTGCGGGCGATCCACAAGTCAAGCCGCGGCATACCCCGCGTGGTGAACAACCTCTGCGACAAAGCCATGCTCTCGGCGTTCATCCGCCAGTCCGACGAGGTGAACTACTGGGACGCGCGTCGGGCCGTCCGCGACATGGCCCTCCTCACGAACTGAGCGTACGCCGATGAGTCTCATCAATGATGCGCTGAAAAAGGCCGCGCGCCTGCGCGCCGAGGAGCAGGCGGGAATGCCTCCTCCGATGCCGGGCGGAAGCCACGGGCGGATCTCCCGCCAGCGCGAGCCGATCCGCACCCAGACCGTCGTCCTGGTCGCCGGTGCCGCGGTCGCCCTCGTCGTGGTCTCGGCCGTCATCACCGGCATCCTGGTGACCGCGAAGCCCGAGCCGAAGGCCGCGGTCACGGCAAAGGCGGCGCCCGAGGCGCTTCCGACGCCGGCTCCTCAGAAGGTCGTCGTGCAGGTTCCCTCGATCTCGGTGCCGGTCGCGGCGCCGCCCACCCCGGCCCCCACGTCCCCCGCAAAGGCCGCCGAGGCCCCGCCTCGCGTCGTCCGCGCCGCGGAGCCCCCGGCGGCGGCGCCGCCGTCCGCGTCATCGCCCCAGGTCCGGAACGAGCTGGTCCAGGGGATCGTGGACCGCCTCCACGTCTCCGGCGCCCGGGCGGCGGGTGCCGACAGCAAGGCGCTCGTCGACGGCCATGTCTACCGGGTGAACGACATCGTGGACAAGACCGTGGGCCTGAAGCTGGTGAAGGTGGAACCCGACCGGCTCACGCTCGTTGACGCGGCGGGTGACACGTACCAAAAGAGCTATTGAGCCGCGGTCAGAAGGCCGAGTCCGGGGGCTCGATCACCTGCCAGAGCGTCCTGGCGGTGATCTGAAGGTCGATCCACGCGGACCAGTGTGAGATGTAGTACACGTCCCAGTACACGCGGCGGCGCACCATCTCCTCCTCGAGCACGGCGCCGCGGAAGCCCAGGCTCTGCGACAGCCCGGTGATCCCCGGCTTGACCAGGTTGCGTGTCCGGTAGCCCTCCGTCTGCCGGCGGAACTCCTCGTCAAGGAGGGGCATGTACGGGCGCGGCCCCACGATGCTCATCTCCCCCACGAGCACGTTCCAGAACTGGGGAAACTCGTCCAGGCTGCGCCGCCGCATGAACCGGCCGAAGGGGAAGATGCGCTGGTCCTCGGAAAGCGCCTGCTTCGACTCGGCCGCCGCGTTCTCCGGGCCGACGTACATTGAGCGGAACTTCAACATGCAGAAGACCCGGCCCTGCTTGCCCCGCCTGTCGCGCGCGTGAAACAGCGGGCCCGGCGCCTGAAGCCGCTGCATGATCGCCACCCAGGCGCAGAGCGGCGGCAGGACCATCGCCACGACGGGGACCGCCACGGCCAGGTCGAACGAGCGCTTGATCAGGCGGTTGAGCGGGTCCTCGAGGGGCTCCTCCTGGAGGGTGTAGAAATGGCGCCCCTCCTCGGTGATGGGGACGAGCGGCTGCGTGTACCGCTCCTCGATGTTGCTGTGGATCAGCAGCCGGCACCCGTGGTCGCGGCACGCGTTGATGACGCTGCTGGCCTCGAGGTCGCTCGCCGGCAGCTCGAGCATGATGACCTGGCCGACCAGGCGCTCCCCGAGGACCCGCGGGAGGTCCGCGGGCGTTCCCAGCCAGGGAACCGACAGGGCGGCGGGGCCCTCCGGGGGCGGCTCCGGCGAGAGCAGGCCGACGGGATAGATGCCCAGGGGCTCCTTGTTGGCCGCCCACTCCCTTGCCTTCGCAAACGAGCCCAGCGGCCCGATGAAGACCGTCGGCAGGCGGTGCCCCTTCTGGAAGATGAGCCGGGCCAGCCTTCCGGGCACCCTGGCGTTCATGACCGCGAGCGTGAGCCAGGACCAGACCAGGAAGGTCCCGAGAAAAAGCCGGCTCACGCTGTGGTCCTGCGTGGCGAACATCATCGCGAAGATGAGCAGCGCCATGAGCGCCACCTGGCCGAACGCGAGCCGCGCGGAACCCCCTAGGTCGGGCAGGTGGAAGCGGGCGGCGAGGCGCCGCGACACGTCGCGGGCCGACAGCAGCATGCCGACGATCGCGCAGATGAAATAGGGGGCGATGTTGCTGTACGGGCTCATGTGCACGTACGGCACATGGGTGTTCACGTTCACGAAGGCCCACGCCCAGAACACGGCGGCGACGACGAGCGTCATCAGCGCCGCGTGGATGTTGGCCAGGCCGCGGGCCCGTGCGTCGATCATCCGCGCCCCCTCTTCTTCGCCAGCCAGGCCTCGACCTTCCCGAGGGGCAGCGTGTTCACGACCTGCTCCCGCGTGAGCCAGCCCTTGCGCGCGGCGTTCACGCCGGCCCTCACGAACTCCAGACCCGCGGTGTCGTGCGCGTCCGGGTTGATCGAGCACTCGAGGCCCCGCGCGGCGGCCTTCCTCCACAGGCGCCAGTCCATGTCGAGCCGGTACGGGTTCGCGTTCAGCTCGATGGCCACCCCGTTCGCGATGGCGGCGTCGATCACCCGGCCCGCGTCGACCCGGTAGGCCTCGCGCCTGAGCAGGAGCCGGCCCGAGAGGTGCCCGAGCATGGTGACGCGCGGGTTCTCGAGCGCCCGGACGATGCGGGAGGTCATGGCCACCTCGTCCTGGCTGAACGAGCTGTGGACCGAGGCCACGACGTAGTCGAGTCCGGCCAGGACGGCGTCGTCAAAGTCGAGGCTGCCGTCCGGCAGGATGTCGCACTCGGTCCCCGCGAACACGCGGGTCCTGAAGCGGCGGGACGCGTTGAGGGCCCGGATCTCGGCCACCTGCCTGGCCAGGCGTTCCTCGGTGAGCCCGTTCGCCTGCCGGCTCGATTTGGAGTGGTCGGCGATCCCCAGGTACTCCCAGCCCAGCGCCTCGGCCGCGCCAGCCATTTCCGCGAGCGTGTTGCTTCCGTCCGACTCCGTCGTGTGGTTGTGGAAGGCCCCGCGCAGGTCGCCCGGCTCGATGAGCCGGGGCAGTTCGCCCTTCTCGGCGGCCTCGATCTCGCCCAGGCCCTCGCGCAGCTCCGGGGGGATGAACGCCAGGCCGAGGGCGGCGAAGATCGCCTTCTCGTCGCCCGCGGGGACGCTTTCCCTTCGGCCGGCCTTGTCCCGCGCCGTGCCCTCGCCCGCCGACGGGACCAAGCCCCACTCGCTCAGGCTCAAGCCCCGGTCCAGGGCGCGCTGGCGCATCTGGACGTTGTGATCCTTCGAGCCCGTGAAGTGGTGGAGCGCGAACGCGAACTGCTCGGACGGGACTATCCTTAGGTCGGCCTGGAGTCCGCTCTCCAGGCGGACGCTCGCCTTGGTCCCCCCGCTCGCGGTCACCTCGCGAACGCCGGCCATGCCCGTAAACCAGGTGACGACGGGCTCGACGTCGCCGGCCGCGACGATGAAGTCCAGGTCCCCGACGGTCTCGAGCCCCCGGCGCAGGCTGCCCGCCGTCTCGGCGCGGCCCACCTGGGGAAGCGCGCGCAGCCCGGCCAGGATCGGGGCCGCGGTCTCGTTGGCGTCCCACCAGAGGTGCCGCTTCGAGTACGCCTCCCGGTTGCGGATGCCCGACAGGATATTCTCCTGGGTCTTCTCGCCGAATCCCGCGAGCGCCGCAACCCGCCCCTCCCTGCAGGCCTCCTCGAGCGCCGCGATCGAGACGACCTTCAGCTCGCGCGCCAGGGCCGCGATCTTCTTCGGGCCGAGGCCCGGGATCGCCAGCATCTCGACAAGGCCCGGCTCGATGGAGGCCTTCAGCTTGTCCAGGAACTCAAGGCGGCCCGTGGAATGCAGCTCGGCGATCTTGGCGGCGAGCGCCTCGCCTATGCCCTTGACGCTCTGCAGGCGGCCCTCGGCCGCAAGCGTCTCAAACTCGTCCCGCTCGAGGGCCTCTATGGCCCGGGCGCCCGCGGAATACGCGCGGACCTTGAACGGGTTCTCGCCCTTGAGCTCCATCAGGATCCCGATCTCGGCGAGCACGTCCGCGATCTCGTTCTTGGTCATCGCCGGCATTCAGACGTCTGGCGGGTGCGAGTTCAACGCCGGAAGACGGTGTCATGGGGGGCACCCGCCTCTGCGGGGTTGCATCGCGCGCCCGGCAATCTATCGCTCGTGAGGCCCAGGTTACCCCCATGCCCTTCACTTACGCCCGGACAACCCATTTCGCCGACACCGACGCCGCCGGTGTCGTGTTCTTCGCCAACTACCTGGCGATCTGCCACGAGGCCTACGAGGAGGCCCTCTTGTCCGCGGGAATCGACCTCGGGCGTTTCTTCGCCGACCACGGGGTCGTCGTACCGATAGCGAAGTGCGAGGCCGAGTACCTGCGGCCCCTCTCGTGCGGCGACAAGCTCAGCGTGAGCGTGAAGCCAAAGGCGTTGTCGGAGAACTCCTTTGAGATCCGGTACGAGGTTACGAGGCTGGGCGCCCCGGCGAAGTGCGCCGCGCGGGCAAGGACCGAGCACATCTGCATCGACTCGGCCACCCGCGCGCGAAGGGCGCTTCCCGGGCCGCTGGCAGAGTGGGTCCGCGCGGGCTGACGGGGTCGTCACCCGCCGGAAGCCAGCCGCAGGAGCTCCGCCCGGTCGATCTTGCCCTGCGGGTTGCGGGGCCAGGGGGAGACGGCGAGGTAGCGCTTGGGGTGCTTGAAGGACGCCAGTCCGGACAGGGCCTCCCTCAGGCGCTCCGCGCCGGGAGTGCGCGGGCCCGCGGGATGGCAGGCCACGACCACGCGGCCCCATTGCGCGTCGGGAAGCCCGACCACGGCGACGTCGTCAAACTCGCCGCTCAGCATCAGGGCGGCCTCCACCTCCGCGGGGAACACCTTCTGGCCGCCGGTCACCACCACGTCGTCGCTCCTGGCGAGGATGGACAGGCTGCCGTCGGGGCCGAAGCCGCCCAGGTCCCCCGTCGTCCAGGATCGTTCCTCCTGGAACGCCGGGAAGTACCCCCGGAACACCGACTCGCCGCGCACCCGCAGGACCCCGCCGTCCGCGTCGATCTGCGCATGGGGAAGCGCCGCGCCGCACCCGCGCATCCCCGCGAGGAACTGCTCGGGCCTGAGCGCCGCGACCATGGCCGCGGTCTCCGTCGCGCCGTAGCTCGTGGAGAGAGGGAGCCCGAGGCGGCCCGCCTTCTCGATGAGCCCCTCCCACGCGGGGCCGCCCCCTAGAAAGATGACGCGGAAGGTGCGCAGCCACGCGACCGCCGCCTCCGAGGACAGGAGCCGCTGGAGCTGCGTGGGGACCAGGGACAGGCAGCAGTCCGCGGGCCCCTCCCGCGGGAAGCGCCCCGCCTCCGCCTCCTTCCACGACCACGGGAGGAACACGCCCCCCGTCATGGCGCTTCGCATCCACGCCATGAACCCGCTCACATGGTGGAGGGGCAGCACGCCCACGGCGTTCACGCGCTCCATCCCGAAATGGCGGCAGAATCCGGAGACTGCGGCCGAGATCGTCCGGCCGTCGTGGCGGGCGAACTTAAGCCCGCCCCCGGCGCCCCCGCTCGGGATCATCAGCCAGCCGGTCTCGCGGCACGCGGCCTGCCCGGCGGCGCCTCGGAGGCCGGCCCGCTCGCTCGAACGCCAGGACGGATTCGAGAGGAAGATGTTGCCCCCGTCGGACACGGCCCGCGCAAACGAGGCCATGAAGCGCCCCGGCTCGGCCTCCTCGACGACGGGTCCGCCCCCCGGAGCGCCCGCCCGCAGCCCGGCCAGGAGCTCCGCTAGCTCGCCGCGCTCCATAGGGCCTCCGGATTGATCCGGTTCACATCATCGATCCGCAGGAACGGGGCCGCTGCGGGCCCGTCAAACCTCGGGTCCGAGAAGAGCGGCCACACGCCAAAGCCGAGCGAAAGGGCCTTGCCCTGCCAGGCAAACGCCAGGCGCAGGGCGGCCTGGGCGCCGATCCCCGTCTCGAGCGCCGAGCTGAACACCACCCGCGCGTGGGCCTTGGCGAGCCTCGCGAGCACGGCCCTGACATCCCCCACCACGGCCGGCTTGACGACGTAGTACCCGCGCCAGCCCCGGTCCAGCCAGCGGCCGACGTCGGCCTCGCCCGCGATCGACTCGTCGAGCGCGATCGGCGTGGGATAGTCGGCGGCCAGGCCCACCAGGCAGTCGTCCGCCCCCTTGGCGCCATGCGCCACCGGTTGCTCGACAAACTCAACGGGGCGCTCCGAAACGCGGTCGAGCCACTTCTCCGCGGTCCTCCGGTCCCACGCCCCGTTTGCGTCCAGCCTGAACCTCGAGCCCGGGGGCAGTGCTCCGATCAGGTCGTCCAGAAGCGACATTTCGTCCTCCGCCGCGGCCATCCCGACCTTCCACTTGAACACCCGGAAACCCGCATCCGCCTTCGGCGGCGCCTCCGCCAGCGCGGCGCGGCCGGCGGGCAGGAGCGCGGCCATGCCGAGGCTGGAATGCCTCGGGTTGTCCGCGCTGCCCCCTATCGCGAAGGCCAGCGCGTTTCGGAGCGCGCGCAGGTGGCCCGGAACGCGGGAAATCGCGTCGTCGCCCAGCCGGCCCCCGAGGGAGCGGCAGCAGGCCTCGTCCTCGGCCACCGTCTCCGTGCCAAACCCGGGCACCGGGGCCGCCTCGCCGAGCCCGACGGTCCCGTCGGGGTGCTCGACGCGGACGTAGAGGCCCTCCCTCTCCGTCCACGGCCCGTGCGATGTCCGGACGGGATGGCGGAACGCCAGGCAATATCTCCGGAATGCGAACTGAGAATCCATTTTGTTTGCCCTTTTAGGGAACCTCACTATTCCGTTCACGGCAACCCATGAGCAAGGTTGCTAAGCGATCAAAGGCGTCGGTCGACACCCAATTCTACCTCCCCCCGGATGAGTTCTTCCGGGCGAGCGTGCCGATGGCGCTCACATTCGACGATGTGACCCTCGCCACGCTGTACTCGGAGATCCTCCCGAAGGACGCCGACACCACGACCTCGGTCTCCGACTCCCTCAGCCTGCAGATCCCGATCATCTCGTCCGACATGGACACGGTGACCGGCAAGGAGATGGCGATCGCCATGGCCCTTAACGGCGGCATGGGCCTCATTCACTACAACATGCTCCCGAAGGAGCAGGTGAAGGAGGTCGCCCGGGTCAAGCGGCACATCCACGGCCTCATCCAGGACCCGATCACCGTCGCGCCGACGAACCTGATCGGTGACCTGCTGCTCCTGATCGAGTCGAAGCGCTACGGGTTCTCGACCTTCCCCGTCGTCGATGCGGACGGGCGCCTCTGCGGGCTCGTCTCCGGGAACGTCGTCAAGGAGCGCTACCGCTCGAAGAGCGTCGCCGAGGTGATGACGCCGCGCGCGCACCTGAAGACCGCGGACGAGGCGGCCGTCGCGAAGGAGCCGATCAAGGCGGCGGACAAGTTCTTCAGCGCGAACGTCGGCATCAACAAGATGCTCGTGGTCGACCGCGAGGGCCGGCTGCGGGGCCTCGTCACGGCCTCGGACGTCGAGCGGATTACGGGGGAGACCCGGTCCCGCAGGAAGCCCGCGCGCGATTCCCAGTTCAGGCTCGTCGTCGGGGCGGCGCTTTCTCCGGCGCGCACGCCGGCGGGGGCCCTCGACCGGGACGCCGTCCTGGCGCACGTCGGCAACCTGGTCGACGAGCACATCGACGCCGTGGCGGTCTCGACCGCGCACGGCCACACCGCCGGCGTCGGCGAGGTCGTGAGGCTGGTGCGGCAGGCCTTCCCCTCGCTCACGCTGATCGCCGGGAACGTCACGAGCGGCGAAGGGGTCGAGTTCCTGGCCGACTGCGGCGCGGACGCGATCAAGGTCGGCCAGGGCCCGGGTTCCATCTGCACGACCCGGATCGTGGCCGGGGTCGGGATTCCCCAGCTGACCGCCCTCTATGTCGCGTCGAAGCCCGCCCGGGCGCGCGGCGTCCGGATTCTCGCGGACGGAGGCATCACCAAGTCGGGAGACATCGTCAAGGCGCTCACGCTCTCCGATGCGGTCATCTGCGGCGGAGTGCTGGCAGGCTGCCGGGAGGCCCCGGGCGAGATCATGGAGATCGGCGGGAAGGTCTACAAGCAGTACCGCGGCATGGGTTCGCTCGCGGCGATGAAGGCGGGCAGCGCGGCGCGCTACGGGCGGGACCGGGAGGACACCCGGAAGGTCGCGGCCGAGGGGATCGAGGCGCTCAAGGAGGTCAGCGGCTCGGTAGACGAGGTCCTGACCAACCTGATCAGCGGCGTGCAGAGCGGGATGGGCTACCTGGGCGCCAAGACCCTGGGCGTTCTCCGCGAGCGGGCCCGCTTTGCCCGGGTAAGCCCGGCGGGCCAGAAGGAGGCCGCGCCGCACGACGTCGTCGAGGTCTCGACCCGCGCGAACTGACCGGCGGGAAAGTTGAGGCTTGCCCTCGGCGCCCGAGATACCATTTGAATCCCCTGCAACAGGGGTCCATGGACTTCAGTTGCCCCAAGCAACATGGCTCTCCCCCCCTTCTCCTGCCGGCTCATCGCGGACGTCGGAATCTCCCTCGGCGACGAGGGAAAGGGCCGCCTGATCCCCGAAATCGTGGAGGAGCTGCGGGCCACCCCGGGGCGCGTCGCGGTCGTCCTCAAGGTCAACGGGGGCGCTAACGCGGGCCACACGGCCGCGGGGGTCAAGCTGAACCTCCTGCCGTCGGGCGTGGTGGAGCGCGAGATCGCCCACCTGGCGATCGGCAGCGGGGTCGTCGCCGACCCGCGCAAAATCCTCTGGGAGGCAACCCCGCTGGAGGCCAAGGGTTACTCCGTGCGCGAGCGGCTGCTGATCGACGAGCGGACGATGACCTCCGACCTGACCCACCGGCTGCTCGACCTGGCGGAGGAGGACTACCGCGTCAACGTCCTCAAGGAGGAGTCCCGCGGCTCGACGGGGCGCGGAATCTCGGCCGCCTACAACGAGGAGACCGGGCACTGGCAGATGTATTTTTCCGATTTCCTGGCGGGGCCCAACTTCTTCGCCCGGAAGCTGGCGCAGCGGGCCGACCGCGCCTGCCGCATGATCGAGCACGTCTACCGGGTCAGCGCCTCCACCTGGCACGGCTTCTTCGACCGTCTGACCGAGGCCGAGCGGCGGGCCAACGCGGAGACGATCGCAAGCGGGGTCTTCGGCGCGGAGGAGTTCGATTTCTCGAGGTTCCGCGGGAAGCGGCCGTTCGAGCTCGACCTGGACTGCCTGACGTCCGTGTACTGGAAGGCCGGGACCGCGCTGCGCAAGAACGTCGGCGAGGTGCGCGAGCTGGTCCTAGGCGAGCTGCGCCTCGGCCACACCGTCATCGGTGAGTTCGGGCAGGCCTACTGGCTGGACAAGCGCCACGGGTTCTCCCCCACCTCGTCCCACACATTCACGCCCGAGTTCTTCGAGAGCGCCAACATACCCGTCCAGCCGATCCACACCTTTGGCGTCGCGAAGGCCTACGACACGAAGGTGGGCACCCATACGTTCCTCACGGAGATGGAGGAATCCGAGCCCTTGGGCACGAAGCTAAGGAAGCTCGAGTTCGGAACGAGCACCGGCAGGCAGAGGATGGTGGGGTGGTACGACGCGGTCGAGAAGGGGGACGCCCTGCGCTACGGGGGCTTCCAGGACCTGATGATCAACAAGCTGGACGCCCTCTCCTGGTCAGGGGACTGGAAGGGCAGCCTGCGCGTCTGCACCGCGTACGAGGCCGACGACGGGAGGCGTTACGCGCACGTGCCCCGCAACGAGGCCGTGCGCAAGGCGCTGCGGCCGGTGTTCACGAGCTACCCGGGATGGTCGGAGGACATCTCGGGCGTCCGGAAATTCGCGGACCTCCCCGGGAACGCCCGGCGCTACGTGGCCGGCATGGTGAAAGGGATCCTCGACGTCGCCTACGCGGGCGAGCCGCGGCCCGCGCTGTTGCCGAACCTGCGCTACCTCGGCGTCGGGCCCGGCCCCTCCCAGATCGTCAAGGACGTCCCGGCGACCGAGGAGCTCCTGCGACTCGCCTGACCGCCCGCTCAGAAGTCCTGCAGCCGGCCCTCGCCCGGGCCACGCATCGGCTCCAGCCGGCCGAGCACCTCGCCGAGCAGGTAGATCGAGCCGGTCACGACGATGACGTCGTCGCGCCCCCCCGCGGTGCAAAGGGACGGCGAGGGGAAGAGCTCCTCGACCGTGGAGCGCACGGTGCGCCCGGCAAACGTCCTCGGGACAAGCGCCTCGAGCTCGGCATGGCACGTCGCCCTCGCCTGGTGCGGCACCACGAGGTGAATCTCGCGGCAGTGCCGCGACAGGACCTCGAGCAGGGGACCCGCCCTCGCCGCCCCGAGCGCGCCGACGATCGCGACCGGCAGGCGCCCGGTCTCGCGATGGAGATGGGCGAGGTTGGCATCCAGGACGGCCGCCCCCTCCGGGTTGTGGGAGGCGTCGAGGATCGCCAGGCGGCCGCCCAGGACCGTGCGCTGCCAGCGACCCGGCCAGTCCACCGCCCCGAGGCCGGACTCGATGGCCTTCGGCGTGACGCCGAATCCCGGCGCAAGAAGCCGCGCGGCCAGCGACGCCGTCGCGGCGTTCCAGCGCTGGTAGTCGCCCTCGAGGCTCGTCCTCGGGTAGCGCTCCACGTCGTCGCCGTATTCCTCGCGCACGGAGAGAAGCGGCGACCCCCGGGAGGCGGCCACCCTGCGCAGCGTCGTCTCGGCCCCGAGGGGCACGCGGCCGATAACCACGGGCCGGCCGGCCTTGATGATGCCCGCCTTCTCGCCGGCGATCGCCTCAAAGGTGTTCCCCAGCATCTCGCAGTGGTCCAGGCCGATCGAGGTCACAACGCTCACCTCGGGCTCCACGATGTTCGTGGCGTCGAGGCGGCCCCCCAGGCCGACCTCGATCACGCTGAAGCCGCAGCTCTTCCTCTCGAACTGCAGGAAGGCCATCGCCGTCATGAACTCGAAGAAGGTGGGCCGGTCGTCCGGGCCGGCCCCTGAGGCGATGGCGTCGGCCAGCGGCCGAAGCTCCCGCACGAAGGCCGTGATCTCCTCCTCGGTCAGCATGCCGCGGTTGACCTGGACCCGCTCGCCGAGGCGCACCAGGTGGGGCGAGGTGTAGAGGCCCGTCCTCTGGCCCGAGGCCCGCAGGATCGCCTCGAGCATCGCCGAGACCGAGCCCTTGCCGTTCGTGCCGGCGACATGGACGCAGGGCACCTTCCGCTCCGGGTTCCCGAGGAGCGCGGCCAGCACGCGCATGCGGTCCACGCCGAACTTAACGCCCCCTGACTTGAGGCCGAAGAGATAGTCCTGTGTGGCCGCATAGCCGGCCGGCGGCGATCCGGACGTCATGTGCGGGGACCGCTCAAGCGCCCGCGGCGACAGGTTCCTTCTTCAGGTAGAGGGCCGAAAGGATGTCCCTTATCCGCTCGCGCATCTCCGTGCGGCTCACGATCTGGTCGACGAGGCCATGCTTGAGCAGGAACTCGGAGGTCTGGAAACCGGGCGGCAGCGTCTGCTTGGTCGTGTCCTTGATGACCCGCGCGCCGGCGAACCCGATCAAGGCGCCGGGCTCCGCGAGGATGACGTCCCCCAAGGTCGCAAAGCTGGCCGTGACCCCCCCGGTCGTCGGGTTGGTGAGCACCGAGATGAAGGGCAGCCGGGCGAGCGCCAGCCTGCCGAGGGCCGAGCTCGTCTTCGCCATCTGCATCAGGGAGTAGATCCCCTCCTGCATGCGGGCGCCCCCGGAGGCGCTGAAGATGATGCACGGGATCTTCTTCGCCAGCGCGTCCTCAATCGTGCGCGTGATCTTCTCCCCCGTGGCCGACCCCATCGAACCGCCGCAGAACTGGAAGTCCATCACGGCGATCGCGACGGGTATCCCGTGGATCGCGCCCGTTCCGCAGATGACGGACTCGGGCAGGTTGCTCTTCTTCGCGTTGCGCTTGAGGCGTTCCGCGTAGGGCTGGGTGTCGACGAACTTAAGCGGATCGTCGGCGCGCACATTCACGTGGGTCTCCGCGAACGAATGGGCGTCCAGTAGCTTTGAAAGCCGCTCGCGCGCCCCGATTGGGAAATGATGGCCGCTCTTCGGAACGACCATCTGGTTGTCCTCTATCTCCTTGTTGAACAGGATCTCGCCAGTGACCGGGTCCTTCGTGTAGAGGCCCTCGGGGATGCCCTTTTTCTTCGTCCTGCGAACCGAGTACGTCGGCTTGTCGAAATGCATGAAGGGTGCGGGGGTCGAACGTGCGCAAGACCCTAGGCCGAGGCAACCGAATTCGCGGGCCGGCCGTAGCGTACCCGGCGCAGGAAGAGCCCCTGGGGCGGCGCCGTCTGCACCTGGGCAGTCCTCACCCGAGACCTGAGGATCCTGCCGATCTCGGCGGGCGTCAGCTTCCCCTCCCCTGCCGCGACGAGCGAGCCGACGAGGCTGCGGACCATCTTGTAGAGGAAGCCGTCCGCCTCGGCGACCACCGTCAGCTCGCGGCCCCGCGCGCGGACCTCGAGCCTGCGCAGGTCGCGCGTCGTTCCCGCCCCCTCCGCGGGATCCGCCCCGTGCGACGCCGCGAACGCCCTGAAGTCGTGCACGCCCTCGAGAACCCGCGCCGAGGCCCTCATCGCGGCAAGGTCAAGCGCCTTGAAGACGGGCCAGCAGTACGGCCTCGTGAACGGGTCGGCGTCCCCGAGGCGGATGCGGTACTCGTAGACTTTTCCCGTCGCCGAGAACCTCGCGTGGAAATCCCGCGGCGCGGCGCGGACCGACACGATCTGGATCGCCCTCGGGAGCCGGTGCCTGAGGGCGGCGGCCAGCTTCTGCGCGCCGTGCGGCCACGCGGCGTCGAAATGGAACACCTGCCCGATCGCGTGCACGCCCGCGTCGGTCCTGCCGCTCCCATGGATCCGGGTGCGGACGCCGGTCACGGCGAGAAGCCGCTCCTCAAGGGCGTCCTGCACCGCGTCCTTCCCGACCTGGCTCTGCCAGCCCGAGAACCCGCCGCCGTCGTAGGCGCAGACGCACTTCCACCGGCTCATACCTCGCCTCCGCCCGCGCCGTCCCCGGGAAACCGCCCGTCCAGGTAATCCTGGAGGATGATCGTCGCAGCCCGCGAGTCGACGAGCCCGGACCTGCGGACGGCCCTGCGCCTGGAGGGCGGGATCGTGGACTCGGCCTCGTAGCTCGTCAGCCGCTCGTCGACCAGGTGCACGGGAAGGTTGAACTGCGCATGGATCCTGCGGGCGAACGCCTCGACCTCCAGCGCCTTCGGGCCGGAAGACCCGTCCATGTTGAGCGGGTGGCCGACGATGACCTCGGTGATGCGCCTCGCCTTCAGGACCTCGGCGAGGCTGGTCCACTGCCTCGCGGGGTCCTCGTGCGCGATCGCGGGCAGCGGCGTCGCGACGCCGATGTCGTCGCCGTAGGCGAGGCCGATCCGGCGCGTCCCGTGGTCGATGCCGAGGAAGCGCATGGCCCCAAGGACCCTAGGCCGCCAGCTCCGGATGGGCGGTCGCATACTCGCGGGCCGCGCGCGCGAAGGCGCGCTTGAGCCGCGACGCGACCGAATCCGGGCCGAGCCTGAACTTCACTCCGTCGATTTCTCCCACCGGGACGATGTCCTTGGTCGTCGAGAGCAGGAAGCATTCGTCCATCGACGCGAAGTCGGCGGGCAGCACCGACTGTTCGGACCCGCGGATGCCCGCGGCCGCCGACACCGCGCCGAGAAGGAGCCCGCGCGTTATCCCGCCAAGGATGCCCGCGGACAGGGGGGGAGTCACGTATCCCCCGCCCCGCGCGAACGCGATGTTCGCCACCGAGGCCTCCGTCACCTCGCCCGCCAGGTTGAGGATCACGACGTCGTCGGCCCCGCGGGCGCGCGCCTCCCTCAGGCAAAGGAGATTGTTCAGGTAGTTGCCCGTCTTCCAGGCCGGATCGAGGCTCTGTGCCGAGTTGCGCCGCAGCGTCGTCGCGACCGAGAGCTTGAGCCCCTCGCGCTCCTTTGCGATCGGCAGCTCGGGGCACGCCTGCACGAGGAGGACGAAGTCCGGCTTGTCGGCCAGTGCGGTGTCCAGGCCGATCGGACCTGCGCCGCGGGTGACCTGCAGCCGGATGTAGAGTTCACCGGGGGTCGTCACACGCTCCCTATAGGCGGCCACCGTGCGCCGGATCTCCGCCAGGATCCGCGCCGGCTCAACCTCCAGCTTCATATGCACGGCGAGCGCCGACGCCCGCATCCGCCTCCAGTGCTCCTCCCAGGCGAAGATGACGCCATGGTAGGTGCGCCACACCTCGTAAATGGCGTCCCCGTAGAGGAAACCCCTGTTGAGCGGCGTTATGGACGGCTCGCTGGCGGGATGCAGGCGCCCGTTGGTGTTGGCCTGAATATAGTGCGTCGTCATGTCGCGGAGCCCCGCAATGCCAGCGGCCCCCGCCACAAAGCAGGGGCCGAACGATTCTGGCAAGACTGCGCCGCGCTCAGGCCCGCGCCTTAACCAGCCCCAGCGCCTTCTTGATGTTCTGCACGCTCGGCAGCGAGATGCCGAGCGCCTTGGCGATCTGGGAGCCCGTCTTGCCGCCCTCGACCAGCTTCTTTACGCTCGCGCGCGTCTCGTCGGTGATCACCGCGCGCTTGCGGCGCTTCACCTTGTCGGTCGCCTTGGCGGGCCTGCCGCGCCGGCCCTTCCGGCGCGGGCCCGAACCGGCCGACAGCCTGAGCGCTCTGACGAACTCGGCCAGAGAGGCGAATCCGTACTTCTTGTGGAGTGTGGCGAGCTCCTTGCCAAGACCCTTGGCGATCGACTTCTCGAGCGCCGCCATCTTCGCCTTGGTCATCTCCAGCTCCTTAATTTGTTTGGTTACCATAGTCGGAGAATAGTCGTCCCTGAAAAGTGCTATAGCAAGCATTATAAATACATGTATTTACGCAGTCATATCATTCACTATGCTATGGTGGGGTGGATTTCCTCGACGCGGACGGGGAACGATGTAGGAGGATTTCGTGGAACACGCGGCCCCGCCCTCTCGCCCGACTTTTGCGGCAGGCTCGCGCCTTTTTGTCCGCATCGTCGCGGTCGCGCACGCGGCGGCGTTCGCGTCGGCCTGGGTGCAGGCGGACGGGTTGATCGGCCCGTCGGGGATCCTCCCCGCGGGGCCGTACTTCGCGGTGGTCCGAGGGCAGCTCGGGCGCATGGCATGGTACGATGCGCCCTCGCTCTGCTGGATCTTCGGAACCGGCCGCTTCATCGGTGTGCTCTGCGCGCTTGGGGTCGGCCTGTCGGCGCTGCTCTTCGCGGGATTTGCCCAACCCCTGTGCCTCGCCCTCCTCTGGGCCTGCTATCTGTCGCTGGTCTCCGCGGGGCAGATCTTCTTTGATTTCCAGTGGGACGCGCTGCTCCTCGAATGCACCGTTCTCGGGATGCTTCTTGTGCCGTGGACGCTGCGGCGGGCACGCGACCCCTACGATCCGCCTCCCCTCGCGCGCTACCTGGTCTGGTGGCTCCTGTTCCGGCTCATGTTCCTGTCCGGCGCGGTCAAGCTCACGAGCGGCGATCCCACGTGGAGGCACCTGACCGCGCTCACGTTCCACTACCAGACGCAGCCGCTGCCGACGCCGGTCGCCTGGTACGCGCATCACCTCCCCGGGTGGTTCCAGGCGGTGTCCTGCGCGCTGATGTTTGCGATCGAGCTCGGTGCGCCGCTCTGCATCCCGGCGCCGAGGGCGGTCCGGCACGCGGGCGCGCTCGCGCTCGCGCTTCTCCAGCTGCTGATCGCCGTCACGGGAAACTTCGCGTTCTTCAACCTGCTGTCGCTCGGCCTGTGCCTCACGTGCCTAGACGACGGCTGGTGGCGCGCCCGCCGCTGGCCTGTCGGGGAGCCCGCGCGCGACGTCGCCGGGCACGCTTCGCGAGGCGTGCCGGCCCGGGCCGCGGCCCTCCGCTGGTTCGCCGCCATCTACGTGGGCGTGACGTTCTTCCAGGCGTCCGCCGAGTTCTCGGCGAACGCGGCGAGGTCCCCCCTCGTGCGCGCGGTCGAGGCGGCGATCGGGCCCCTGCAGAGCTTCAACAACTACGGGCTGTTCAGGGTCATAACGGTGGAGCGCCCCGAGCTCGTGATCGAAGGCAGCGACGACGGACACGACTGGCGCGAGTACGCGCTTCCGCACAAGCCAGGCGACCTGTCCCGACGGCCGGATTGGGTTGCGCCCTACCAGCCGCGCCTCGACTGGCAGCTGTGGTTCGCGGCGCTCGATTCCACCGAGAGCAGCCCGTGGGTGGGCACGCTCTGCGAGCGGATCCTGCGGGGAAGCCCCGCGGTGCTCGGGCTGTTCTCGCGCAATCCCTTTCCCGACCACCCGCCGCACTACCTGCGGGTCGTGCGCTACCGCTACGAGTTCACCGATGCTGAAGGTCACGCTCGGAACGGAAATTGGTGGCGCAGGACGCCGACCGATTTCTATATTCCGGCCGTGACACTCACCCCAGAGCCACGATGACGCCGTCCGGCCGAAAGCACTTCATGGTCCTGCTGGGCGACGCCGTCCGAGGCGGCTCGCTTGAGAAGCTCACCCTCGGCAAGCCGTCGGGTCGGGACCCGACGCTCGCCAACCTGTTTGTCCGCCCGGTGATGCTCAAGTCCGGCCCGCGTCTCTCGTTCGTGTGGCGGCACGACACGAAAGACGTCACGAAGAACCACGGCGCGGAGGAGGCCCTCCGCCTCTTGGATGCCCTGATCGGAGCGGACTTCCTCGACGCCCACCTCTTCACCTCGACCCAGAGCGCTCAGCTTGAGACCGGGCCCGGTGTCTCGCGGATCCGCATTAAGCCGCGCGCGGCGGCGGCGCCCCCGTCCCGAGGAAACGACCGGCCCAAGGCCCGTCCCATTGCCCAGGAAACCCCATGGCTCCGGGCGCTCGGGGTCACGGACCCCCGGGGCATGCCGCTCGCGGCCATGACGGACAAGTTCCGCCAGATCGAGAAATTCGCCGAGATTCTCGGCCATCTCCTCAAGGAGGCCCCGCTCGAGGAGGGCCGCACCCTGCGCGTCTTCGACATGGGATGCGGGAGGGGCTACCTCACGTTCGCCGCAAGCGAGCTTCTCGGGGACCGCGCCGAGGTCTGCGGAGTCGAGGCCCGCCCCGACCTTGTGGAGTTCTGCGGCAGGACGGCCGCGGCGCAGGGCTTCGCCCACCGCCTCTCCTTCCGTCTGGGGTCGATCGCAGAAACCGACGTCGGGGCCGTCGACGTCCTCATCGCGTTGCACGCCTGCGACACGGCCACGGACGACGCACTCGCGAAGGGGGTGGCGGCCGGCGCCGCGCTGCTGCTGGTCGCGCCCTGCTGCCAGAAGGAGGTCCGGCCGCAGCTCGTCTCCCCGCCGGTCCTGTCGGGGGCGCTCAAGCACGGGATCTTCGAGGAGCGCCAGGCCGAGTTTGTCACGGACGCCCTCCGGGCGCAGCTGCTCGAGTGGGCCGGCTACCGGACGCGCGTGATCGAGTTCATCTCAACGGAGCACACGGCGAAGAACACCATGATCACCGCGGTCAGGGCCCGTCCCGGTGGGGACGAGGCGATCGCCGCGCGAATCAGGGAATTCGCCGCATTCTACGGGGTTAGGCGCCAGACCCTGGCCGCCCGGCTCGGATTCGGCCTAAAATGACCTGGTCGGAGCTGGACTGGCCTTCCCTCGACCGGCACCGGGAGCGGTTTCTCGGCGGCGCGGCCTGCGACGGACCGTACTGGACGTCCGAAACGGACCTCGCCAGCTATGACATGACGTTTGGCGAGCGGATCGGATGGAAGTGGGACGCCGTCCTCGACGAGCTTCAGATCCGCGGGTGGAGGCCGCGGGGAGGACCGGTGCTGGACTGGGGATGCGGCAGCGGAATCGCCGGCCGGCGGGTCATCGGCCGCTTTGGCCAGGGGAGCTTCGAGTCGCTCAGCGTCTGGGACCACTCGCCGGTCGCGGCGGACTTCGCCCACGACATGGCCACCAAGGAGTTTCCCGGTCTCTCCGTCGCCGCGGCGACCGCGGGCTATATCAGGGGCGCCGAGCCAATCGGCCTCCTGCTCGTCAGCCATGTCCTTAACGAGCTCCGCCCCCAGGCCGTCGACGAGCTGCGGGCGCTGGTCGCCCGTTCGCGCGCGGTGATCTGGGCGGAACCGGGGTCCCGCGACACCAGCCGGGCGCTCGGGGAGCTGAGGGATGAGTTCGCCGGCCTTTTCAGCGTCGTGGCGCCGTGCACCCACGGGGGCCCGTGCCCGATCCTCGCGCCCGGCAACGAACGGCACTGGTGCCATCATTTCGCGGCCCCGCCTCCACACATCTTTACGGATTCCAACTGGATGAAGTTCGGCCGCCGCGCGGGAATCGACCTGCGGAGCCTGCCCTACGCGTTCCTGGCGCTCGACCGCGACTGGGCCGGCCAGGCGGGCGCGCTGTCGCGCGTCATCGGCAGGCCGGAGCATTTCAAGCCGTACGTCAGGCTGCTCAACTGCGACGGGGAAGGCCTCGCCGAGATGATGGTCATGAAGCGCGACAACCCGGGCCTCTGCAAGGAGCTGGAAAAAGCAAGGCACCCCCTGGTCTACAAATGGGAGCGGACCGGCGAAAAGATCACGGCCGGCACGTATTCCCACCCTAGGTCTTGACTCGCCAATCGCGACCGGGTCTGATCACCCCTTTCCCCAACATAAACACCATGGGCCAGCAGACGAACAAGATCATCAAACGCAAACGCCGCGCCGCCTACCTCAAGCGCAAGAAGGTGGCCGCCGCTGCGGCCAAGAAGAAGTAGGCTGCTGCGCGCCAAGACGTTGCTGCCCGAGGCGCCCGGCATGATCAAGGTCAGCCTCATTTCGCTTGGGTGCGCTAAGAATCTCGTGGACAGCGAGATAATGGTGGGTCACCTGCAGGGCGCCGGAATGCAGGTCATCCCCGACGCCGAGCACGCCGATGTCGTGATCGTGAACACGTGCTCGTTCATCGACTCCTCCAAGGAGGAGTCGATCGGGCATATCCTTGAAATCAACCTGCAGCGAGGGCTGCGCAAGCGCCGCCGAGAACAGAAGCTGATCGTGGCCGGCTGCATGTCCCAGCGCTTCGCCAAGGACCTTCCGGGCTCGATGCCCGAGGTGGACGCGTTCATCGGGCTCGACCAGGTCACCCGGATCGTCCCGATCATCGAGGAGATCTACGCCCGGGAGCGCGGAAGGAACGTCCCGCCGGCGAGCTTCGTGACGCCGCGCTCGACGTTCATCCCGGACTACAACACGCCCAGGTTCAGGCTCACGC
>CAYQOH010000032.1:0-19390 GCA_964419075.1 uncultured Opitutaceae bacterium | reverse complement strand
ACAAGATCACCCGGGCGATCGCGCTCGCGGAATTCGACACGAAGAACCCCGACAAAAAGAACCTCTACCGCGAGGATCTCCTCGCGTGCTTCGGCCTCGAGCCGGACGATTTCCTCTCGGTCACGAAGACCGCGGAGCGGGTGCAGAGCGCCCTGGAGGGCCTGTACTACCGCGCCGGGAAGCACCCGACCATCGAGCAGATCCAGAATGCCATCGTCGTCCAGATCGCGGCCGACGGCCGCTGGGACGTCGCCGCCGCGTACATGACGTACCGCTTGAAGCAGGCCGACCGGCGCCTCGCGGTGTACGCCAACAGCGGGATGTCCGACTACATCGCCCAGTCGAAGTACGCCCGCTTCAACGAGCACCTCGGCCGCCGCGAGATCTGGGTCGAGAGCGCGGCCCGGGTCGAGACGGTGCATCGCACGTTTTTCGAGAAGAAGCTCGACCGGCGCCTGCCGGCCCTGTTCAACGCCGAGGTGGTCGAGCTGGCGGGCCGGCACCTGAAGACGCTCGAGGGGATGCTCGGGGGCAAGACGCTCGGTGACATCATAGGGGACAGCTTCCAAGCCGTGGCCCGCAAGCAGGTGCTGCCCTCGATGCGCTCGCTGCAGTTCGCGGAGGCCTGCCTCAGCGCGCACGCGCGGATGTTCAACTGCAGCTTCTCGAACCTCGACCGGCTGGATTTCTTCAAGGAGTTCTTCTACCTCCTGCTCTGCGGCTGCGGGTGCGGCTTCTCCGTGCAGCGCCAGCACGTGTCGCGCCTGCCCGCCCTCCCGAAGCGCGGCCTCGAGACCGAGCTTCCCGTCGTCCACGTCATCGTCGGCGACACGATCGAGGGATGGGCCGAGGCGCTCGACGCGCTCGTGCAGAGCTACTTCGACGGCACGAAGGTCGAGTTCAGCTACCACCTCGTCCGCCCCCGCGGGGCGCACCTGAGGACCTCGGGCGGCAAGGCCCCGGGCCACCTCCCGCTGAAAAAGGCGCTCATCAACATCGAGTCCGTCCTGGCGGGAGCCGTCGGTCGGAGCCTCAAGCCGATCGAGGCCTACGACATCTGCATGTTCACCGCGCGGGCGGTGCTCTCCGGGGGGATCCGGCGCTCCGCGTGCATCTGCCTCTTCTCGTACGACGACGAGGACATGATGATGGCCAAGACGGGCGACTGGTTCGACAAGCATCCCCAGCGCAGCGCCTCCAACAACAGCGCCATCATCCCGCGCTCGATGAAGGACGACTCCGTGTTCCGGAAGCTCTTCGCGAGCACGAAGGAGTTCGGCGAGCCGGGCTTCGTCTTCTGCGACAACCCGGAGGCCGGCGTCAACCCCTGCTCGGAGATCGGTCTCTTGCCGGTCGTCAACTGGAACCTGTCGGGCAGCGAGGTCGACAAGCTCTACAGCTGGGGCTACACCGGCGACCTGCCCGGGATGTCGCGCCTCTCCGGCTGGGAGATGTGCAACCTGACCAGCACCAACGGCGCGCTGATCCGCACCGTCGACGACCTGGTCCGCGCCACGGCGCACGCCGCCGTCATCGGCACCCTTCAGGCGGCCTACACGGACATCAAGTTCCTGGGACCCGTCACGCGGCTGATCAACGAACATGACGCGCTGCTCGGCGTGTCCATCTGCGGCTTCATGGACTCGCCCGAGGTCCTGCTCAACGCGGAGGCGCTCACGGAGGCGGCGCACATCGTTCGGGCGACCAACATGCTGGTCGCCGAGCTCCTCGGGATAAATCCCGCGACCCGAACGACCACGGTCAAGCCCGAGGGGACGACGGCCGCGCTCGTGGGCACGGCCTCGGGGATCCATCCCAATCACTCGCGCCGGTACTTCCGGCGGGTCCAGGCCGCCCGGACGGAGGCCGTTTACCAGCACTTCAAGGCCGCGAACCCGCAAATGTGCGAATGCAGCGTGTACGACCCCGACCACACCGACGTGATCACGTTTCCCATCCAGGCGCCCGATAACGCCATTCTCAAGAATGAGATAAGCGCGATAGAGTTCCTCGAGTACGTCAGCCTCGTGCAGCGGTCATGGGTCCGGGCCGGGGCCAACCCCAAGGGGAACCGCTCGCCGGAGGTCTCCCACAACGTCTCGAACACCTGCGTCGTGAAGCCGAACGAATGGGATGCGGTGGCCGACTACATCTGGACGCACCGTGAGGACTTCACCGGAATCTCGCTCCTCGGCGACGACGGGCAGACCCGCTACGCGCAGGCCCCGTTCCAGGCGCTCGAGACCGACGAGGACATCCTCCACTGGAACCGCCTCCAGCCCAAGGCGGTCGACTACACGACGCTCAGGGAACAGTCCGACAACACCGCCCTGAAGGACGTGGTCGCCTGCGCGGGCGGGGCGTGCGAACTGACCTGAGGGCAAGGCGCCCGCCTGGCGGCGCTCCCTAAGTGCCGGGCGCCGCCCCGGGCTCCCCGGCGCGCCGCCGCCCCCTGCCCTTGCCCGCACCCCCGTGCTGGGCGGGAACGACGACGACGGGACAGCGCGCCCGCTTGAGGATCGCGTGGGTCGTTCCGCCAATAAGCAAGTCGTAGACCGCGCCGTGCCCGTGCGAGCCCATCACGATGTAGTCGGCGCCGAGAGCCCCGGCCTGCTCGAGGATCTGGACCGTGGGTATGCCCCCGACCTCGACCGCCTCGGCCTCCAGCCCGCCCTCGCGCAGCCGAGCCTTGAGCGCCGACAGCTGCGCCGCAGCGCCCGTTTCGGCCCTCGCCTGCATCCGGGAGAGATCCACGACCATGGACGAGCTTTCGCCCGGGACGATCGCCGGCGCCACGACATGCAGGATCACGATGCGCCCCCCGACGGCGCGCGCCAGGGAAGCCGCGTTCTCTACGACCGCGGGCGTTATCGCGGAGAAGTCAACCGGGGCGAGGATAGTCTTCATGCAAGGATCCGCCCTCCCGCTCACGGCTTGGCGGGCCGCAAGCGCCGCGGACGCGCCACGGGGACCGACGCCCCCATTTTGCGCAGGAGGGTATCAATGGAAAAGGTGTACGTGAGCCAGCTCGAGCCGGTGAGCGACGACACCTCCGGGCTGTAGCGGGAGAAGAGCGACCGCATCGCCTCATTCTCCCGAAGGACCTGGGCGGCGAACTTCTTCATGCCGCCCGCCTGGGCGATCTCGGCCAGGCGCCTGAGCAGGACGCTCGCCATGCCGCATCGGCGCTTCGACTCGCGCACGACGAACGCGACCTCGGCGACGTGCGGCTCGGGCTCCGAATAGAAGCGGCCCACGGCGTGCAGGATCTCCTGCTTGCCCGACGTCTCGAAGAGCCCCAGGGCGACGTCCTTTTGCTGGTCCACGTTGACCAGCTCGTAGGCCCGCTCATGGGTCATGGTGCTGATCATGTACCCGTAGCGCAGCTGGATGGTCTCCTGGGAGTGGGAGTAGAAGAAGTCCTGCAGGCGCTTTTCGTCATCAGGCCTCAGGCGCCTCAGAACGTATTCGTTCCCCCGCAGCACGACGGTCCCCTCGACGGGGCTCTCCGTGTTCGCGGTAACGGGGCTGCACTCGGGGGCCATTGCGTCCACTCTTTGGGTCCCCCGAGTCTCCTCGGGCACGACGCCGGGTTCAAGGCATTGCTGGGCTTTCTTGGTGGGGCTTTGGGGCATGTCGGGCACCGGTTCATTTCCCTATATCGCTATCCTAATGCGGCGCAAGGGCGGGGCCTCCGCATCGCTTGCCGAACCCTGCGCGATTCTTGTGCAGCGCCCCGCACCGGCGGCCGCACGCGCCCTCCCGACTCCCGGCGTGCCGGCGGCGCCCCTACAACAAAATCCGCTAGGTGAACCACAAAATACGCGCAGCCCGGGCGACGGCCAGCGGCTAGTATGTTCGCGGACGCACGCTGCGCCCCAAATTTATGAACAAAGCAAAGATCGAGGAACTGCTCGGCGCCGATGCAAAGTCTCTTCTTGAACACAGTTCGAAGACATTTCCAAAGGAGACCCTGAGCCTGCCGGGCCCGGATTACGTCGACCGTGTGTACACGGTGTCGGACCGGCCGCCCCAGGTCCTGCGGAGCCTCCAACAGATGTTCAACCACGGCCGCCTGGCCGGCACGGGGTACCTCTCGATGCTGCCCGTGGACCAGGGGATCGAGCACTCGGCAGGCGCCAGCTTCGCCCCGAACCCGGCCTACTTCGACCCCGAGAACATCGTGCGCCTCGCGCTCGAGGGCGGGTGCAACGCCGTGGCCTCCACGCTCGGCGTTCTCGGCGCCGTGAGCCGGAAATACGCGCACCGAATCCCCTTCCTCGTAAAGCTCAACCACAACGAGCTCCTCTCCTTCCCCAACACCTACGACCAGGTCTATTTCGCGCAGGTGCAGCAGGCCTACGACATGGGCGCCGTCGCGGTCGGGGCCACCATCTACTTCGGGTCCCCCGAGTCGCGCCGGCAGATCGTTGAGACCAGCCAGGCCTTCAGGCGGGCGCACGAGCTCGGGCTGGTCACCGTGCTCTGGTGCTACCTGCGAAACAACGCCTTCAAGAAGGACGTCGATTATCACGTCAGCGCCGACCTCACCGGCCAGGCCAACCACCTCGGCGTCACCATCGAGGCCGACATCATCAAGCAGAAGCAGCCCGAGAACAACGGCGGCTACAAGGCGCTGCCCGGATTCGGGAAGACTCACGAGAAGGTCTACACGGAGCTCACGTCGGCGAGCCCCATCGACCTCACCCGGTACCAGGTGGCCAACTGCTACATGGGTCGCGCCGGCCTGATTAACTCCGGGGGCGAGTCGGGCAAGAACGACCTCGCCCAGGCGGTGCGCACCGCGGTGATCAACAAGCGCGCCGGAGGAATGGGGCTGATCTCCGGCCGGAAGGCGTTCCAGCGCCCGATGAAGGACGGCATCGCGCTGCTCAACGCCATTCAAGACGTCTATCTTTGTGCCGATATCACGGTAGCCTGAGATCGTTCAGGCCCTTGCGGTAACCAACAATGAACGACAAGATCCTCATTGCCGGGCATCATCTCACGTTGAGCGAGGCGACCCGGGCCGACGTCGAGGCCATAGCGAGGAAGCTCCTCAAGCACCACGCCCACATCGTCCGCGTGCGGTTTGAATCCGAGCATTCGACCCTGCGTTCGGGCGAGCGAACCTACACCGTCAAGGGCTTGGTCGAGCTGCGGGGCCCGGACCTGGCCGCGTCAGCGACGACGGACAACCTGTACAAGTCCATCCACGAGGTCGTCGACAAGCTCGAGCGGATGCTCGGCGAGAGGGCGCGCAAGCGGGTCGACAAGCGGCACCACCCGCACCCCGTCGAGATCCCGGCGGAACTTCCCAAGGTGCCCGCATAGCCCGCGCCGCGGCGCCCGTCCGGGATTCCGCGCGGCCCTCCCCAAAAGGGCGGCATGCCGCACGCGCCCGCTCCTCCAAGGGCCGTCAGTCGACGGGCCCGGGCCCCGCTGCCGCCCGGTCTGCCGCAAGGAGAGCCCAGGCGGGCACCCCGAAGGCATCCTCCCCGTGCGCCTTGTCGGGATACTTCACGAGCGCGCAGATCCTCTCGCAGCCGACGCACTGGGAATCCATCTCGCGCTGCCCGAAGAAGCGCCACCGCTTGCGCGCCCCGGCGACCGCGGCCGGCTGGAGGTCCCCGACCTTCTCGAGCTCCTCGAAGAGGGCGATCTCGCCCGTCGCGAAGTACGACAGCACGGAGATGAAGCCGCAGATGCCCTCGGAATGGAGGAGACGGGTGTGGGGCTCGTGCTCCACGACCCAGTTGCGGAACGACCCCGAGCGGAGCAGCGACTGGAATTCCCCGAGCGTCGTGCTCTGCAGCCGCGAGATGGCGTCAATGTTGTTGAGGGGCCACATCACCGCGTTCCTGGACAGCAGTCCGATCCATTTCTTCTTCGTCCGTTCGGAATGCCGAAGGACTGCGCCTGCGACGTCGCGGGACATGGGGCCGGAGATTGCACAAAGCCTACAGGGGAGCCAGGGGGCTGGCTCCGCACCCCTTGACGATTGGGGCGCATTTATTGCCCTAGCGAATGCTGCCCGTGGGGTTAGAAAACGCCCGCGCGGAGGGCGCCGCCGGCTCCCCTCAGGTCTGCGTCTCCACCCACCGCACCGCGTAGCGCACCAGCGCCGTGGAGTCCTTCAGCTGCAGCTTCTCCTTGATGTGGCCGCGGTGGACGTCGACGGTCTTCGGGCTGAGGTGCAGCTGGGCGGCGATGTCGCGCGTGCTCTTGCCCTGGCCCACGAGCTGCAGGATCTCGAACTCGCGGTCGCTCAGCCTCTCGATCGGGGAATCGGACCCCCGTGGCCGCTGCCCCGAGAGGTCCTCCAGTATCCGCGCCGACATCTGCGGGCTCAGGTACACCTGTCCCGCCAGGACCTGCCGGATCGCCGCCAGGAGATTCTCGCCGCCCGCGTCCTTCATCGCATACCCGCGGGCCCCTGCCCGGAGCGCGCGCTCGGCGTAGATGACCTCATCGTGCATCGAGACGACCAGGATGAGGCGGCCGGGACTCTCCGCAACCAGGTCCTTGATGAACTCGAATCCGCTCCGCCCGGGCATGGTGATGTCCGTGAGAATCAAGTCCGGCGTGTTTCGGGCCAGCTCCTGGATCGCGGCATGGGGATTGCCCGCCTCGCCGCAGACGACCAAGTCGGGCTGCCGGTTGATGAGCTGCGCCAGCCCCGCCCGCATGAGCGGGTGGTCCTCCACGACCAGGATCCGCCGCCGGTCGGCGGCCTTGGCCTCCCTTGCCGCCGGCGGCGGGCTTCCCGGGTGTTTGGGCGGCTTTGGCATGGCTTCGTCAGAAGCCCGCGGGAAACGCGCAGGTTACGGTGACGCCGGCTTCCCGCCGCGACGCGATCGCCAGCTCGGCGCCAATGACGCGGGCGCGGTGGCTCATCACCCGCAGGCCGACGCCCGCGCCCCGGTCCGTGGTTTTCGGCAGACCCTTGCCATTGTCCGAGATCCGGAGCCAGGGCCTGCCCCCCCGCTGCTCGAGCCTGATCAGGATTTCCGACGCGCGGCCGTGTTTGACGGCGTTGTTCACCGCCTCCTGGCTGATGCGGTACAGGTGCCCGGCGATTGCCGGGTCCTTGATGGGGATGGACGACGCGCACTCGAGCCGGCACACGACGCGGCCGGGCGAGCTCATTCGCGCCGCAAGCTCGGCTAGCGCGATGCGCAGGGCGTCGGGGTCGTCGATGATCGGAACCAGCCCGCGGGCAAGCTGGCGCGTCTGCGACACCGCCTCGCGAAGGAGCAGGACGACGTGCTCCATCCGGTCCTTGAGATCGGGACGCTCCTGCGCCATGTCCTCCTTGAGTGCCGTGCAGATCAGCTCGATCGCGGTAAGCTGCTGGCCCAGTCCGTCGTGCAGATCCGCTCCGATGTTGTGCCGCTCCTTCTCGCTCGTGGCGACGATCTCGCCCTCCAGGCGCCGGCTGTCGGCCTGGGCGGCGGCCAGCTCCCGCTCCCTTCCGATGTTCGACAGGGCCCGCCTCACCACCCCGGGCAGCAGGTCCAGGAGCCCGGTGTCCTTCATGACGTAGTCGAGGGCGCCCTCCTTCATGGCATCGACGGCGGCCTTCTCGTCGCCCCGGCCGGTGACGACGACAAAGGCGACAGGGGCGCCGCGCTCCTTGTGGCGCCTGAGCAGCACCGGCCCGTCCATGTCCTGCATCTTCAGGTCGAGCAGCATGAGGTCCGGCGCATGGCCGGCCAGCCATTCCAGGGCGGCGGTGCCGGACGCCGCGGTCGCGATCTCGTAGCCTTCGCCGGCCAGCGCATCGGCCATCAGGATGAGCAGGCCCTCGTCATCGTCGACGATCAGGATTCGCGCCGTGGCCGGTGGGGAGGGCATTTGACCCGCGCTCAACGCTCATTGACCGGCGGCAACATCATGAGCGTGATGAACAGTCCGAGGCGCCGGATGGCCTCGGCGAACTTGTCGTAGTCCACCGGCTTCTGAATGTAGACGTTGCAGCCGAGCAGGTGGCACTTCTCGACCTCCCGGGCGTCATCGGTCGTCGTGAGGATGACCACCGGCACCTTGCGCAGTTCCGGATCGAGCTTGAGCCGGCGCAGCACCTCCGTGCCGTCGACCTTGGGCATCCGGATATCGAGGAGGATGAGGTAGGACTGCTCGGGGTCGCAGCGCTTGGCGGCCTGCGGGTTGAAGAAGAAGTCCAGGGCCACCTGCCCGTCGTAGAAATGCTCGATCGTGTTGTTGAGGCCGGCCGCCACCAGGTTCTCGCGAACAAGGATCGAATGGCCCTCGTCGTCGTCGACGATCAGGATGACAGGAGCGTGGTTCACGGCTTGGGTGGCTTGCCTTCGAATGCCGGCAGCGAGACGTAGAAAGTCGAGCCGGAACCCTCCCGGCTCTCAACCCAGATCTTCCCGCGCTGGCGCTCGAGGACCCTCTGCGCGATCGTCAGGCCGAGTCCCTCGCCGCCCGGCGCCGCCGGATTGAGGCGGTGGAAGATCTCGAAGACCTTCGCCTGGTGCTCGGGCGCAATGCCTATCCCATTGTCCGCCAAAGAATAGACCGCCAGGCCGTCCCTCACCCCGCCCGAGACCGTGATCTGAAGGCGCCGGCCGGGGTCGCGGTATTTGAGCGCGTTGTCGATCAGGTTGGCGAACACTTGGCTGGTGTGCACGCTGTCGCCCAGGCAGTCGGGAAGCCGGTCCACCTGGATCTCCGCCTGGGCCTGTTCAGTTGGAACCTCATCGCCGCGATGATCTCGTTCATCAGCGGTGTCATCTCGAGCGGCACGACGTTGAGCGCCACGCGGCCCAGCCGTGAGAAGCGCAGGAGCCCCGAGAGAAGGTGGTCGATCTTGTTCACGCCCGCATTGATGAACCGCAGGGCCTGCGGGATCGTGGTCTCGAGCGGCTGGGCCAGCTCCGCCTTGGGCACCCGGTCCCCCTCCGCGGCCCCGACCGCCGCCCGGAGCTTGTCGCAGGCGCGCTCGAGCTGCCGGCCGAAGCCCTGCACATTGACGAGGGGTGAGCGCAGGTCGTGGGAGGCCGTGAAGACGATCGTCTCAAGCTCGCGGTTCTTCTCCGCCAGCTCCGAGGCCGCACGCTGGATCTCCTGCTGGTCCGCCTTGCGCTGCGTGATGTCCGTGCGGATGGCGATGTACTGGGTCGGCCTCCCCGAGCTGTTCACGCGGGGAAAGACCGTCGTCTGCACCCAGTAAAGGGATCCGTCCTTGGCGCGGTTGCGCACCTCCCCGCGCCACACGCTCCCCCGGCCGATCGTCGCCCAGAGGTCGCGGAAGAACTCCTTGGGGTGGTAGCCCGAATTGATGATGCGGTGGTCCTGCCCGATCAGCTCCTCGCGCGAGTACTTGGAGATGGCGCAGAACTGGTCATTGACGTACGTGATCCGCCCGGAAGCGTCGGTGATCGCGACGATGGAGTGCTCGTCGAGGGCCGCCTTGATGTCCCTCAGCTCGCCCAGCGCGGCCACGTTCTCCCGCTCGATCCGCTTGCGGTCCGTGACCTCCCGGGCAATCTTCGAGGCGCCCACGATCGTCCCCGAGTCGTCGCGGACGGGCGAGATCGTCACCAGCACGTCCAGAAGCCCGCCGTCCTTTCTCCTGCGCACCGTCTCGAAGCGCTCGACCCGCTCGCCGCGGCCGATCCTCTCGAGGATCTGTCGCTCCTCCTCCGTGCGGTCGTCGGGAACGATGATCGACACCGGCCGGCCGATCGCCTCAGCCGCCGAGAAGCCGAAGATGCGCTCGGCCCCCCGGTTCCAGCTGCGGATGACTCCCGCCAGGTCCTTGCTCACCACCGCGTCGTCCGTGCCCTCGATGATGGCGGTCGCCAGGGTGAGCCGGTCCTGATGACGGGCCGCCTCCCCGAGGGCCTCGTCGCCCGCCCGCATCATCCGGGCGCCGCGCCGAAGGATCCAGGCGAGGAATCCCAGATTGGCGACCAGGGCCACGGCCCCGGCGGTGATTCGCGGGGCCCCGGGGTCGGCGCGCGCGACCAGAACAAGGCCGGCCAGCAGGAGGGCCGCGCCGAGGCCCAGGGCCCCCGAGATGCCTAATCGCGAAGAATTCATCAGCTGACGGCCTAACGGAGTGCCATTTTCCCCGGGACCGCAACAGGTTGGGCAAGAAAAACAGGGGGAGTCGAGCCCCATGATGCCGAGCGCAAGATTTGCTCAGTCCTTCGCAATCGCCGCGAAGACTGCGCGGCCCGGGGCATGGTATCCTGCGCTTGCCTTGAGGCCTTCGGGGACAGTGCGGGAGGGGCGGCCGACACCCGACCCTAAGGATTTTCCCTATCGAGGTACAGCCGCGCCTCCGATACCGGATTGGGGCGATCCCGTGTAGTCTGGGGGCGTCATGCACGCTTCCACTCCAAACCAAGACACCCCGGGCAATGGCGCCCGCTCCGACCGCGATCTCGTCGACCATCTCCAGAGGTCCGACCTCTACCGCGATTACCAGAGGGCCTTCGAGGCGGCGACGGGCCTCCCGCTGGTGCTGCGGGCCGCCGGCTCTTTTCAGACGCCGCTCCAGGAATCGAGGAACCGCAATGGCTTTTGCGCCTTGATGGCCGCCCAGAACAAGACGTGCTCGGCATGCCTCGAGCTCCAGCAGCGCATGGAGGCCCAGGCCGCCGAGCGCTCCGCCACGCTCGAGTGCTTCGCCGGCCTCAGCGAGTCGGCCGTGCCGGTCAGAATCGGCGAACGCGTTGTCGGCTATCTCCAGACCGGTCAGGTGTTGCTGCGCAAGCCCTCGGAGAACCGCTTTAGGTCGGTCCTGCTTTCGCTCAGGCAGTGGGGCGCCGCCGTTGAGGCTAAGACCCTCAGGGCCGCCTACTTCTCCACCCAGATCATCACCAAGAAGCGCCACGAGTCTGCGTTAAGCTTACTTACGATCTTCGCCCAGCAACTCTCAAGCCTGAGCAACCAGCTGATGGTTCGGGAGGCCGCGTCGGAATCGCCCACGGTGGCCCGGGCGCGCGCCTACATCGCGGAACACCTGGCCGAGGAGATCACGCTAAGCCTTGTCGCGCGCGCCGCGGCGATGAGCGCCTTCTACTTCTGCAAGGTCTTCAAGAAGGAGACGGGTCTCACGTTCACCGCATACCTGGCGCGCGTCAGGGTCGAGACCGTGAAACGCATGCTTCTTAACCCCCACAAGAGAATCAGCGAGGCGGCCTATGATGCGGGCTTCCAGTCGCTCTCCCAGTTCAACCGGGTCTTCCGCCAATTCGTGGGCGAGACCCCCTCCGACTACCGCACGGCCCTGCACGACGGCGCAGGCGCCGTCGCGGAGCCGCTGCGGGCGACTGTCGCCGCATAGGGGCGCCCCTCCCTTCCAGGCGGCCCGCGCGGGGCGGCCGTTTCGGCCACGCACCCCTTGCCCTGGGCGTTCAATCCCTGCGGCTCAAAAAGCAATATCCGCGCAGCGCAAAGCCATGCGCCGTGCTAGGTTCGGGCAGGTGAAGAGCATCCTTGTACCCCTCGACTTTTCCCCTGTCTCGCGCCTGGTCGTGGCGCGGGCCGTCGCCTTGGCGCAGCCCGCGAAAGCCGCCCTCGTGCTGCTTCACGTCGTGCAGCCCCCCGCCGTGCTGGCCGATTACGATCCGGCCCTGCCGGTCATCCAGACGATGAGCCGGGCCGGCGTCCGCCAACTCGCCAAGTGGAGGGCGTTCGTTGAGACCCACGGGCTGGCCGCGACGACCGTCTGCCGCAGGGGGGCCTCGCCCGCGATGGTGATCGCATTGGAGGCCGAGCGGCACGCCTCCGACTACATCGTCATCGGCTCGCACGGGCACGGGGCCTTCTACGACCTCCTTGTCGGAAGCACGACGGGCGGCGTGCTCCGGAAGGTCCACTGCCCCGTCGTCATCGTCCCGGCCCCACACGGCGCCAGGCACCGGGAAGCGGCGGCCCGCGAGCGGATCCAGCGGGCCGCGCCGCTCGGCCAGCCGGACCCGATGGTGCCCCGCCGCATGTCCATGCGCGCAGGCCGCCCGCCGTTGCCGCTCCCCCTTCTCGGCTCTGAAAAACCAAACCGCCCGCTCGCAACCTGCGCCAACTGAACATGAATCCTGACCCAACCAGGCCCTCGGAACCGGAGATCAACCCTCAGTGGAAGTGGCACTACAAGGCGTTGATGCGGCTCAACGGACGGCTCCTGAAGGAGCACGAGCAGCGCAGGCGCGACATCAACGCATCGCTCCTGGAGTCTCACAAGGACCCGGCCGACACCGCGGCCGACAATTCGGAGCGGGACATCTTCTTCGCTGAGCTGGCGATGGAGCGCAACTCCCTCGAGGAGATCGAGGCTGCGCTCCAGCGCATTCGCAAGGGCACCTATGGGATCTGCGAGATCTCGGGAAAGCCGATCTCCCCGGACCGGCTGCGCGCGATTCCCTGGACCCGCTACTGCAGGGAGGCCGCACCGCGCACCGAGCGCCGCAAGGCGTAGGGTCCCCGCGGGCCGACGGCAAAATCCGCAGCGAAAATGCCAATTCGTGCGCAGTGTCTTTTCCCAAAGGCGCTACACTCGCATTTGGAACCGGCAGGAAGCCAAGCACATCAATCGCAGACCCGCCCGTTGGAAATCGCTCAAGTAGCCTGACGCCGCCGAGACGACACCCGACCACCGAGGATTTACGCAATGAAGAAAGCCGCAAAGCCGCGTCCCGACGCTCCAAGGCCGACGCAGGACGAGATCCGGGCCCTTGCCTTTCAGCTTTACGTCCAGAGCGGCTGCATTCCCGGGCGCGACCTCGAGAACTGGCAGGAGGCAGAGGCTCGCCTCAGCTCGATGGTCCACACGCCGAAGGCCCCCGCGCGCGGGCATCCAAACAAGAGGGACTAGCATTTTGGCGCATTTCCCCGGCCGTCTAAGGAGGCTTGCCCCGCCTCGCGGTCCTGGAAAACCGGTGGCCTAGCCAACCGCCCGCACCGGGTATTCGGTGCGGGCGCGTTGGCGGGCCCCTGGGGGCCCGGCCGCTGAGGCGGACCCTGCGCCACCGCGCCATCTGCGCTGAACGCCGCCGGATTGCGACCGGGTCGGACCCGTCGTGCGCGATCCCACATCGGGTTTCCACTCGGAGGCGCACGAGGCGGGCGTGCACGGCGCCATCCACAGGCCCTTCGAGGCGATCGAGCGGGCCCTTGGCGGGCAGCCCGAGGACGGACCCTGACCAGGGCGTTATTGAGCAGCTGGGGGGTTGCGCGCGGCCGGGCAAGCGCCCACCTTTGCCCGCTCATGTCCCTTTTCAGCCTCCTCGACGTCAGTCTGTGCTTCGGCGGCCCCCCGGTCCTCGACAAGGTCAATCTCCAGGTCGATCCGGGCGAACGGGTCTGCCTGCTCGGGCGCAATGGCGCCGGGAAGTCCACGCTCATGGGGGTCATCGGCGGCGAGATCAAGCCGGACACGGGCGACGTGTTCCGCCAGCCGGGCTCCCGGTTCGCCCGCCTCACGCAGGACGTGCCCGCGGACCTCCCCGGCAGCGTCGCGGAGATCGTCGCGTCGGGGCTGAGGCCCCAGGCGGGCCACGAGGAGGACTGGGAGCGCGACGTCCTGGTGCACGAGCTGATCGAGCACCTCCAGCTCGACCCCGCCCGGGGATTCGCGGAACTCTCGGGAGGCCTGAAGCGGCGCACGCTCCTGGGGCGCGCCCTCGCCGCGAAGCCGGACCTGCTGCTCCTTGACGAGCCGACCAACCACCTGGACATCGACTCGATCCTCTGGCTCGAGGAGTTCCTCCTTGCAGAGAAGATCAGCCTGCTCTTCGTGACCCATGACCGCGCGTTCCTGCGCAGGCTCGCCACCCGGATCGTCGAGCTCGACCGCGGGCGCCTCTCGGGCTGGGCCTGCGACTATGACACCTACCTGGTCCGGAAGGAGGAGGTGCTCGCGGCCGAAGAGAAGCAGCAGGCCGCCTTCGACAAGAGGCTCGCCCAGGAGGAGGTGTGGATCCGAAAGGGAGTCCGCGCCCAGCGCTCGCGCGCGCAGGGCCGGATCCACACGCTGATGAAGATGCGCGCGGAGCGCGCCGCGAGGCGCGCGCGCACGGGCAACGTCAACATGCGCCTAAGCGAGGCCGAACGCTCCGGCGTCAAGGTGATCGACGTCGAGAACATGTCGTTCGCCTACCCCGGCGGACGGCCCCTCGTGCGCGACTTCACGACGACCCTCATCCGGGGCGACAAGATCGGGATCATCGGGCCCAACGGGTCGGGCAAGTCCACCCTCATCAAGCTCCTGCTCGGCGAGCTTGCACCGACGACGGGCACGATCGCGCACGGGACGAGGCTCGAGTTCCTCTACTTTGACCAGATGCGCGCCCAGATCGACGACGCCAAGACCGTGGCGGACAACGTCGCCGGCGGCAACGAGACCGTCACGGTGGGCGGGCGCACCCGCCACGTGATCAGCTACCTTCAGGACTTCCTGTTCACGGCCGACCGCGCGCGGACGCCCGCCCGGGTGCTCTCCGGCGGGGAGCGCAACCGCCTGCTGCTCGCCCGCCTCTTCACCAAGCCCGCCAACGTCCTCGTCATGGACGAGCCGACGAACGACCTGGACGCCGAGACGCTGGACCTGCTCGAGGACCTTCTGGTCGAGTACGAGGGCACGCTGCTCATCGTGAGCCACGACCGCGACTTCCTGGACAACGTCGTGACCAGCACGCTCGTCTTCGAGGGTGACGGCCGCATCGGCGACTACGTCGGCGGGTACGCCGACTGGGTCCGCGAGCGGGAGAAGGCGGCGGCCGCGAAGGCGGCGCTTGCGGCGCCCGCAAGGGACGAGGCGAGGCCGGCCGCCGCGCCCCAGAGGCCCGCCCGGAAGCTGACCAACAATGAGCGGCGCGAGGTGGCGGAGCTGCCCGCGCGGATCGAGGCGCTCGAGTCCGAGATGGCCAAGCTCGCCGCGAAGCTTGCCGATCCGGCCTTCTACCACCGGGAGAGGAACTCCGCCGCCGACGTCAGGGCGCGCCTTGACGGCCTCGAGCGCGAGCACGCCGTGGCGTTCGCGCGGTGGGAGGAGCTCGAGGCGCTTCAGGCCCGGGCCTGACGGCGCATGGGGGCACCCGGAATGCTCGTTTCACCCCATATGGGGCCGCCGGGCCCCGGGTGTACACTTCGGGACCGAACCCATGAACCCACACGAGCCCAACAGCGGCCTCACCAACGCATCCTCAAGCCGGCCGGCCCGCGCCTGGAGGCCCCCCGACAGCGGCCTGGCCGCCGAATCAGGTGACCGCGGCGAGGCTTCACGCTGCGCCCCGGCGCCGCTTCAACGAGCGGCGTTTTCCGAGCAGTTCAGAAGCGTCTCCGAGTTTCCCCGTTACCTGACCCAGGGAATGGGACAAGGCAGCGCGTAGGGAGCCGCCTGAATCGCGATGCAGGTCACGCGTGCGCGCGGCATCGGCGCTTTCTTCGCGGAGCGCCGTAACAAAACAACCGCGGCGCATACTAACTAACCATCAACCGTATCGTCCCACCCATTCCCATGAAATCATCCACAGCCACCGCCGAATCCGAAACCACCAATGGCCAGTCCCAGGCCACCATTGAGGACCTGAAGGCCCTCATCCGCGACGCAAAGGAGGCCCTCGCCAATGTCGACGGTCACTCGACTCTCGATGTTCACGCCCTGCAGGACCGCCTTCGGGCGGTGCTTGCCGACGGCCAGACCACGCTCAAGAACCTGGCCGACGGCGCGCGCCGGCAGGCGGGCCGCGCCGACGACGCCATCCGGGAGAACCCCTATCCGACCATCGGCATCGCCGCGGGTGTGGGCGTCATCGCCGGCCTCTTGCTGTCGCGCGCCTTCACGAGCTCCAACCGCTAATCGGCGAGGCCGCCCGGCCGTTCACTTCCCCCCGCAGGGCCCACCCCCCATGGACGCGCTCGAATCCCCGCCCCGCATCATCCTGGACGGGCTGCTGCACCGGGGCGAACTGGCCCGCATCGAGCTAAAGGATGCGCGGACGCACCTTGCGGTCACGGGCGCCGCGGCGGGAGTCGCCGGCGCCCTTGTCCTGCTCGGCGGGCTGACCGGAACCTTTGCGCTTGCGGCCCTCGTCTGGGAGCGCGGGGACCGCGCCGTCATTCTCGGACTTGTCGCCCTCGGCTACGTCCTGGGCGCGTGCGCGCTCGGGTGGTGGACCGCCCTGCGCATAAGGTCGTGGCACCCGCTCTCCGAGACCCGCTACCAGCTCCGCGAGGATTGCGCATGCCTGAATCACTACCTTTCAACGAACGGCAGCTGAGCGGGAGGGCCGGGCCCCAGGGCGACCGCCGCAAGTGGCTGTCGCTCGCCTGCGAGCTCGATCGGCTCAAGGTGCTCCGGACCCTGCGCGAGGGGTCCCTCGGGCTCCAGGTGCATTCCGTCCTGGGAACGATCGCTTCGGTCGCCCCGAGCCTGCCCGGCGGGATTGGGCGATGGTTCCGCGGGGCCACCGTCGCCGCCACGGTCTGCAGGGTCGCTCTTCTTGCATTGAGAGGCTGAGGAGGCCCCCGCTCGCCCATCTTTCGAAACCACAACCCGCACCCCAAAAACAAGCCACACCCATGCTACGCTGGATCCTCATGTTCCTCGTGCTCGCCCTCGTCGCGGGCGCCCTCGGCTTCACCAACGTCGCCGGCGGGGCCATCGCGATCGCCCAGACCCTCTTCTACATCTTCCTGATCCTCTTCGCGCTGTCCCTGGTCGTGCACCTGACGCGTGGCGGCAGGAACAAGACCGACCCCTAGAGCGTCCGTCTCCCTCCTAGGGCTGCTCGCCCGGCACGGACCGCTCCCGCGAGGTGTCGGGCACGCCCCGGCACGACTGCGCGGAGAACTCCTCCACGGACCTTAGGTCGAACGTCTTTGCCCCGGCGGAGGGAGGCATCGAGTCGTGCTCAAACTCGGCGCCGCGGACGTCGTCCAGCATGACCGAGGGCCTGAGGTCGCTCGCCCTCGGGCCGAGGACCACGTGGTGCACCACCAGACGGGCCGCGTGCCGGGCATACAGGCCCCAGGACGGGGTGATCCCGAAGCTCCCGGGCTCGGGGTAGTCACGCTCCATCTCGGGCACCGAGCGGCCGGCCTCGGCCGCCGTGCCGCCCCCCTCGAACTCGATGCGGATGTTGTCGAGGGTCACGTCCTCCACCGGGTGTCCCGCCAGCCCGAGGATCAGGATCCCCTGGCCCCCCTGGACGTCCTCGGCGACCACGTTGCTGATGATGACGCCGTGAAGCCTCCCGACGGGCGTCCCGGCGGGGCCCCGCATGCGCGCGCCGAGTCGCAGGAAGATGGGGGCGCTGAAGATCCGGCGCATGGCGAGGTTCGAGACGGTGACGTCCTCGAGCAGGGCGCCGTCCACCGTCTCCAGGGCGAGTCCGCGGGAGCACTCGAACACGCAGTTGGTGATCGTCACCGCCTTGAAGCCCCCGTTCGACTCCGTGCCGAACTTGATCCGGCCGGTCGGCGCGTGAACGCGCGCCTCGGTGTGCGTGCGGCTCCCGTCCAGGAGCGACCCCTCGTCGTAGCCGCACACCAGGCAGTCCGAGATCGTCACGTTCTCGGTCGAGCGGAACTGCCCCAGGCCGAAGGAGCTCTTCAGGCAGATGCCGTCGTCGAAGGGGGAATTCACCGAGCAATTCGAGACCCTCACGTTGCGGCAGCAGTCGATGTCCATGCCGTCCCGGTTGGTGTCGATCTTCAGCCCGTCGATCGCCAGGTTGTCGACGCCGGTCGCGAGGATCCCGAACCAGCCCCCGTGCTCGATCGTGAAGTCGCGCAGGATGACGTTGCGGCAGTTCTTGAGCGCGATCGCCTTGTTGCCGACCTTCTGGACGACCGTCTCCCCGGCCCAACCCCGCGAAAGGCCCTTGCCGTAGATCCGGCCCTCTCCGGTGATCGACACGTTGGCCAGGTCCTCGCCCCAGATCAGGCTGTCGTGCCAGTGGCTGTGGCCACCGTCCTGGTAGTGCAGGGTGTCCCCCCAGGCGTTCGGCTCCGGCGGGTCGTAGTCCCTGTCCTCGGAGGAGGCCACGATCGATGAGCCCGGGCCCAGGTGGAGGGTGATGTTGCTCCTCAGGTGGAGCGAGCCCGCCAGGTAGGCGCCGGCCGGAAACTCCACCGTTCCCCCGCCCGCCCGGCTGGCCGCCTCTATCGCCCGGTTGATGGAGGGCGCGTCGTTGGAAACCCCGTCCCCCTTGGCCCCGAAGGCCCGGACGTCGAAGCTCGCCGGATCGGCAGCCGCGTGGACGCAGCAGAGGCAGAGCAGGGCCGAGGCGACGAGCGTCGGGTGGGGCGTGGGCATGGAGTCGTTGGGGTGGGCCCACGCGCGCGGACAAGTGCCGCCGCGGGGGCCGGACGATACAAGATGCCGGCAGGATCGGGTGTCAAATCCCGCCGCGGAACCGGGGGCCGCTCACCTTGCCGTGCCCCAGCGCCGGGTGAACGGGTAGTAGATGAAGAGCGGCCGGCCGATCACGTCCTTTTCGGGCACAAACCCCCAGAATCTTCCGTCGAAGCTGTTCTTGGAGTTGTCGCCGAGCGCGAGGTACCCTCGCGCGGGCACCGTGACCGTGTCGCCCCGGAAGAGCTGGCTCTGCGTGTACCGCGGATCGGCGGTCATGTTGAAGTATCCCCGGTAGGGGCTCACCCGCCCCGCGTTCAGCCCAAAGGCCTTCGAGCCGCTTATCGGGGAGCCGTTGCGGTAGATCATGGGCTCGCGAATCTCGATCGCGTCCCCGGGGACGCCGATCAGGCGCTTGATGAAGTACTGGTCGCCAAAGGCCCTCTCGATGTCCGGGATGTGGTCCGTCCTGAACACGAAGCCCTGGCCCACGCTCGGCCTGACGAACTGGTAGCTCACCCGGTCGACGAACAGCTGGTCGCCGGTCAGGATGTCGAACCGAACGACGGGCTCCCCGGCCCGCACGGACCTGCCGAGGGGCACCCGGAATGCCTCGTAGTACTGGTCGCTGTCCTCGTCGAGCTTCACGCTCGTCTCCTCGAGGCGGCCCGCCTGCTGCGCGCTGCGCACCTGGGCCTCGAACGCGTTGCGGTCCTTGAAGAACGTGCCGATGACCAGGTCGTCAAAGTCGTTGTCGCTGAAGTCGGCCGGGACGCGGACCGACGTGGCGGCCCCGTCGACGTAGAACGTGTACTCCTTGACGCGGGTCGGGATGAACCCCCACGAGTAGCCCGCCCGCTTCGTGTAGGCGACGCTCATCGAGTTGCCTCGGACCAGCAGCGGCAGCGACACCTCGCCGTCCCGGGGGGCGACGGCCGTGTAGCGATGCGCGAGGAAGGCGACGAACCTGAAGGCCCGCTCGGCCAGGTTCGGGGCGCTCGACCCCGGGGGAAAGTTCTCCGCGGTCATCCCGTAGTAGCTCGGCCACATCGAGTT
>CAYQOH010000031.1:0-19741 GCA_964419075.1 uncultured Opitutaceae bacterium | reverse complement strand
GTGACGCGGTAGCTGCTCGGCCCCGCGATGTGCTCGACGATCCCGATCGGGATGTTCCGCGCCTCGAGGACCGGCCCCTGCTCGATGTGCAGCTCCACAAACGCGTGGTAGTACCCCGACGGCAGCCTCACGGACTCAAGTGCGCCCACGCAGCCCGCGGCGGCCCTCAGTTCCTCGAGGGTGCGGCCCTCGCGGTCCTTGAGGGCCCTCGCCTTCTCGACGGGGATCGAGCCCGCCATGAGCCGGCTGCCGAGGCATCCCAGCCCAAAGCGGGTCGGCTCCTCCGCGGTGAACATGACGACCTCGAGCGAGCGCCTGGGCCTGAATCCCGCCCGCTTCAGGGCCGCGAGCGCCTCAAAGGCGCCGAGGACGCCGACGACGCCGTCGTACCTGCCCGCGTTGGGTATGGCGTCCGTGTGCGAGCCGGAGCCAACCGCGGGAAGGCCCGGCTCGGAGCCCTCCCACCGCGCAAAGATGTTGCCCACGGCGTCCTCCCGGACCACGAGGCCCGCGTCCCTCGCCGCCCGGCGCACGTACTCGCGGCCCCGAAGGTCGGCCTCCGAGAAGAGGACGCGGGTCACCACGGGCGCGGGGGCCTCGGAGATCAGGGCGAGCTCGTCGATCCGGCGCTGGAGCCCGGCGCCGTCGACGGCGATCCCGATGTCCGGCCCGTGGCTCGTCATATCGCGGCCCGGTTCACGTCCTTGCAGTAAAGGTAACGGGCTGGAACCCTGCCCATCGCGACGAACCATTGGGCGCAGTAAGGCGCCATCCATATCGCGTCGCCCGCCCGCACGGGGTACCAGGAATCCTCGAGGCGGTAGACGCCCTCCCCCGACAGCATCATGAGGCCGTGCTCCATGATGTGCACCTCCACGAACGGGAGATGCCCTCCGGGCTCGTAGGCGAAGAGGTTCACGGCCATGTCGAACGCGGGCTCGTCGGGCAGGAGCACCTGCAGGTTCGCAGCGGGATCCCCGAGGAACGGCGTCCCCTTGACGCGGGCCTGGTCCCCGAGGATCGCGCGCGGGGCGCGGACTCCCGGGAGCGCGACGTACGCCTTCTGGAAGAGCGTCACCTGGGTCCCCTTCCTCGGGGACGCGAGGCTCCACGGCGAGCCCGCCGGGCAGTAGAAGAAGCCGCCGGCCTTCAGTCGGCGCTTCCTCGAGCCCACCGCCGCCGAGGCGCCGCCCTCCATCACGTAGCCGAAAGTCTGCGCGTCGCCCGCCGCGATCTGGGCCGAGCCCCCGGACTGGAACGTGAGGAGGGTCTGGGCGACCTTGGCGCCCATCGCCGGGCTGACGAGAACCACCGCCGTGGCCCCGGAGACCCCCGGCAGCGAGCTGTTCACGTGGTTGTCCGGAGTAATGAGCGCGTGGCGTGCGCCTACGTGGGCTCGGGTGTGGCCAAAGAGTTCGGACATGGGAGTATGTGGTGAACGGTTCGGGTTGTGGGAGGTTCGCGGGCCCGCGTGCGCCTAGGTTGATCGGGTTGGCCTGACAAAGTGACCGGAAGGGGCGCCCGGTGCAATCCGGCCCTGAGAAAAGACGGTCCTTCCGCGGACAATCGTCCGCACGATCCGGACCCGGGACCTTCGCCCGCCGTAGGGTCCCTGGCGGTGCCTGTAGAGCAGCTCGTCGTTCGAGAGCGCGTGATCGTCCCGGAGATCGACGATCGTCATGTCGGCGTCCAGCCCCTCGGCCAGCGTCCCCTTCGTTGCGCCGACGCGGAACCGGCGGGCGACGTTCGCCGACAGGAGCCTGGAGAGCTGCGGCAGGGCGGTCTCGGGCGGCCTCCGGGCGAGCGCCTCCGACAGCAGCAGCTCGAACCCGTGCTGGCATCCCGATATGCCGCCCCAGATCGCGAAGAAGTCCTCCGACCGCTTCATGTCCGGGGGTGCCGGCGAATGGTCCGAGCCCACGGTGTCGATCCCGCCCGACTCGAGCTCCCTCCAGAGGCCGAGGCGCAGCGCGTCGGGTCTCAGCGGCGGGAAGCACTTGGCCGGGGCCCCGAGCCGGACGACGTCCTCCTCCGTGAGGAGCAGGTAGTGCGGGCAGGTCTCAATTGTCACATCCACGCCCCGCGCCCTCGCCTGCCGGGCAAGCGCCACCCCGTCCGGGCTGCTCACGTGGACGATGTGAAGGGCGCACCCGGTCTCGCCGGCCAGGTCCGTGGCGGTCCTTATCGCCGAGAGCTCGAGCTCGACCGGGCGGGACCCGAGCCAGGTCCGCACATCGGTGCCGCGCGCGTGCTGCTCCGCCGTCCGGCGGCGGGCGAGCGCCTCATCCTCGGCGTGGACGGCCACCAGCATGCCGAGCGAGGCGGCGCGCTTCATGCCGGCTCGCAGCGTCGCCGGGTCCGAGAGCGGAAACTCCTGGACGCCGCTGTCGCACATGAACGCCTTGAAGCCGACCGCCCCGGCGTCGCACATCGGCTCGAGTTGGTCGACATTGCCGGGAACGAGGCCGCCCCAGATACCGAAGTCGGTCCTCGACGACCGCTCGGCCGCGGCCCGCTTCAGGCCGAAGCTCGCCGCGTCGGTCACGGGCGGCAGCGAGTTGAGCGGCATGTCGAAGAACGCCGTCCCGCCCCCGGCGGCGACGGCGTTCGAGCCGCTCCCCAGCCCCTCCCAGTCGGCCCGGCCGGGCTCGTTGAAGTGGACGTGGGAGTCGATGATCCCCGCGAGGACATGCATCCCGTGGGCCTCGACGACGACCGCGGCCGATGCGCCGAGGTCGGGCCCGATCTTGACGATGCGCCCGCCCGAGGCGGCGATGTCCGCCCGGACGGCGCCCTGAGCAAGCACGAGCGTCGCCCCGCGCACGAGAAGCTCGGCGTCGTCGCTCATCGCAGGGCCCCGGAGGCGAGGCGCGCCAGGAAATCAACGACGATCTCAAGCGCGACGCCGATGTCGCCGGTGCGCACGAACTCGTCGGGGTGGTGGCTCAGGCCCCCCCTGCAGCGCACGAAGAGCATCGCGACCGGCGCGAGCGTCGAGAGGATCACGGCATCGTGACCGGCCCCGCTCGGGATCCGGAGCGAGCGGCCCTGGCAGGCCCGCACGCTCCTCTCGAGAAGCGCCGTCAACGGCCTTGAGCACGCGACGGCCCCGTTGTCCTGGGTCACCTCGGCAGCGAACCCAAGGCCCCGCCTCTTTGCGATCGCAAGGCCCGCCCGCCGCAGGGTCCCGAGCGCGGCCCTCCGGGCCGCGTCCGACGGATGCCTCACGTCGAGCGCGAGCTCCGCCGACCCCGCGATCACGTTCGCCGCCCCCGGATGCGCCGACACCCGGCCCACGGTCGCGACGAGCGGCGGGCGACCCTGCGCGAGGGCCTCGACCCCGAGGATGAACTCGGCCGCGCCCGCGAGCGCGTCCCTCCGCAGGGACATGGGGGTCGTCCCGGCGTGGCCCGCCCGCCCCGTGAAGCTCACCCGCGCGCGCGTCTGCCCCGCGATCGCCGGCACGACCCCGGCGGCGAGGCCGCGGGATTCGAGGACGGGCCCCTGCTCGATGTGGACCTCGAGGTAGCCGAGGAGCTCCCCCGGGGAATGGGCCGGCCGGGGAAGCGGGTGCCTGCGCCCGTGATGCCTCGAAAGCGCCTGCGCCACCGAGACGCCGTCGGGGTCGCGGAGCGCGAGGTCGGATTCCCGGAGCCGGCCCGTGTAGGCCTTGCTCCCGAGATAGGCGCTCGAGAACCTCACGCCCTCCTCCTCCGAGAAGCCAAGCACCTCGACCGCGAAGGGAAGGGAAAGCCCGCGGTCCCGGGCGGCCTCGAGCGCCGCGATGGGCAGCAGGACGCCGAGGGCGCCGTCGAAGCGGCCCGCGTCGCGGACGGTGTCGAGGTGGGACCCCATGAGGAGCGTCTTCGAGCCGCGGGCGGGCCCCGGCAACCTGCCGATCAGGTTGCCCGCGGCGTCCTCCCGGACCGAAAGGCCCGCGCCCCTCATCCAGCCTCCCACCAGCGCGTTCGCCCGGCCCATCGCGGGCGACAGGAAGGTGCGGGTCGTCGCCCCGCGCTCGTCCGAAACCCGCGCAAGCTGCCCGAGCCTGCGGGCGAGGTCCTCTGCGGCCTGTGCCAAGGTGCTCCTGGGCATTCGCTTGGGTCAGCTCCCCCTGTAGGTGTTGTAGGCCCAGGGCGTCACCAGGAGCGGCACGTGGTACGAGGCCGAGGGGTCCGCGATTCCGAAGCGCACCGGCACGACGTCGAGAAACGGGATCTTTGCCGAGGGCGGCGACGTCGACGCGAAGTACTCGCCGACGTGAAACTCGAGCTGGTACGTGCCCGCCACCATCTCCGAGGCGTCCAGGAGCGGGGCGTCCGTCCGCCCGTCCGCGTTCGTGGCCGCGGTCTTGTGAAGGGCCGGGCCGGGTGTGATGCGGCGAAGCTCTATGCGCAGCCCGGACGCGGGCCGGCCCGCCGCGAGGTCGAGGACGTGGGTGCTGAGTTTTCCGGGCATTTCAGTTCTCCTTTTTGACGGCCTCGTTGAGTCGAAGCCGGGCTATCTTGGCGATTTCACCCAGCGCCGTCGAGAGCTCCGCTTCGCGGGTGTTGCCGAGCCGCGAGCGCATCGCCGAGAGGATCGCCTCCTTTGCGTTCAGGCGCGCGCAGATGACGAACGGGAAGCCGAATCGGGCCGTGTAGGACTCGTTGAGGCGCTCGAGCTCCCGGGACTCGCCGTCGCTCAGGCGGTCGAGCCCCGCGGCGGACTGCTCCCGGGCGGAGGCCGCGGTCAGGCCGCCAGCCCGGGCAAGGCGGCCCGCGAGGTCCGGGTGGGCCCGGACCAGGGCGATCTGGCGCTCGGGTGCCGCCCCCAGCATGGTCCCGCACAGCGCAGCGTGGAGCCCGTCAAGGTCGCGGAACGGCCGCTTGGAGAACGTCTCCTCGGCCACCCAGGGCGAGTGCTCGAAGAGCGGCCCGAGGGCGGCGACGAACGCGCCGCGGTCGCATGAATTCAGCGAGGCCAGCGTGGGCTGAGGCGACGCGCTCACTTGAGCAGCTCGTAGGCCGGCAGCGTCAGGAACTCGTCAAGCTTCGGGTTCCTGATCATCTCCATGAAGAGATGGGCGGCTACCCTGAAATGGCCGTTCGAGTAGCGCTCCTCGCCGACCTCCGACTTGATCTTGGTGATGACCTCCCCGAGGAGCATGTCGTAGTGCGCGGGCGTGATCGCCTTGCCGTCCGCCAGCCTTCCGCCGCAGTGGAGCCACTGCCAGAGCTGCGCGCGTGAGATCTCCGCGGTCGCCGCGTCCTCCATGAGGTTGTAGAGGGGCACGCACCCCAGGCCGCCGAACCAGGCCTCGAGGTACTGGATGCCGACGCTCAGGTTCGTCCGGATGCCCGCGTCCGTGATGGTTCCCGAGGGTGCCGCGAGCAGGTCGGCGGCGGTCACGTTCACGTCCTCCCTCTGGCGCGCGATCTGGTTCGGCCCCGGCATGTGCTGGTCGAACGCCTGGAGCGCGACTGGCACCAGGCCCGGATGGGCGACCCATGTGCCGTCGTGCCCGTCCGTGGCCTCCCGCTCCTTGTCGGCGAGGACCTTGGCCAGCGCCTCCTCGTTGGCGGCGGGGTTGTTCTTGATCGGGATCTGCGCCGCCATCCCGCCCATGGCGTGCGCCCCCCGTCGGTGGCACACCTTGATGACGTGGAGGCAGTAGGCCCGCATGAACGGCGCCGTCATGGTCACCTGGCTGCGGTCAGGGAACAGGTAGTTCGGCCGCGCGCGAAACTTCTTGATGCAACTGAAGATGTAGTCCCACCGCCCGCAGTTGAGCCCCGACGCGTGCTCGCGCATCTCGTAGAGCATCTCCTCGGCCTCGAACGTGGCGAGGATGGTCTCGATGAGCGCCGTCGCGCGCACGGAGCCCCTTGGGATGCCGAGCGCCGCCTGCGCGTGGATGAAGACGTCGTTCCACAGGCGCGCCTCCAGATGGCTCTCCATCTTCGGAAGGTAGAAATACGGCCCGGACCCTCGCGCCAGGAGCTCGCGGGCGTTGTGGTAGAAGTAGAGCCCGAAGTCGAAGAGGCTCCCGGAAACCGGCCTGCCGCCCGTGAGCACGTGCTTCTCGGGCAGGTGCCAGCCGCGCGGCCTCACCAGGAGCGTGGCCGTCCTCTCGTTGAGCCTGTAGCTCTTCCCTTCGGGGCTCGTGAAACCGATCGTGCGGCGGACGGCGTCCCGCAGATTGACGTGGCCGTCGAGGAGGTTCTCCCAGGTTGGCGACGTCGCGTCCTCGAAATCCGCCATGAAGACCTTCGCCCCCGAGTTGAGCGCATTGATGACCATCTTGCGGTCCACCGGGCCGGTGATCTCGGTGCGCCGGTCCAGGAGGTCGGCCGGCGCCGGGGCCACCTTCCACAGGCCCTCGCGGACCGACCGCGTCGACGGGAGGAAGTCCGGCAGCACGCCCGCATCCAGTTCCGCCTGGCGGGCCGCACGGGCCTGCAGCAGCGCCTGGCGCCGCGGCTCAAACTCGCGGAAGAGCCCGGCGATGAACGCGCAAGCCCCCGGCGTCAGGATCTCGGCGTGCTCGGGTGAAATCGGCGCGCGGATCTCGAGGCCGGATGGGGTCGTGTCGGTCATGTTTTGAAAATTGAGCAGGCACAGATAACTTCCTCGTTGAATCGTGTCACCTTCAATGTACCGTGGCGCGCTTGTGCCCGCGTTCCACACGATCCTGAGACACAACCCATGAGCAACGAAAACTTTATGAGGGAGGCCATACGCCTGTCCGTGGACGGTGTCCGCTCCGGCCGCGGCGGACCCTTCGGCTGCGTCGTGGTCCGCGCCGGCGCGGTCGTCGGCCGCGGGAGCAACCAGGTCACGTCGACCTGCGACCCGACGGCCCATGCCGAGATCGTCGCGATACGGGAGGCCTGCAGGACCCTGTCCACCTTCCAGCTGCCCGACTGCACGCTCTTTGCGAGCTGCGAGCCCTGCCCCATGTGCCTGTCGGCAATCTACTGGGCGCGAATTCCGACGGTCTACTACGGCAACACGCGCCACGACGCGGCGGCGGCGGGCTTCGACGACGACTTCATCTACAGCCAGATCCCGCTTCCCGCGGCACAGCGCCGCGTCTCGATGAGCGCGCTGCTGGGGGACGAGGCGAAGGGGGCGTTTTCGGAGTGGGCCAGGACGAAGGACAGGGTCGCATATTAGGCCTGGCGCGCTTGCCAAACCCGCGCTTTTCCTCAGACTTGATCTCCCATGAATTTCGACAACCTGCAGCCCGGCCTGAACGCCCCCCTTCCCCGCCTGGACGATGATGACGACGAGGATGAGCCGGCCGAGGAGACCGAGGTGGTCCGCAAGGAATCTTCTGTATCCATGTTGATCCAGAAGAGGTTCCTGAAACAGCGTAAGATCTTTCTCTGGGGACCCGTCACTGACGAAACCGCCAAGGACCTGAGCGAGAAGCTCCTGTACCTCGAATCCACGGCACCGGGAAAGGACATCACGTTCTACATGAACACGCCGGGCGGATCGATCACCGCCGGAATGGCGGTGTTTGACGCGATGAAGCTCATTTCGTCGCCGGTCACGGTGGTCGTGACCGGGATGGCTGCGTCCATGGGATCGATCCTTCTGTGCGCCGCGTCGAAGGGCCGGCGGTTCATCTATCCCCACGGCCGGGTGCTGATCCACCAGCCGCTGATCTCCGGGAGGTTCATCGGGCCAGCCACGGACATCAACATCCAGGCGCAGGAGATGGAGAAGCTCCGCTCGGAGCTCAATCAGATCCTTGCCGACGCCTCGGGCCAGCCTATTGACAAGATCTCGAAGGACAGCGACCGCGATTTCTACCTGAACGCGAAGGAGGCGGTCGCGTACGGCCTGGCCGACAAGATCGTCGAAAAGATCTGAGGCGCCGCGCCGTGGGCCTCAGGGCCTCCTTGGCGCCAGCGCCTTCTCGACGTCCTGGTCTATCTCCATCTTCCACTGCGCGGCGAGCGCCGTGTCGCCCGCCTGGAGCGCGACCTCCCGGGCCTCGACCAGCCAGGGGGACCGGGCCTCCTCGGGTATCTGGTCCGCCTCTAGCAGCTTCCGGTACAGGTCGATCGCCTCGGCGGCCTTCTGGTGGTTCGCGAGAAACACGGCGGCCTCGCGCAGGAGCTCCCAGTTCCACGGCGTCATGTCGGCGCTGTCGGCGGCGCCCCGGAGCACCCAGGACGCCTGCTCGTTGTTGCCCGCCGCGCTCAGCCGCCGCGCGAGGCCGAGCGCGAGCGCAAGGCTTGGGACCGCCTTCATGCCGGCTCTGCCCGCCTCGATCGCCTCGCCCGGCTTCCCCGACGCCTCCAGCAGGTTCATCCTCCTGAGGACCGCGTAGGCGGCCAGAGTCTCGGGCAGCGCGGAAAGGCCCTTCACCTGAGCCGAGGCGGAGACGGCGAACGGGCGGTACAGCGGATCGCCGATCACGATCGACTGCCAGCTGAGGACGGGAAGCGCAAAGTACGCCGCGTCGACCAGGTTGTCGCCGCGGGACAGGGCCTCCATGAGAAGATCCGGGCGGTGAAGGTACTCGAGGTAGGGCTCGAAGACATTGCCCACGGTTGCGGTGACGCCGCGCGCGACCAGGGGCCCGCACCAGCCTTCGGTCGCCGACCGAAGCGTGTGAGCCGAGAAGCTGTGGACATGGACCGCGATCGCCCCCGGGGGGAACCGGAATCCGGGCAGGCTGAAGGGCCCGTTGAGGTCCGGGGTGTACCAGCCGAAATAAAGGGCGGGCGCGTCCATCCGCGCCGACGCGGCGACGGTCGCGGGCCCGCGGCTCACCGAGAGGTCGAAGCCCAGGGCGGCGATCGTGGCGGCGGCGGCCTGGAGCCACCGGTCCCCGTTCTCGTGGGGCCCGGCGCGGTCCACATAGGCGCGCCCCAACAGGCCTTGCCGCTCCGCCTGCACGGCAAGGTCGACCAGGTGCATCGCCTGCTCCGCGGCCGGCCCGTCAAGACGGGACACCTTCACCACCTGGGAGAGCGCGTCGTCGCTCGGGTGCTCGACTCCGAACAGGGGATTCGGGAGGCCGGCGTTGATCGGGTAGTCCGTCCTCGCGAGGAGGCTCAGCTCCGAGTCAACGGCCCCCTGGTTCGTGCGGAACTCCGGATGGCTCGTAAGCGGCCCGACGTCCCGGTACAGGGAGGGGTCGTTTGCGATCCTCAGCGGCACGCCCCGGCAGACAACGAGCGCGGCGATCCTGTGGCCCGATACCGCGTACTTCCTGCGGCCCACCTCGTCGAACAGGTCCATCGCGATCGCGTCGACCCAGCCCCTCTTGACGAGTTCGTCCTCCAGGGGCCCCCAGACCGTGGCCACGAAGTCCCTCCACGAGATGGTCTCCGCGACGGGCATGGCGAGCGCGATGATGTTCGAGGCGGGCACCCCGCGGACCTGCGCGTAGTGCCTCGCGATCGCGACGGAATCCGGCGCGTCGCTGTTGGCGAGGAGCACGATCCGGTCCGCCAATCCCGACCCATGCGCCGCCGGCGCAAGGGCGAGCAGGGCGCCCGCGCCGATAAGGCCGCGCGCCACACCAGCCGCCTCCAAGGCCCGTAGGAATCCCGTTTTGATTGCCGCGCTAATTCCCAAATCTGAACGGCCTTCATCACCCAAGGCAACCACCCGCAATCGCGGGCCCCAGGGGCGCCGCGGCGCCCCGCCCGGGAGGCCGGATCAACTCAGGGTTGATCCCGGGGGTCCCCGGCGGGTAGGTTGAAGGGGATGCAGGGTCCAAGCGCGTCCCCAAAGCCCCGCGCCGTGACCGCGCCCTTTCCTGGCGAACCACAACGGGGATGGACGCGCCGTCCGGGCTGCGGCACCATCGCCCCCCCGTCTTCAGGCGGAGACCGGCACACCCCCATTTGAACCTGCTCATCCGAAACGCACGCATTCTCACGCTGGCCGCGGGCTCGACGCCGCGCCGGGGCAAGGAACTGCACGAATTGGCCGTGATCCCCCAGGGGGACGTTCTCGTAGCCGACGGGCTCATCGCGGCCGTCGGGCCCCGGATCGAGGCCCCGGAAGGCTCGGAGACCATCGACGCCAACGGGCGCGTGCTGATGCCGGGCTTCGTCGATTGCCACACGCACGCCTGCTGGGCCGGCAGCCGGCTGAACGAGTGGGAGGAGCGCCTGCGGGGCCTGCCTCACGCGGAGATCCTGAAGAAGGGCGGCGGCACCGCCGCCACGGTGCTCGCGGTGCGCGAGGCGACCAAGAAGCAGCTGGCCGCGGGCCTCAGGGAGAGGCTCAACCGGATGCTGCGGGAGGGGACGACGACCGTGGAGGTGAAGAGCGGCTACGGGCTCACGACGGAGGCAGAGCTCAAGATGCTCAGGGCCATCGTCCGCGCGGGCCAGGACTGGCCGGGCACCGTGGTGCCCACGGCGCTGCTGGGCTACGCCCTCGAGGGCCCCCTCGACGACCACGTCCGCCTGGTGGTGAAGGAGATGCTTCCGGAGGTGTCGCGCGAGTTCCCCGAGATCGCCGTCGACGCAAGCGTCGAGGAGGGCGCGTGGTCGCGCGAGGCCTGCGTCCGGCTGTTCGAGAAGGCCGCGAAGCACCATCCCCTGCGGGTCCACGCCGACCGGTTCAGCTCCCTTGGGATGATCCCGGAGGCGATCCGCCTGCATGCGCGGAGCGTCGACCACCTGGTGGCCTCCACCAAGGCGGACCTGGTGGCGCTCGCCGGATCGCAGACGATCGGCGTCATCCTGCCCTGCTCGGGATTCCACACGGACGGCCGCTACGCCAAGGCCGGCTTCTTCGTGGACCAGGGAGGCGCCGTGGCGCTGGCGACCGACTGCAACCCGGGCTCGGCTCCCGGCCATTCGATGCCCTTCGCGGCCGCGCTCGCGGTGCGGCGCTGCGGGCTGACTGCCCAGGAGGCGATCGCCGCCTGCACGGTCAATGCGGCGGCGGTGCTCGGGCTGCGGGACCGCGGAACGGTCGAGGCCGGCAGGCGGGCCGACCTGGTCCTACTCGAGCACACCGACGAGCGGGCGCTCGCCTACGAGTTCGGGGGCAATCCGGTCGCCCTGGTTGTCTGCGGGGGGAAGCTTTCCCGGGAGTTGCGCTAGACACCCGGTGAAATGCCCCTACCTTCAGAAGGAGAAGGAGGCCGCCCGCTCCCGGGGATGGCCTGGCCGGATACCCACCGTCTCAAATGGAAGCCTCCCCCCAAACCCCATGAACCGCCGCGAATTCCTCTCCGCCACGGCCGCCACCATGGCCGCCGGATCCCTGATGCCCCGGACGCTGGCCGACGTCGCGCCCCAGAAGTCCGAAGGCATGAACTACGCGCCCCAGGGCAAGCCGAACCCGGTCGTCAAACCGGGCGAGTTCATGGTCGCGGCCGTCCGCCTCGACCACGGGCACATCTACGGGATGTGCAACGGGCTGACGGAGGCGGGGGCGACGCTGAAGTGGGTCTATGATCCGGACCCCAAGAGGGTTGAGGCGTTCAGGGCCAAGCACCCCGAGGCCCGGGCCGCGCGGTCGCTTGACGAGGTCCTCTCCGACCCGGAGGTGCGTTTGGTCTCCGCGGCGGCCGTCACCTCGGAGCGGGGCCCGCTCGGGTGCCAGGTGATGGAGGCGGGCAAGGACTACTTCACCGACAAGGCGCCGTTTACGACCTTGGCGCAGCTTGAGCAGGCCCGGGCGGTCGCCGCGCGGACCCGCCGAAAGTACATGGTCTATTACAGCGAGCGCCTGCACAACGAGTCCGCGATGTTCGCGACCGATCTCGTGGAGCAGGGCGCGATTGGCCGGATCATCCACGTGATCAACATCGCCCCCCACCGCCTCAGCAAGGCCTCGCGGCCCGACTGGTTCTTCCAGCGGGAGAAGTTCGGCGGGATCCTCTGCGACCTCGGAAGTCACCAGCTCGAGCAGTTCCTCGCCTACAGCGGGTCGAGCGACGCCACGGTGAGCCACGCGGCCATCGGCAACTTCAACAACCCGGACCACCCCGAGTTCGAGGACTTCGGGGAGGCCTGCCTCACCGGGAACTCCGGGGCGCTCAACTACGTCCGCGTGGACTGGTTCACGCCCGACGGCTTGAGCGTCTGGGGCGACGGGCGGACCTTCATCCTGGGCACCCAGGGCACGATCGAGCTGCGCAAGTACGTCGACATCGCCCGCGAACGCTCCGGCGACCACCTCTACATCGCCGACGCGAAGGGCGAGCAGCACCTGAACGTGACGGGCAAGGTCGGGTACCGGTTCTTCGGCGAGCTGATCCTGGACTGCCTCAACCGCACCGAGAAGGCCATGACGCAGGCCCATGCGTTCAAGGCCGGGGAGCTTTGCCTGCGGGCGCAGGCCGCGGCGGTGCGGGTCACCTAGCCCGCACCGGGAGATCACCAAACCTCGTAGACCTCGATCAGTCCGATGCCCGTGTCCCCGCTCGCGCCCGACAGCTCGGCGGTGTAGGCCCCGGGCGGAAGCGTGACGAGCAGCGCGGAGTCCGGCGTGCCGAGCACGCTCCAGGCGAACGCCCCAACCGACGCGGCGGTCGACGCGATCTGGGCGTCACCGCCCCAGCCCGCGTTGCTTGCGACCAGGGTGGACGACCCGCTGCCGTCTCCCTGGAAGAGCTGCAGGAGGGGGTCCGGCAGCGGTTCCGAGACACCCAAGGCCCCAAGGGAGGGTCCGGCTCCGCGGATCAGCACCGTTTTCGCCGTCGTCCCGCCGATCACGAACCCGGCGATCAGCACGTTGTCCCCCGTGCCCACCCGGGCCCTCGCCGAGAGGTTGACCAGGCGGGGCGAGGCCGGCGTGAGGCTGGACTCCGGGGTGGCGTCATAGAGCTCCGCCAGCGCGACGCCCGTGTCCCCGCCGCTTCCCGTGACCTGCACCGTGTAGGAGCCTCCCGCCAGCGTCTCGAGCAGCGCCGAATCGTGGCTCGTGGCCGCCACCCAGGGAAACGCCCCGACCGACGCGGCGGCGGCGGCTATCGCCGGGGCCCCGCCCCAGGCGCTGTTCGACGCGACGACGCCGGCCGACGAGTTAAGCTGAAGCTGCGGGTCGGCGAGGACGCCCGACACCCCGAACGGGGCCAGGGCCGGACCCGAGGCCCTCATCAGCAGGGGCTCGGAGCCCGAGGTCCCCTGCCCTCCGACGACAAACCCGGCGATCAGCTGGCTGGCGCCCGTGCCGACGTTCACGCGACAGGAGAGGTTGATCAGGCGGCCCGGGCTTGCGCCCGCCACCACATTGAGCGTCGCGGCGTTGCTTATCACCGCGCCCGCGGAACTGAAGGCCGCGCACGTGAACAGGCCGTCGTAGCCCGGGACCGCGTTGCCGAGGACCAGGATGGGGTCGGTCGCCCCAGCGATGGCCACGCCGTTGCGGAACCACTGGTAGGTCACGACCATGCCGGCCTGCACCAGCCTCGCCGCGCGCGCCGTCATGGCCCCGGACTTCAGCCCGGTCGACGCGGAGAAGACAACCGTGCTGCCGCTGGCGACCGTCTGCGAGACGGGCTGCCCGACAAAGGCGATCGGATTGCCCGAATTGTTCGAGTTGACGGTCAGCGTGGCGCCGGCGCTCGTGACGGTTCCATTCAGGTTCGTAATCGTGACCGTGTAGAGGCCCGCGCTTGCGCCCACGACACCCACGTCCTGCAGGAAGGGGCTTGTCGCCCCGGGGATGGGCACCCCTTCGAAATTCCACTGGTAATGGATCTGGGTTCCCGAGGCCAGCACCCAGAACACGGCGTTGGCGCCCAGGTTGGCCGACGTGGACACGGGCGCCACGCCAATCGTCGGCGCCACCTCCTTGTTGACGGTGACCGGGCCCGAGGTCCCCGTGATGGACGCCGCCTGGGTGTCCTTCGCCGTGACCGATTGGACGCCCGCGGTGCCCAGGCTCACGCTGAAGGTCTTCGTCCCGTTCGTGAGCGCGCTTTCGGCCGGCAGCACGGCGGCCCCGTCGCTGCTGGTGAAGCTGACGATGCCGGAGTACCCCGCCACGGTGTTGTTGTTGGAGTCGACCATCGTGACGGTCATGCTCGCCGGGTAGCCGGCGTCCACGGCGGGCGCGAGGGTGACGACCAGGTGGTACGAGAGCGGGGTCAGCAGGTAGGCCCTGTTGTCCGAGCCATTCGCGACGATCTGGCCCAGGTCGTTGATCCCCCAAGCGCTCGTGAGGGTGACCCCGGGCAGGCTGACCAGCGTGTTCAGGTCCGTCATCTTTCCGTTCTGGTACAGGAAGGCCACGCCTCCGACGCCTCCCACCGACCCGGAGTTGCCGACAATCGCCCCGAGATTGTTGATCGCGTAGGCATAGCTGTTGCTCGTGGCGGGACCCACGGTGCCGAGGTCGGTCATCACGCCGCCGCCGTCGATGAAGGCGTGGAACCAGCCGCCGGTGGCTATCATCGCGTACCCTACAATGTAGCCCTCGTTGTTGACGGCCAGCGCCGCGCTCCTTGTCCCTCCAAGGGCCCCCAGGTCCGTCATCACGCCGTTCGAGTAGCTGAAGGCGTCGTGGGCGCTGGCCGAATAATCCGCGGTCCCCACGATGGTGCCCCCGTCGTTGACCCCGTAGGCCGTGCTGTTGGGCCCGCCCAGCGTGCCGAGGTCGGTCATCACCCCTGCGGTGTTGCTGAACGCATGGTGGGTGCCGTTTCCGGCCAGCGTCGCGAAACCTACCACGGTGCCGGCGCTGTTCACGGCCTCCGCATAGCTCAGGGTGCCCCCCAGCACGCCGAGACTGGTCATCACGCCGTTCGTATCGCTGAAGGCCAGATCCGCGGCGGCGCCCACCGTGTACGCGTTCCCGACGACCACCCCGGAACGGTTGATGGCGTTGGCGAAGCTGTCGGTGCCACCCAGCGTGCCAAGGTCCGCGGCCTTCCCGTCGGAATAGACGTAGGCATGGGTCTGGGTGTCTCCGGTGAGGTTGGAATTCCCGGCGACCACACCAGCGTTATTGATGGCTAGGGCGGAGTTGATGCTCCCGCCGAGGGTCGGGATCTGCGTCACGCCAAAGGTCTGCCCGCGGGCGGCGGGGGACACGGCCCCCAAGGCGGCGGCCGCGGATAGCCCGAGCGATACTTTCCTGAGCCAATTCGACGGGGTGTTCACGGGATGACGGTGCTGGATCGAGGAGGGACGGGGACGGATGATGCCAGCCCAGTGTGGCCCGGCAATACCCGGATGTCGACCGCCTTTAGCTCCATGGGGGACATGGGGATCCACATTTCTGAACTTTTTTAGCAGCGGGACGGGGCCTCGGGTCGGCCCGTGGGGCGGGCGCCCGGGACCGCCGGCCCATTTCCGGCTTAACTTGACCCACGGTTCTGCCAGCGTGGCGCGCATGACCTGGATCGCCTGGGCGCTTCTCTCGGCCCTCTTCGCGGGAATGACCGCCATCCTGGCCAAGGTCGGCGTCGCGAACGTGAACTCACACCTCGCGACGGCGATCCGCACCACCGTGATCCTGCTGATCACCTGGTCGATCGCGTTCGCGGCGACCCCCTCGGCCCAGTTCGTCGTCCCGGGGCGCAGGACCCTGCTCTTCCTGGGCCTCTCGGGCGCAGCCACCGGACTGTCCTGGCTCTGCTATTTTCGCGCGCTGCAGCTCGGCGAGGCCTCGCGTGTCGCGCCGATCGACAAGCTGAGCGTCGTCGTCGTGATCGTCCTTGCAGGCGTCTTCCTTGGGGAGCGGCTGACCTGGCAGCAGGCCGTCGGCGGGGCCTTGATCGTGGCGGGCTCGCTCGTGATCGCCTGGCCCCACGCCTGACGCCCCGCTATTGCGCGAACCGCCACTCGGGCTTGAAGTCGCGCGGGGGCTTCTCGCCCTTCAGGCGGACCCTCACCAGCTCGATCGGCATCGGCCCGCCGGCCATGATGGCGTCGTGGAACTGGCGGTCGGTCATCCCCCCGGGGCCGACCAGCTCGCGGTGGAGCTCCCGAAGCTGCAGGGCCCCCAGCATATAGCCGGCCTGGTACAGCGGCGGGAATGTCCCGTTGAAGGACCGCCTCACCTCGCCCATGGCGCTTGCGCGCTCATGGCCCACCCGGTCGACCAGGTAGTCGACGCACTGCTCGGGGGTCCAGTTGCCCAGCTGGAAATTGATCGAGAAGATGATCCGGGCGCACCGGTGGGTCCTCCAGAAGAGCATCCCCATCCTGTCCTCGGGCGACTTGGGGAACCCAAGGTCCCAGAACTGGAACTCCCACCACACGGCCCAGCCCTCCACCCAGAACGGCGTGGTGAAGAGCTCGCGGTGGGGATTGGACCGGCTCTCGTAGTAGTACTGCAGGTGGTGGCCCGGGAGCAGCTCGTGGAAGACCGTCGCGCGGGCGAAGTGGACGTTGTTGGCCTTCAGGCTCTGCAGCTTCGCGTCGTAATCCATCGAATCCGTGGGGTAGGCGACGAGGATGTCGGGGCCGCCGAGGAAGAAGGGGGCCACCTTCTGGCGCTCGGGGCTCATCATCTCCACCCTCCAGAAATCCGCGGCAAGCGGGGGAATGGTGACGAGGTCCCTGTCCTGAACGAAGCGGATGGCCTCGAGCGCCAGGTCCCTCACCAGCCGCGGCTGCCCGCCGGGCGGCACGTGGTCCTGCTTCACCTTCTCCATGGCGGCCTTCCAGTCGTCGCCGCAGCCCATCTCCCTTGAGGCCTTCCTGAGTTCGGTGTCGCACCACGCGAATTCCCGGTTCGCGATCGCAAGGAGCTTCTCCGGCGAATAGCCGATCAGCTCGTGGGCGAGCTCGACGTCCAGGCCCTCGCGCCCGATCGGATCGCCCACGATCGGCTCGTCCTTGCCCGGCTCGACGCCGATGATCTTCTCCCGGAGAAGCTTGACGTAGGCGTCGAGGGCCTCGTTGAGCTTCCCGTGCGAGGTCCGCACCCACCAGCCGAACGAGGGGTCATAGCCGTCGTAGAACTTGTACCAGTCCTCGAGCGACTCCCTGAGCTCGCCAAGGGCGGCAACCGACCGGGTGGCGACGATCCGCGAGGCCGTAAGGGGCGCGGCGCCCTTCGGCTCCTTGGCCGCATCGGCCTTGAGGCCCGCCTGCAGGCTGTCCTGAAGCTTGAGGACCTGCTTAGTCACCCGGTCGAGCACCGCCGCTGCCCCCTGCGGGTCAACGGGCTCCATGAGCCTTCGGGACTCCTGCAGGGCCGCAAGGTCGCCGGCAAACGGGATGAGGGGAGCCATCTCGCGCACCCGGGACTCCCGGCGGTCGAGGAGCCTCAGCTCATACTCCAGCCGCCGTGACATCAGGAGCCAGTCCACCCTCCCCTCCGTGCCGAGGCTCTCGTAGGCCGTGGCGCCGAGGCGCCTGCGCCACTCACCGTAGAACTCCCTCATGCGCCGGGTCTGGAGCTCGGAGCCGTCGACGCTGTAGAAGCGCAGCAGCTCGTCCCTGTCCGCCACGAAGCGGTCGACGAGCTCGCGCAGCTCGCTTGCCTGCGGCCGCGTCATGAGCGAGAGCTCCGGCGGGACATAGGCTGCTGTCGGCCTCTCCGCCGCGGGCGACGGGGGCATCCCGCTGAAGCCCTGGCCGGAGACAAGAAACGCGGCGATGGCCAGGGCGGGGCGGACGTTGGGCATGGCCAGAGCCAAGACCGGGAGCCCCCCCCGGGTCAAACCCTCGGAGGCTAAAGCTTCCAGTCGAGTTCGCCGTAGGCGCCGGCGCCGAGGGCGGGGTAGCCGTTCACGGGCTGGTATCTCTTGTCCAGGAGGTTCTCGACGCGAGCCTTGACGGACAGGCGCCCGCTGGCGCGCCACTCCGCGTAGATCCGGGCGACGGCATAGTCGGGGTCGTCCACGGTGAGGTACGTCTGGGCGTCCACGTCCTCGCGTCCCGCCACGACCTGGACGCCGGCGCCCGCGCTCCACCCCCCCCCGAAGTCGCGCCAGAGGTCGGCGCTCCCGCTGTTGCGCGGGCGCCGCAGCAGCCGGACCCCGTCCGTCAGGTCGTCCGCGCTCAGGTAGGTGTACGAGGCATGGAACTCGACCCCCGAGAAGAGCCTCACCTTGGCCTCGAGCTCGACTCCGCTCGTGCGCGCCTTCTTCACGTTCTCGGTCGTCCCGGGATATACGGCGAAGTTGTAGACGACCAGGTCGCGGAAGTCGTTTGCAAACCACGTGGCGCTCAGCGTTCCGGCCTTGCCCGGAAGGTACCAGTCCACCCCGACGTCGCCGCCGCGCGAGCGCTCGGGCTTCAGGCCGGGGTTGCCGGCGTAGCCCGTCGCGACCCCGTAGAGCTCGAGGAAGCTCGGCGAATTGAACCCGGTGCCGTAGCTGGCGCGCACCTTGAGCGAGCGGTCGTCCGTGAGCCAGGCCGCGGTGGCCCTCCCCGTGACGGACGAGCCGAACGTGTCAAAGTCGTCGTAGCGGAGGCCGCCCGTCAGGAAGACCGACCTCACGGGATTCCACTCGTCCTCGGCAAAGGCCGCCACGAACGTCTGGCGCCTGTCGATGCTGCCGTAGCCGTCGTTGCTCGTCGCCTGCGATTCCGCGGTGGCGCCCGCGGTGATCCTCTGCGCCAGGGCGCCGGAGAAGGTGGCCTGGGCGTCAAGGACGCCCCTGCGGTTCCGGACGGTCGTCGTGCTCGTGTACACGCCGGGCAGCTCGTCAAACGCGACGTAGCGCCGGTCCTGGCCGCCCACGGTGAGGTGCGCCGCCCAGTCCGGGTCCGGTCGCAGGTCCGCAAACACCGTGCCGAGCCAGTTCCCCTCGGTCTCGTGGGCGTAGGCGTCGTTCGTGAAGACGTCCCCGGGGTCGCCGAACCTGCCCTCGAAGCCCCGCAGGGTGGCCCCGACGCCGGCCGACGGCGAAAGTTCGCGGTCGATGCGCAGCACGACGTTGCCACTGTCGAAGTCATTGTTCGGCCGCTCGTTCGCCGTGTGCAGGCCGGAGGCCGTGAATGACCAGGCCCACCGGTCTCGCGATCCCTGAGTGTCCAGGGTGCCGGCGACGGTGCCGAAGCTCCCGGCCTCGACGTCGACCTCGGCCGACGGGGCCCCCGACCCTTTCTGGGCCTCCACCGAGACCACGCCGCCGGCCGCTTCGCTCCCGTAGAGCGTGCTCTGGGGGCCGCGGGCGATCTCAATCGTGTCGGTCGCCCCGAGACGGGCGCCACCCAGGAACACGGCGTAGTCGGTGTTGGCGTCGTTCAGCCTGATTCCGTCGACCAGGAGGAGGGTCTGATCCGAGTTCGAGCCCCGCGTGAAGATGGAGATGTCGGAGCCCAGGGCGCCATTCGCGGCCATCGGCGCGCCTGGAACCGCGCCCAGGGCGCCGGCAGGGGTCGTGATCTGCTGGCGCGAGAGGTCGGACGGGGTGATCAGGTCCGCGGCGGTGCCGAGGGTTCGGATGTCCGTGGGCGTCCGCGTCGCGACCACCACGAAGGCGTCGAGCGAGCTGTCCGGCTGGGACTGGGAACGGGCGGGCGCGGCCGCGAGGGCCGCCGCCAAGGCGAGGAGGGACCGGGCGGCGTAGGCGCGCGGCGATGGGGAGTTCATGCGGGTGCTTTCTTCACTATTGCGATGAAGTTCTCGGAGCCGGCGCGCGCAATCGCGTCGGGCGAATGAGGGTCCCGGGATTCGTATTCGGACTCCGCATGTGTCTCCGCCCGGACGGACTCCCGCCGGATGGGCTTTTCCTCGCCCCTCGCCTTCACCGGGTTCAGATCCCGATTGGCTTTGCCCGCGCCTGCTGACGGCGCGGTGTGGGTTTGTGATGCGATACCGCAGCGCAACTGTGGCCGGTTCTCACGGCCTTCCAATGGCT
>CAYQOH010000030.1:0-19804 GCA_964419075.1 uncultured Opitutaceae bacterium | reverse complement strand
CGAAGGACCTGCCGCTCTTCCGCGCCGACGCCGCGCTCATGGAGCAGGTGATCGCAAACCTTCTCCTCAACTCGGCGCTCCACACTCCGCCCGGGACCGAGATCTTCCTTGCGGCCGGAGTCGACCGGGCGAGGTCGCGGATCTTCTTCACGGTCGCGGACCGCGGGCCCGGGCTCCCCGCCGCCATGCGCGAGAGACTCTTCCAGAAGTTCCAGCGCGGCGACGCGGCGAAGGCGGGCGGCCTGGGCCTCGGCCTCTCGATCATCCGGGGCTTCGTCACCGCCCAGGGGGGCGACGTCATGGCCGGCGAGAACCCCGGGGGGGGCGCGGTCCTCACGGTCTACCTCCCCTTCAGCGAGCACGGCGACGTGCCCGCCGAATAACACTATGTGCGCGGCAAAGACCAACGTCCTGGTGGTTGACGATGAGGTGCAGATTCGGCGCCTGCTGCGGATCACACTTGAGGCGGCGGGCATGTCGGTCCTCGAGGCGGACACCGGGAGGGGCGGCCTCGGGGAGGCCGCGCGGTGCCAGCCCGACGTGGTCATCCTCGACCTCGGCCTGCCGGACATGGGCGGGCTCGAGGTCCTGAAGCAGCTTCGCGAATGGTCCCACGTCCCCGTGCTCGTCCTCACCGTGCTGGCGGCCGAGAGCGACAAGGTGGCCGCCCTCGACGCGGGGGCCGACGACTACCTGACGAAGCCCTTCGGCTCCGCGGAGTTGACGGCGAGGCTCCGGGCCATCCTGCGGCGCTCGGCCGACGAGAGCGAGCCGGCCGTCGTCCGTTTCGGCGACATCGAGATGGACCTCGCGGCGCGGGTCGTGCGGCGGGGAGGCGCCGAGGTCCGGCTTACCGCCAAGGAATACGCGATGCTGCGGATGCTGGTCGTCCACCGGGGAAAGGTGGTGACCCACGGACAGATGCTCAGGGAATTATGGGGGCCCAAGGCCGAGGAGAACACCCACTACCTGAGGGTCCACATGACGCACATCCGCCAGAAGCTCGAGGCCGAGCCCCACAAGCCGAGGCACCTGAGGACCGAATCGGGAATCGGCTACCGGCTCGTGGAGGAATAGACCCATCCGAGGTGATGGGCCCCGCAGCGCGTGCCCCAAGGCGAATCCGCTGTCCTTGATGAACTCCTCGTCCATCACTCCCTTGGGATAAAATCGTCCTAACCGCATGCCCCGTGAAGCGGTTGTCTGGCCCTTCGCCGGCGCGCCAGCGATAGGGGTCGTATTTCCCGGGATACGCTCCTAAAATGACCCTTCCATGAGAGATGACTACATCAAGGACGCGCTGAAGGTTATCAGCGATCCCAACATATTGGTCAACGTAGTCTCCCGCCGTGTGAAACAGTTAAGGCGCGGTAACCGCCCACTGGTCGAATCGCTTGAAAAGCTTTCGGCGGAGGACACGGCGCTCCGGGAGATCATTGATGGGAAGATCAGCTACGAGCTGGCTTCCTACACGGCGAGAAGCTAGGCGCACGGCGCGAGGACGACCTAGCGGTTCGTGGCAGCCGCCATGAACGGCTGCGTGCGGAGCCACGCGATCAGTTCGTCCGCCAGCTTCCTGTGGTCCTCGACCCGCGGATGCAGGTCGGTCCAGTGGGAGAAGGCGAAGTGGCACGTCTTTGGATCACGGACCTCGATCCGGCCGACCGCGTCGGCCCATGCGGCCCCCAATGTCGGGTCCGTCGATCCCTGGGTCATCCCTCCCCGCACCGAGACGATCTCCGCGCGGGGGTAGGCACCTCGCACGGCGGAGTACAGATCGACGTAGCGCTCGGCAAACGAACCCGGAAACGCCAGCCCGTGGTCATGGGGATACGAAGCGTCGTTGTCGCCCAGGTTGATGACGACCACGTCGGGCGGCCAGGCCGCCAGGTCGGCCCGTGCCGATCCCCGGGCCGGATAGAGGCGATCCCAGACCTCGCCGAACGCGATGTCGACGTAGCCGGTCACGATGCCGATGCCGCTGACGGAGATGTTCTGGAAGTCGGCGCCAAACGCCCCGGCCGTGAGCGCCATGAAGCTCACCGTGGCGTCGTGGGTGCGGCGGCTTTCCCACTGGTCCTTGGCCCCGTCCTCGGCGCACGCACCGGCCCCGACCGAATCCCCAAAGAAGAGGATTCTCATCCGGGTCCGAGGCTCCTCAGGCCTCCGGGCCCACCCCCCTGCGCTCAGTTCCACGCCCCGGAACACCGCCGTGCCTGCGGACGCCTCGGACCGTTTGACCAGGACCATGTGATGCAACCCGGGCCCGAGGGTTTCCGTCCACGGGACGGTCGATCCCTCGCCCGGGCTCGCCGAAATGACCGCCGATCGGCCGTCCACCTTCAGGTTGAAGAAATTCTCGCCCGTGGAGCGGCCGAAGCGAAGGGCCAACGTCGCGGCCTGGAAGTCGACCGATATCCGGCTCGATTCCCAGATGTCCACCGGCGCGGCGGGGTCGGCCATGTCGAACCGCCCATCGTAGACAAAGGCGCGGTCGGACGCGGCAACGTAGACGCGGCTCGCGGCCCAGGATGCCACGGGACGGACGTCCTGGGCGCGGCAGGCCACGGCGAGCGCAAGGATGCAAAGCTGCCGCGCAAGGGGATGATCCATGCTGCCTTTCGGATTCATGGGGCGACGGTGCAATGTGCGCGTGTTTGGGCCCCGTTGTCGACCCTGGGATTGGCGGACCCCCACGTTTCCATGGAGTTTCGGACCATGGCTGGCGAGCGGGCGCGATCCGAGGGTGGGCCCCGTGACCGCCCGTCGCGGGCGGGGACCCTCCTCGGCACCGGGGTTCGGCTCGCCCACGGGCGAGGTCATCGCGCGTCCGCCCCCAATCGGTCCTGCATGGACCTCGCGACGCTTGCAGCACCGCCAGGACGGCCCGCTGCAGCGGCTCCGGCAACGTTGGCACCGCCGCGCGCAAGCCCGGGAGCCGGTGCGTCAGCGCCTTCGGGCGAGCCGGGAGCACCCTTCCCGCGCGCGCCGGAAATATCCCGTTGCGGCACGGGGCGGCGGAAACACTATTGGAGGCGATGAGCCGACAGCCCAATGCCCCCCGCCGAAGGTTTTGGGCGATTCTCGCGCTTGCGCTCGTGGCGGCCGCCCCGGTGCGCGCGCTCACGCTCGCAGACCTGTTGTCCGACCCGAAGATGACGCCGAAGCGGTTTGCGGGCTACTTCGAGGACTTTGAGTTCGAGCTCCACCCCTTCGACGTTCAGGACCCAGAGGTCTTCCTCGCGGCGCGGCGCGGCGACTGCATCGACTACGCGGTCATGGCCGATTACGTCCTCAGGCGGGACGGGTACGCGACCCGCCTGGTTCGCGTCGAGATGGTCGGGAAGAACATGGGCCATGCCATCTGCTACGTGACCGAGAGCGCGGCCTACCTGGACTACAACAACCGGAAGTACTTCCTTAAGCTCGCGCACTCAGGCTCGAGGCTGAGGGAGATCGCAAGCAAGGTGGCGGACTCCTTCGAGGCCAATTGGACCTTTGCTTCCGAGTTCACCTACACGTACAAGGAGGGGGTGAAGCACGCCGTGATGACCGTCGTGAAGACCGACCCTCCGGAGATCGACCCTGATTCGGGACACGCCGCCGCGCGGCATTCCGGCGCCGGCTCATGAGCCCATGCACGCCGTGAACGACAAGACGACGAGACGGGTCCTGATCCTGTTCCTTATCATCATCGCCGTGTTTGTCGCGGTCGCCGTCGCGTCGGTGAGGAACATCAACCGTTCGGTCGCCGGCAGCGATTGGGTCAATCACACCCACTCGGTGATCCTTGAGACCGAGGGGCTCAGGTCCGCGCTTTACGTCGCCGACGGAGCGTCGCACGCCTTCGTGGTGACGGGCGACGCGAAGGACAAGCGCGCCTGCGTCGAGGCGCTCTCCGACGTCGACGAGCACCTGCAGATCCTTGCCGCCCTGACGCGAACCGAGCCGTCCCAAAAGGAACAGGTCGCCAGGATTGCCGTTCTCGTCAACCGGCGCTCAGATTTCATCCGGGGCGTCCTCGCGGCCCGGCAGGCGGCCGGACCGGAGGCGGTCCGCACCATGCTCGCCGAGGATGCAGGCCAGCCGGCACTCAAGGAGATCCAGGGGGCCGTCGACAAGCTCAAGGAGGACGAGCTCGGGCTCCTCACCGAGCGCGACACGGCGTCTTACCTGCAGGCCCAGACGGTCCGGTGGACGCTCTGGACGGGCGTGACGCTTGATTTCCTGCTTCTCGCGGGCACGGGCTGGCTGATCAGCGACGACCTAGCGGCGCGCCGGCACGCCGCCGCGGTGCTCACGGAGGCCAATGAGCGGCTTGAGGCCAAGGTGCTCGAACGCACCGAGGAACTCGCCTCGGCCAACGGACGGCTGACGACCGAGAATCTGGAGCGTCGGTGGGCCAACCAGGGCCTGGAGCACCAGCTGAGATACAACCAGTTGATCATCAATTCCATAAATGACCTTGTGCTGGTCATCACGAAGGCGACGAACATCTCGCGCGTGAATCCCGCGGTCGTCAGGCTTACGGGCCACGAGACCCATGAGCTCATCCATGTTCCCTTCTCGAGCTTTGCCCGGATCTCCGGCGAAGGGGCCGCGCCGATGCTCGACCCGATTGCCCAGGCCATGAACGATGGCCACGACCTAAGGGATCAGCGCGCCGTGATCGTGGACAAGCTCGGCCGCGAGATCGCCGTGCGCATGGCGCTGTTTCCGCTGCGCGACCGCGACAAGGTGGTCGGCGGGGTGGTGATTCTCCAGGTTGTGCCGCCCGCAGAAACAGGTAAGCCATGAGACCCACCTAAGGGATCCGAACAGAGGAACACCAAACCGCGCCCATGCAAAAGCACATCCTGATCGTCGACGACGAAGCTTCCATCCGCGAGGTGCTGGAATCCTTTCTCACGCAGAGCGGCTACCGGGTGACGGCGGTCTCGACGGCCCGCGAGGCGGAGTCCGTGGCGAGCCGGGACGTCCCGAACCTGGTGATCACCGACCTGCAACTGGAGGACTCGGACGGCCTGGAGATGGTCGATCGGCTGAAGACCCTTCTGCCCGACACGCCGATGATGCTGCTGACCGGGGTTCTGTTCGACCCAAAGGTCGTCCGCGACGTCCTCAACAAGAAGGTGTCGTGTTACGTCGACAAGCTGGCCCCCCTGTCGCGCATCATGGCGGAGGTGGAACGCTTGGCCGGCAAGTGACTCGGGGCGCAAGGTTCCGGAACACCCCGAGCAGAGCTTCCCGGGACCGGGACTACCGGTGCGGGAAGGAGGGGGGCGCCTCCCCAGGCCCGGTCGGGGCCGAGGCCGCCGGCGTTTCCTAAGAAGCGCGGCGTTCCAGGCGCACCACGCGGTCCATTACCCATTTGCCGTCTCTCATCTCATAGACCTTAGCCGACATGGCGTCGGCGCCGAACAGCCTCGCCCGGATCTTCACCTTGAGGGTTGTGCCATCCTTCCTGGTGACGGTTAGGTCGGATGAGAAGACCGCGCCGTCAAACGTCGTCACGCTCTCCCTGAGGTCCCCGTCCCTGTAGGTGCCACGAAGCGCATAGTTCCTCTCCTGCGGGTTCCAGACGAAGCGCTGGGAGGTGTGCGAGATCCGCTTGTCGCCCTTCACGACCCATATGTCGGACTGGATGCCCTGGCGGTTGTCGCACCAGGCGAAGCTCGTCTCCTGGTGGCGCGGGATCCCGTCGCCGTCGGGAGACAACGAATTCCACCAGACGCCGATCAAGGGCTCCAGCGGGGCGTAGGGCGACCTGCCTTGCGCCTGCTCGGCGCGGGAGGCAAGGGGAGCCAAGAAGGCGAGCAGGGATGCCGCCGTCATCAGTCGTAGTGTGTTCATTGGAGTAGTTGAAACGGGAGCTGTGGTCCAAACTCGGCAGGATCGAGGCCCGGCCGCGGAAACCAAGGCCCCGGGGCGTCATCGAAACCACCGAGCCGCAACCGGCGCCTGCACCGGGCCTGCGGTGCGGGGTTCCGCTCCGTCTCAATCTTTGGGAAAAGTGCCAAGTTGAACCGAGCTTACCCGACAGTCGGGAACCTAGACCCTTTTCGGCAGCTTCGCAACGCAAAGACGCCAGGCGGCGCATTCCCGACCCTAATCTGGGTTGTTAGGCCGGCTGGACGACCCCAATGCGTTGCCGTGCCCGGGGCGTGTACCCCGGGCTGCTGACTGGTGCGGCCCTCTTCTCGCCGTCCGGTGGCCGCAGGTCCCGCGCGCATTCCATCGCTGCCGTCCGGGGGTCGTTTCCCCCAGATTCCTTGGGTTGCGGCGCGAGTGCGAAATCGTTGCAATGCCCCTATGCACTCCCCCGAAGGCGACCGCCCCAAGGCGGGATGTCTGCGACCCGTGCCCATGTCGGCGGGAAGGCATGCTGCGCTTGAGGCCGGCCCGGCCCGGTACCCATGACGCCTGTGCGCGGAGCGGGCGGTGAGGCCGTAGGCACCGGCACCGGGCGCACGGCGTCGATCGCCGCGGCGGCCTGCATCCTTCTCATAGTCTGGATGGGCCTCGGTTGGGACAGGATGACCTCGCGGGACACCTACACGGGGTCGAAACCGGACTACTACAGCCTGCTGGTCCATGGGTTTGCCAAGGGCCACCTCTACATGGACGTCGCCGCCGATCCGCGACGGGAAAGCAAGGATCCGGCAGTAAGGTCCAAAGCCGACTACCTGCTCGACGCGAGCTACTTCAAGGGCCGGTACTACCTTTACTTCGGCGTCACGCCGGCCGCCCTGTTCCTGCTTCCCTACTCCCTGGCGACCGGCGGCGACCTGGACCCCCGGGTCCTTGTCGTCCTGTTCGCGGTTGCAGGCTTTCTGTTCTCCCTGGGCGTGCTGCGCATGGCCGCCCGGGATCTTCTCTGGAAGACCGGCGGCACCTTTCAGGTGGCCGCGGTTGCGAGCCTGGCCTTCGCGACGGCCGTGCCCTCGCTCCTTGCGCGCTCGATGTTCTACGAGGTTGCGATTGCCGCCGGCTATGCCTTCACGTGCGCGGGCGTGTTCTGGACCTACCGGGCGCTCGTCGGCAGGGGAAGGGCCCTCCTGGAGCTTGCTCTCGCCAGCCTGGCGTTTGCTCTGGCGGTCGGCTGCAGGCCGGACCTCGTCCTCAACGTCCCCGTGATCGCGGTCGCCGCATGGATTGTGGCCAGGAGGGAGAGGGGCAGCGCGTCCTTCACTCGAACGCTCCTGCGCGTTGCGACGGTGGCCGCCGCGCCCGCAGCGTTCGTGGGCGCCCTCCTCGCGCTCTACAACTATGGGCGATTCGGAAGGATCTCCGAATTCGGGGTCTCCTACAGTGTGAATTACTTCATCGGGGGCGAGAAGCCGATGTTCAGCGCCTCCTACCTCTGGCCGAACCTTCACTGGTACTACCTCACGCCCCCGACACTCAGCCCCTTCTTCCCGTTCGTCTTCCCCGAGCAGGCCTATTTCGGGCCCGCGGCCTACCGCGGCGGCGAAACCATTAGCGGACAGTCCATTGTCGCGGTCACGGGCGCCTTCGTCGCGGCGGCGGCATACCTCGCGAGAAGGCGCCTGAGGGTCGGGCCGCTCGGGGCTTATGTCGGCATTCTTGCCTGGATGTTCGCATCCGTCGTGCTGGCCGTCAGCGGGATCGGTTTTCGCGGAAACCGCTATCTGGTCGACTGCCAGCCGGCCCTCGTGCTGGCGATCGCGCTGATCGCGGGCTCCGTGGAGAGCGCGGCGCCTGCCGGTGTCGCCTCGCTCATTTGGAGGATGGGATTCCGGGTATTGGTCGCGGCATCGGTTGCGTTCAACCTTTTCGGCGGCCTGCAGGAATTCGAGGCGTTCAAGAATACGAGAACCTCGACCTTCCGCGCCTTGGAATCGGTGAGCAACTACCCCGCCTACTGGCTTGAGAAGCTCGGCATCTTCAAGGCTGGTCCCGTCGAGCTGAAGGTGGTGTTTCCGAGGGCGCCAACGGTCGGCGGCATCGAGCCCCTCCTCTCCGCCGGGACGCCGGAGTACACCGATGCCCTCTATGTCATCGAGTGGGCAGGCGGCAGGCAGATCGAGCTCGTCGGCGATCACAGCGGCCACAGCGGGCCGGCGTCCGGCGTGATCTCGATCGCTCCCGGCCACATCTACACGCTGAAGATTGACATGGGGGCCCTCTACCCCCCGCTCAGTCCTCCCTTTACCGCCTGGTACCGGGAGCGCGAATTGAGCTACCTGAAGAACACCATCCGCGTGGAGCTGGATGGCCAGGTCGTCCTGGAACGGAAGATGAGCTCCTACGATGCGCCGCCATGGAGCCTCCAGGTGGGCAGGAACCACCTGACCATGAACCCGTGCAGGACCGATTTTTCAGGCCAGATCCTTTCGCAGTCGAGGCTGCCTGCGCCCGGACTGCCCGAGCACGTGCAGACCGGGCTTTTCCGGATACGCTGCGAGCTGCCCTTGCAGCAGCCCGACAGGAGCTTCCCGATCCTGTCGTCGGGCGCCACCGGATCGGGCACCCTGGTCTACCTGAGCGTCCTGCCCGGCAATCGCATCCGCTTCGGCGCCGACGAGTGGTCAATCGGGGGCGGCCTCTCGGAGGCACTCACCCCGTCGCCCGAGCCGCAGCACGTCATCGAACTCCTCGTGGGCCCCATGACCTCGGTGACGGCCGAGCGGACCCAGTGGCGCCTCCCTGCCGACGAACTGCGAAAACTGCGGAAGCGCCTCTGCATCTGGATGGATGGCCGCCTGGTCTGGACGACCGAGCTCAGGAACCCGCTCGACCCGCTGGATCCGTTCTTCGACCTGGGAACCAATCACCAGGGATTCAGCACGGCCCAGGCCGCGTTTCCCGGGCTCTTCATCAATGCACCCTTCAGCCGCGAGGAGGCGCGCGAATTCCTCAGCCGTAACCTGCGCGGGGGCGACCCGGTGCCCGCGACGCATTGAGCCGCCGGGGTGTCTCCCATGAACGGCCATTTTTTCGTCGCGGCCCCGCGCCTGTACGGGCTTTGATCAGGCCGGCAAGTGAACAACACCCCGCCCGAAGTCTCCATCGTCATCCCGTGCCTGAACGAGGCGCTCACGGTCGGCGCCTGCGTGCGCGAGGCCCGGGAGGCGCTTGAGCGCGGCGGAATCGCGGGCGAGGTCATCCTTGCGGACAACGGCAGCACCGACGGGTCGACCGAGGAGGCGCAAAGGGCCGGGGCGAGGGTAGTCGCCGTCGCCCGCAGGGGCTATGGGAACGCGCTCGCGGGTGGCATCGCCGAGGCGCGCGCCCCCTACATTATCATGGGCGACGCCGACGGCAGCTATGACTTCGGCCAATTGGCGGACTTCGTCCGCGAGCTGCGCGCCGGCCACGAGCTCGTGCAGGGCTGCCGGCTGCCGAAGGGAGGAGGGCGCGTCGAGCCCGGGGCCATGCCGCTCACGCATCGCTGGATCGGCAACCCCGCGCTGACCCTTCTCGCCCGGATCATGTTCGGCACCCGAATCCACGACGTGTACTGCGGCATGCGGGGGTTCACCCGGGCATTCTATGACCGGGCCAACCTGCGCTGCACCGGGATGGAGTTCGCGACCGAGATGATCATCAAGGCGGCGCAGTTGGGCGTCCGCACGGCCGAGCTGCCCATCACGCTGCGCCGCGACGGCCGCAAGGGACGGCCCTCCCACCTGCGGACGTTCCGCGACGGCTGGTTCACGCTGCGCCTGTTCCTGCTCTGCAGCCCGGACTGGCTCTTCCTGGTGCCCGGCTTCGGCCTTGTGGCGGCCGGCCTCGCGGGGGGCCTAACGAGCTTCTTCGCCGTCCGAGTCGGCGACGCGACGCTCGGCATCCACACGATGCTGGTGTCGTCGCTCCTAGTCCTGATCGGCACGCAGTGCTGCTTCCTCGGCATCTTCGCCCACACCTTCGCCCTCGTGAAGGGCCTGAAGCCTTTCGGGGCGTTCATCGCCGGTTTCTACCGCATCTTCAACCTCGAGAAGGCCCTGATCGGCTCGGCGGTCGTGGCAATCATCGGCCTCGGCCTCATCGCCTCCGTGTTTCTCGACTGGCGGGCACAGGGTTACGGACCGCTGGCCTATGAGCACACGCTGCGGGCCGTCATTCCCGGGGTCACCCTGGTGGGGCTGGCCGCCCAGATCTCTTTCAGCAGCTTCATGGTCAGCATCCTAAGCCTCGAGTCAAAGTGAGGAGGGCGCAGGGGCGCGCCGAGGCGCGGCCTTCGGGTTGGCTGGCGGCGCCCTATGCGGGCGGCCGCTTCGTGCCGACCCAGTAGAGTTTCCCCCAGGCGACGACCTCCTGGGACGTGTCAAAGCCCGGCGTGAGCGCGGCCCGTATTTCGCCTGGGCGCGCCAACCATTGGAAATAGGTCCGCTGCTCGCGCTTGATCATGCAGTCGAGGGCCTCGATCTTCGCCGAAGCCCGCCGCGCGAGCGGCTGGTCGCAGAGCGCATGCACCGCTCTGAGGAAGGGTGTCAGCCAGGGCTCGACGACGACGAAACGCCCCTTCGGCCTCAGGACGCGCCGGACCTCGGCGACGACGGCGTCCAGGTCGTCCGGCAGCGTGGGCAGGTGGTGCAGCCCGCCTTGCACGCAGATCACGTCCCGCGATGAGTCGGCGAACGCCATCCTCCGGCAGTCGCCGACATAGAGCTGGGCGCGCCCGTCATACCGGCTTAAGAGACTCTCAGACAGGTCCACGCCCTCCAGCCGTCCGAAGCCGAGCGACTCCCACGCCTTGAGTCCGCCACCGCGGCCGCAGAAGATGTCGACGACCTCGAGGTCCCGCGGCCATTGGTCCGCTCCGAGTCTCCTCAGCCGCGCGAGAAACTTCTCACGCTCCTGCGCCGGCGTCTCGAATCGCTCGTAGGCGGCCTCCCATTCGGAGTCGCAGCAGGGCTCGGGTTCATTCCAACGACGGAGGTCCATATTTTCTGATGCCGGGCGGTGCCCTACCCTCTGGACGAGACACGCGTCTCTGGCGACCTGTAAAATGGTGCACCGTGGAATGGGCCGCGGCGCGGCCGTCGATCGGACCCGAGAGCGGAACACCCTTCAAGCCTCTGCGGGCTGACCGCGGGACTCGGGGCAGGTCCCCGTCACCTCGTCGCGCCGACGGAATCCGCGGCCGCCACTTCTTTTGAGGCTTCGGAGAGATTGGCCCGTGCCTTCATCACCCGCGCCGCCCACTCGCGGCCCTCCGTGCTGTGTTCAAAGGCGTCATCCGCACGTTGAAGAGATACCGCGCGGGTGGCCCGTTCGAGACGGGCGCGCGCCCTTCCACGCCTGTCCTCCGCCAGGTTCCGTCTGTCGAGGACTGCGGCCAAGGCGCCCTCAACGTGCGCTTTCACGGGGTGCATTTGCTCCCAGTGCTCCACTTCGGCCTTGCTGGCGAGCTCCTGGTCCGCGAGCTCCCGATGGAGCTCCTGATGCCTCTCGATGATGGACTCCATCATTTGCACCAGGCGCTTCCCCTCGGGGTAGAGATTGATGTTCGACCTGAAATGGGGGAAGAAGCGGTCGTCGGGCTGAAGCACGGTGACGCCCGTCTTCGCGGCTATGTTGATCTCCGGGCCGCCCGCCTCGTCGGCCGTCCAAAACTCAAAGATCCTCCGCGGATCCTCGGTATCGGAGAGAGCCCCGATCGTGGCATGATCCTTCTCGCGCATCTCCCGGACTAGCAGGACAGCCTCGTTCCCTTGACCCAGCAGCCACTGGTCATAGGCCGACTTGAGGCCCTCTTCCTGCTCGAGGGCGGCCTTGGCGAAGGCCGCGCGGGAGGCGGCCGACTCCAGCTTGGCCCGCCCAAGCAGGCGGTCCGTCTCCCGTTGGGCATGCTCAATCTCCGGGGCGGCATTCACGGCATCCCGCGTATACAGCGCCTGAGCCGCACCCCACTCTACCCTTGACGCAACGAGTTCCAGGTCCCCGGCCTTCATGTAGGCCTGGATCCAATCTCGCTTTGCCTTCTCGCGGGCGTCGGAAGCCGCGCTCAGCTCTTCAGCCCTGACGCCCACGGTGGCTTGCAGGTTCCCAGGGTTCTCAGGCGGCGGAGCCGCCGGTCGGGCCAATGCGACCTTGGTCGGAGAGGCGGGCCCCTTCCCGAGTGCCTGCGAAACGTTTGGAGTGAACGGCCCTTCCGACCGGCTCAGGTATTTCCATGCCGAAAGCGCCAGGCATATGGCCACCGCTCCGGCAGCAGCCGTCGTCCAGTGCCGGGACCATGGAGCCACTCGGTCCTTCTCCCGCGGCGAATCCGGGACCGGATCCGCCGGACTGGAGCCGCGCTCCGACTCCCAAGACGGGGAGACCGGATCAATGCCCCCATGCGTCTCATACCATTGCTCCAGGACGCCGTAGACTTGAACGAGGCGCTTGGTCTTCTGCTCTGCAACCGGGAGGAGATCCGGCCTGTTCTGAAATCGGTCCGGATGGCAGCGATAAAGGTTCCGTCGGTAGGCCCGTTTCACCGCTGCAAGATCGGCGCCACGCCGAACCTTGAGGAGCCGGAAGCATTCGTTGATCTCCGTTTCGTCCATCAGGCCGTGAAGGGGTCGTTGGAGCCACCCCCTGAAGTCGCCGGCCAACGACCTTCCGATGGCACCGTCCTGGGGGCAGCCGTCACAATCGCGCCGAACACGCGAACCCCGCGCCCAGAACTACGGGGGGCCGTGCGCCCCTTGTGCCCTGCTTCCCTTGGACGCATAGGACTGCTCATGGCGATCATCATTGGGCCACCCTCGTCCACGCACCACGACATTCTCCGCCCGGGCGCGGATCTGATCGATCGATCTTTGGGTGATGATTCAAGACGCTTCGAGTCGGAAGGCCGGAGGCCTTCGACCGTCCTGCGGCCAAGGCGAAAAGGAGGGTGACGGGCTTGAAGTCCATTTCATGCACCGCCCTCGGCGTCTGCCGCCTTGTCCCGATCGGCGCCACCAGCGGCTACTGTGGCCCGCAAACCTTCCTGCAATGAAAACGGGGGGGCCCAGTCACAGCTCGTGCGAAACTGGGAGCTGTCAACCGGCAACGACCCGCAGAGCTTCTCGACCGCCTGAGCGTCGAATCCCACCGACTGTCCCGTCACGTTCTTCACCAGGCTGCCAGCCTTCCCCATTAGTTTCAGAGCCGGAACAGGAAAGGGGAAGAGGTGCACTGGCTCGCCTGATGCGGCCCCCAGGCCGCGCATCAATTCCGGAGTTGAGAGATTTGGAACGTCACCGAGGCAGAACACATTCCGAGCAGCAGCCGGGTGCACCAATGCCACGCGCACAGCGTCTATCAGGTTTCCTACATACATTACCGTCCGCTCATTGCGAACCGAACCGAGTGGCAGGGGGATTCGAAGCCCTATCAGACTCAAGAGGCGCGCCATATTGCCCGGGTTACCCGGCCCGTACAACAGCGAGGGCCGCAAAATGCACCATTCCTTGGGCGTGTCGGCAAAGACGCGCTGGAGCGCCATTTCCGCCGCTAGTTTACTGGTCCCGTAGGCAGTATCGGGACGGCAAGGCGTCTTAGCGTCGACCGGCACATCAGATAGGCTGGTCACTGCCCCGATGGAGCTCATGAATACGAAGCGCTCTATCGACGGAGTTCGCGCCACCGCTCGTGCTAAGCCAACCGTCCCCTGATGATTGACCTCGTCGTAAGCACCTGCGTCGACCTCCTCCCTTGAGCCTACGCGGTGCGCGACTGCGGCAAGATGAACGACGTGAGTGATGCCACCCGCTACCGCGTTCTCCCAATTCGTCAGAGGACCAATTGGACCCACCCTAAGCCATTCAATCTCGGGTTGTCCATACGGCGCCGGCGTGACGGCCCGGGTGGAGGTCGCACGAACCCTGTAACCATTCCGCACCAGCATTGGGCATAACTGCTTGCCCACAAATCCCGTGGCCCCTGTCACAAGTACAAAACGGTCGCTCATACATCCCTAATTGCAGCATACTCCCCTGCCCTCAAGGTAAGTGTTTGGGTTCTGCGTAGCGGGTTCTGTCCTCACCACAAAATGCCTTCCAGGCCGCGGCGGCTGGCGTTTCGATGAACGTGACGACTAGGATAAGGGCACATCGGTAGGCGGCCGTCCTGTTATTGCCAACGAATTGACGGAGTGCTCGTTCACCGGCGTGAAGAGCCCTTGGCTGGGCGTCACTAGCCATCGAGGAGCGGGCGCACTCGTTTGGGGCTATTGGCTCGCGACAGTGGTCTCGGTGCCCTTTGCCTGGAAGGGCGGCATTCCATACCCTGTGGTGGCACTCCTGCTCAGCAACTCCCTGATTTGGGGAGCACTCATCAGTTGGTGGCGGGGGCAGGCTTCAGGGCGCGCCTGCTCCCTTGGGGGCAGAATCAGGGCGGCGTGCTTGCCAGCATGCTCATTGGCGAGGTTACACTCTTGGTGACCAAAGGAGGCGCCGTCGACGAATTGATCGGATGGATGCGAGGCTTGCCGCATTTCGGCCAGTGGGACCAGGTACTCGGACTCGCGATTGACGTCGGTCTTCTCGGGGCACTCCTTGGCTCTATCGGCGCCGTGTGCTCTGCGGTATTGCGTCATCGACCCCGGTAAGGACGAACCCGGGCTGGTACTAGCAAGGTACCGGCACGCGGCCTGATTCAGCCCCTCAGGCGTTTTGAAATCTAGGACGGTAATTACCCCGTTCCCTTTTGATCCCCTATTTATCGCTCAGTGCGGCTAACCCAAACCATCAACCCATACATCCACGCCTGTCCCCAATCTTTTTCCTAGACCCAAAGTGGCGCACCCGTAGGGAGTCGAACCCCAAACCTTCTGATCCGTAGTCAGATGCTCTATCCAATTGAGCTACGGGTGCGTAAGCGAACTATCAAAAGAGCCGCCTTGGGGCCTGCAGCGCAAGCGCGAAGTGAACGGCTGGACGGCACCAGGCATGTGGCGCAGGTAACGCATGGACCCATACAATATCAGGTCAGGCAGGGGCGTAGACGGCATGCGGGCGCCGCATCGATCTAAGGTCGTTGATCTTGCGACGTGCAAGGCCACCGCGCTAACGTCTGCGCCATGCGGCAAAATGGACACCATGGGCGGGCCGCAAGAGTGCGCGCAAGTGAAACTTCCAGCGCAAGGCAGCCGGCTTCTTCATCACCGTCCGTTCCCGTTCCGGCTGCGACCAAGGTCGATCCGTTGCGAAATGGCACCCCGACTCGAGGCATCGACTGGCCGCTTTTCGTGTGTTGCGCCATTCTCGCTGCAGGGACGGCCGCGATCTACAGTCATACGCTTTCCGTCCCCCTGATCCAGGACGACGCCCCGGCAATAACGGATAATCCATCGATCCGCAGTATTTTGCCGGCTTGGGGCGTCCTTTCCCCTCCCAGCGACGCCCCGGTTGCCGGCCGGCCACTCCTCAATCTGTCCTATGCCCTGAACTACGCGGCGGGCGGCACTGCGGTCCCCGGATATCACCTGGTCAACCTATTCATTCACGTGCTGGGCGCCTGGACCCTCTTTGCGCTGGTGCGACGCACGTTGCTTCGCCCAGTACTCGCCAGGCGCTTCGGATCGGCTGCTTCGGCTTTGGCACTCGCCGTAAGCGCCACCTGGGCCTGGCATCCGATTCAGACGGAATCGGTCACGTACGTGTCCCAGCGGGCCGAATCGCTCATGGGTCTGTTCTATCTGCTGACCCTCTACTGCTTCGCGCGAGGGGCGGAGGCAAGCGGCGGGCGGCGCCGTTCAATCTGGTTTACGGTCTCGGTCCTTTCGCTCCTTGCGGGCGCCGGGTCCAAGGAGGTGATCGTCACGGCCCCCCTGCTGGTCTTTCTTTACGATAGAACCTTCTTTTCCGGGGGATTCCGACAGGCGTGGCGCCTTCGCTGGCCTCTCTACCTTGCGATGATCGCAGCCTGCATTCCCCTCGGTGTCCGCGCGTTGAATCTGCGTCACGTGGGTGTCGGCTATGCATCCGGGATCGCTTGGTGGGCATACGGGCTGACCGAGAGCCGGGTGATCATAAAATACCTCCTTCTCACACTTTGGCCAAATCCCCTCGTGTTCGATTATGGATGGTACGAACCTTCACGTCTCGCTGCAACATGGCCCTACGTAATTCTCCTGGCCTCGATGCTGATTGCCACCGTCGTCTCACTGCGGCGCGCGCCTGCGCTCGGGTTTGCTGCGTGCTGGTTCCTCCTGATCCTGGCTCCGACCTCGAGCGTCGTCCCGATAATCGGGCAGTCGATGGCCGAAAATCGAATGTACCTGCCGCTGGCGGGGATCGCCGCGGCGGCCGTCCTTGGCGCCTACGCCGCGGTGGGGCGCTGGAGCCTTCTGGCATTCGGCGCCGTCGCGGTTGGGCTGGGCCTCGGCACCGTCCGGCGGAATCAGGATTACGCGAGCGAACTGGCAATCTGGTCCGACACGGTTGACAAGTGTCCGGCCAACGTCCGAGCGCACAACAACCTGGGCTTGACGCTGGAGGCCATTCCCGGGCGCCTGGGCGACGCCATCGTTCAGTTTAAGGAGGCCCTGCGCCTTAGGCAGGACTATCCTGAAGCGCACTATAACCTGGGAAACGCCTTCACTAAGACCCCGGGTCGGCTGACTGATGCGATAGCCGAGTACGAAGAGGCGCTGCGGCTAAGGCCGAACTTTGGCGACGCGCAGAACAACCTGGGCACCGCGTTGCTCAATGTGCCGGGACGCTTGAGCGATGCAATCGGCCATCTTGAAGAAGCCGCGCGCCTTAAGCCGACTAGCCCGGAAGTGCGCAACGACCTTGGCAACGCCCTGTTCAGCTCGCCTGGACGCAGGAATGATGCGATAGCCCAATACCTGGAGGCCCTGCGCCTAAAGCCGGACTATCCGGAAGCGCATTACAACCTGGGGAACGCCTTGTTCAACACTCCGGGTCGGCTCAACGAGGCGATCGCCCAGTACGAGGAGGCGCTGCACCTCAAGCCGGACTACCCGGAGGCGCACAACAGCCTCGGTATCGCGCTTGAGCAGGTCCCGGGGAGGCTGAACGACGCGATCGCCCACTACGAGGAGTCCCTGCGCCTGAAACCCGATTTCTCCTCGGCGCACAACAATCTGGCCGACGCCTTGCTTGGTGTGCCGGGGCGGCTTGGTGATGCGGTTGCCCAGTACGAGGCGGCATTGCGACTGGAGCCCAACTCCGCGGAGATCCTCGTCAATCTGGGTTACGCCCTGGATGCGCAGGGTCGCAGCCTTGACGCGATCTCGAGGTTTGAGGAGGCGCTGCGCCTAAAGCCGGAATTCGCCCAGGCCCACTACAGGCTTGGCAGCGTCCTTTTGCGTCTGCCGGGAAGGCTGGACGATGCGGTGGCCCAACTTGAAGCGACTCTGCGCCTGGAGCCGCGCTTTGCTGCGGCACACTACAAGCTCGCCGTCGCCTTGCTGGGTTTGCCAGGTCGACGGGCCGATGCGCGGGCGCACCTTGAGATTGTCCTGGGGCTCCAGCCCGGGAATGACGCAGCAAGAAGACTGATGGAGACGATGCAAAGGTCCCCGTAAGAGCTGGTCGCCGACGAGATAATTGCGGTCCCGCACATGCCGAATGCCCGTTTTGGCGCCGATCGGCACGTCATACGGTCCGATCCGTCGTGCGAGCACTTCTTCAGCTGAATTCCAGCCGCTCGCCCGAGAACCATTGCCCTGGTGGCATGTCATTAGATATTGGCAATAAATGATGTTAGAGAATTATTGCGGGGCGTTAAGTCTTCTCCGGAGGGTTGCAATTTAGGCCGAGCCGAACTCTGGCCAGATTCGAAGGCGTCAAATGGGTTCTGCCGAGGTCGCCGAGGCCTACAACCACTACATTCGTGCTGCGCATTACCGACGCCGTGCCGTGGCACTCGTACTGCAACTAATTGATTGTATCACGATACCTTATGCGCTTCTCATTCGATGCGCAAAAGAGGTGCAATTCCAGCGGCCTCATTTCTCCACTTCCTTCGTTCGAGCGTAATTTACCACAACTGATGGCGGTCCCTTGCGGACATTCAAAAATGAAGACTATGACCAAGGCATTCACAAAGATCGTAGGCTCGGCGGCCGCGCTGCTCGTTTGCGGCGCGCTTCACGCCCAGACCAACACCGGGACGGGAATCCTGACTTTTGGCAACGGCACGAACACCGGCACCAACAACACGGCCACGGGCTACCTCTCGATGTACTTCAACACGAGCGGCGTCCAAAACACGGCGACCGGTGACGCAACGCTGAACAGCAACACGACCGGGAGCTTCAACACGGCGACCGGCGTCACCTCCCTCTTCAGCAACACGACCGGCACCTACAACACGGCCACCGGCTTCTCGGCACTCTATTCCAACACGACCGGGACCGAACTGACGGCGACGGGCTACGCGGCCCTCCTTAACAACACGACCGGCGCGTTGAACACGGCCCATGGCTACGCGGCCCTCCTTAACAACACGACCGGCAGCGAACTAACGGCCGACGGCGTCGAGGCGCTCTTCAACAACACGACCGGCAGCTTCAACTCGGCCCTGGGTTTCGCGACGCTCTTCAAGAACACAACGGCGGCCGACAACACGGCCGTCGGTTTCAGCGCACTCAGGAACAACACGACCGGCGCCGACAATACCGCCATAGGTTTTCAAGCCTCCAAGGGCGGAGCCAATGCAAGCCTAGGAACCGGGTCGAACAACACTTCGATCGGCAGCCAGGCGGTCTTTAGCAATGTGGCGGGCTCAAACGACACGGGTGTCGGCTTCAAGGCGCTCAATCTGGCGACGGGCTCCGGCAACATCGGCATAGGCGCAAACGCCGGATCAGCCGTCGTCGCGGGCAACAACAATATTGAGATCTTCGACCCCGGTCTTGCCGGGGACAGCGGCGTGATTCGCATTGGAACCGAGGGGACCCAGACATCGGCATACCTCGCTGGTGTATGGGGCGTGACGAGCAATAACGACTCGGGAAGCCAGCAGATCGCAACGATCGATGATCTTGGCAACCTGGGCTCCGTTACGGTAGCCAGCTTGGGCGGCATTGGCGCGACAGGCGCAACGGGCCTCACGGGACCCACAGGCGCTACGGGCGACACGGGCCCAACTGGTGCAACGGGTGCCTCGGGCACGGCTGGCGCGACGGGCCCGCAGGGCCCGACCGGCCCCACGGGCGCAACCGGTGCGACGGGCGCCAACGGCCTCAACGGGTCGGGTGTCGTCACCGACGCCTTCTTCAACACCTCCAGCGGCGTGGGAGCGTTCGCGTCGAACGTGGACGGCCTTTTCGACACGGCCACGGGCTACCATGCCCTGGCGGCAAGCACGAGTAGCGAGCTGAACGTGGCCGATGGCGCCGGGGCCCTCGCTTCTGAACTGGATGGCGGCGCCAACACCGCCGTGGGCAACAACGCGTTGACGGCCAGCACGCATGGCGTGAGCAACACGGGAGTCGGCGCATTCGCGCTGCAGTCCAATACGACCGGCGGGTACAACATTGCCGTAGGCTTCGAGGCCGGGGGCAACCTGACGACAGGAGACAACAACATCGACTTATTCGATCCGGGCGTGGCCGGCGAGGGCAACACGATCCGCATCGGAACAGAGGGCACGCAGACCGCCACGTACATCGCGGGCATCTACGGGGCCACCCCGGTGGACGCCGGCATGGAGCAGGCCGTCGTCGTCGATGACATGGGCAACCTCGGCTCCGTCACCCTCGCCGGCCTTGCCGGCGCAACCGGCGCCACGGGCGCAACCGGAGCGGCAGGGGCAACGGGTCCCGCAGGGCCGACAGGCGCTACGGGCGACACGGGCCCAACTGGTGCAACGGGTGCCTCGGGCACGG